>CANGCO010000082.1 GCA_947452365.1 Caulobacteraceae bacterium
AGGGACGCTGGTTGATACAGGTGTTCTGGTTGGAACGCTGGAACTTGGAAAGACGATAAATATCGACGCCAGGCTTATTGGGATCGGTTTCTTCGGTAGCGCGGATAACAATACGCGTACCATCGATCTGTTCGACAATACCGGGGCGGCGGGCAACCACGGTGGCGCCAGAATCGCGGGCCACAATGCCTTCCATGCCCGTCCCGACCAGGGGCGCATCCGACTGCACCAAAGGCACGGCCTGACGTTGCATGTTCGAGCCCATCAAGGCGCGGTTGGCGTCATCGTTTTCCAAGAACGGGATCAGGGCCGCAGCCACCGACACCACCTGCTTGGGCGACACATCCATATAGGTGACCATGTCGCGCGAGGTCAGGCTAACATCGCCATTGATCCGGCAAGGCACCAGATCCTCAATGATCGCGCCCGAAGCGTCCAGCTTGACATTCGCCTGGGCGATAACGTGCTTGGACTCTTCCATGGCCGACATATAGGTGACGGTCTCGCCCGCCACGCCATTAATCACCTGGCGATAAGGGCTTTCGATAAAGCCGTACTTATTGACCACGGCGTGGGTCGCCAGCGAATTGATCAGACCAATATTGGGGCCTTCTGGCGTTTCAATTGGGCAGATACGGCCATAATGGGTTGGGTGCACGTCGCGCACTTCAAAGCCAGCCCGCTCACGCGTCAGACCCCCAGGGCCAAGTGCCGACAGGCGGCGCTTATGGGTAATCTCGGACAGGGGATTGGTCTGGTCCATGAATTGAGACAGCTGCGAGGAGCCGAAGAATTCACGCACAGCCGCCGCTGCTGGCTTGGCATTGATCAGGTCGTGCGGCATGACCGTGTCGATATCGACGCTGGACATCCGCTCCTTGATCGCCCGCTCCATACGCAACAGGCCAACCCGGTACTGGTTTTCCAACAATTCGCCGACCGAACGCACCCGGCGATTGCCGAGATTATCAATATCGTCGATTTCGCCGCGACCATCGCGCAGACCCACCAGGGTCTGGAGCACGGCCAAAACGTCTTCCTTGCGCAGGACCCGCATCTCGTCCGAGGCGTCTTGTTCCAGGCGCATATTCATCTTGACCCGGCCAACGGCCGACAGGTCATAGCGCTCGGAGTCAAAGAACAGGCTCTTAAACATGGTCTCGGCCGCTTCCACGGTCGGTGGCTCGCCCGGACGCATGACGCGATAGATGTCAAACAAGGCGTCTTCGCGCGCCGAATTCTTGTCGACGCGCAGGGTGTTGCGCATATAGGCCCCAACCGTGACATGATCGATATCGAGCACGTCGATGGTGTTAAAGCCTTGTTCGGCAAGCGTCTCGATCGCAACCGCGTCCAGCTCGTCGCCCGCCTCGGCATAGATTTCGCCGGTTTCGTAATTGACCGCGTCGCGGGCCAGATAACGGGTGACCAAGGCGTCTGGCGCCAGAAGCAGGGTCTTGACGCCGCCATCAGCAAACTTCTTGGCCGCGCGGGCGCTGATCTTTTGGCCAGCCGGCGCAATCTCTTCGCCCGTATCGGCATCCACCAGGGCAAATTCTGGCTTCACACCGCGCCAACGCTCAGGCTTGTAGGGGGTTGCCCAACCGCCATCGCGCTTTTCATAAGGCACGACATCATAAAAGGTGGTCAGGATTTCTTCGCCATCCATGCCCAGCGCATATAGGAAGGTGGTCGCAGGCAGCTTGCGGCGGCGGTCGATGCGGACATAAACCACATCCTTGGCATCGAATTCAAAATCAAGCCAAGAGCCGCGATAAGGAATGATCCGGGCCGCAAACAACAACTTGCCCGAAGAATGGGTCTTGCCCTTATCGTGATCGAAGAACACGCCGGGCGAACGGTGCATTTGCGAGACGATGACGCGCTCAGTGCCATTGACGATAAAGGTGCCCTTATTCGTCATGAGCGGGATATCGCCCATATCAACGTCTTGCTCTTTAATGTCCTTGACCGAGCGGGCGCCGGTTTCTTCGTCCGATTCAAACACGATCAGGCGCAGCTTGACCTTGAGCGGCGCGGCATAGGTCATGTCGCGCTGGGTGCACTCTTCCATATCGTATTTGGGCGGCTCAAATTCATAGGACACATATTCGAGCACAGCGCGCTCGTTAAAGTCCTTGATCGGGAATACCGATTTGAACACGGCCTCAATGCCTTCGTCGCGGCGGTCCGCGGGGCGGACTTCGCGCTGAAGGAATTGTTCATAAGAAGAGCGTTGAACCTCGATCAGGTTCGGCATGGTCACGGCTTCAGGAATGCGACCGAAAGACTTCCGGATCCGCTTTTTGCCGGTGAATGATTGCGCCATTGATGTTCCCTAGACGCAGGTTTCCCTGCGTAAACTATGTGTCCAGGCATCCGCCCTCGGCTTACGCTCCCTATAACAGGAGGCGCCGGACGCCGGAAATAGCCCCTGACAGGGTCAAGGGCGCCCCTTCGCGCAGGTCGGAGGGCGGCTGACCGCGCCTCGGGGCGTATACGCAAACGCCAGCCACCGAAGAATCGGCGCACCTAGCTTTTGCGAGCCGCGACCATTAGGCGGTTTTATCCCCATTGGAAAGAGCCAATATGCGCGGGGATAAATTTTGATTGAGGATGGCATCGGCGCTAGCCCCCTCCACCGCTTCGCGGTCCCCCTCCCCCGATGGGGGAGGATTAAACGGGACCAAATCTTCCCCCATCGGGGGAAGTACCCGCGCAGCGGGGGAAGGGGGCTGGGCTCACCACAAACTCGCCTTGGCCCGGTCTGGCCATGCCCGATCATAAGCCTCACCGCCTAGACGATTTTCGCTGACCGCTGCCAGCATCTGCCCGGCGGTCGGTAGTGCCGATGGATCAACAAAAAGGTTCGGGTCCCACAACCGAGACCGCACCAAGGCCCGGGCACACTGAAAATAGACCGCCTCGATCTGAACGACCATGATCGACCTAGGCGCACGGCCGTCCACCGCAAAACTTTGCAGCAAATCAGGCTCAATCGTTAGCCCGGCCCGCCCATTGACCCTCAATGTGCTGCCTATGCCCGGCACCAGAAACAACAGCGCGACGCGCGGATCGCGGATGATGTTGCAAAGCGAGTCCGCTCTATTATTACCCATGCGGTCCGGAAGTAGCAGGGTCTTATCATCTTGAATGCGGACAAACCCCGCCCCATCACCGCGTGGCGAACAATCAAGCCCTTCCGGCCCAACTGTGGCTAGGGCAACAAAGGGTGAGGCTTCAATATAGGCACGGTATTCGGGGATCAGATGATCAAGCTCCTTAGCCGTCGCGTTCTCGACGGGGTGGCCATAGAGGGCTTCGAGTTGGGCAATGCTGTCGATCATCTGCATGGCGATTATCCCCTAGGCCAAGCCCCCTCCACCGCTTCGCGGTCCCCCTCCCCCAAGGGGGGGGGGATTAAGAATGCAAATCTTCCCCCTCTGGGGGAAGTCCCGGCGAAGCCGGGGATGGGGGCCCTTCCCGCCTCTATTTCGCTTTCTGATCCAGGTAGCCAAGCGCAAGCATGACATGGGTACGCACCCCGACCTCCATCACGCTTTCATCAATATCGAAATAGGGCGAGTGATTGACCGGGGCGGTCTTGGCCGCGATGCCGGGCTTGCGGGCACCGAGTTGGTAAAACACGCCGGGAATCTTGCGGGCATAATAGGAAAAGTCTTCGGCCCCGGTGACCAGATCGCCATTGGCCTCGACATTAGCCGCACCACCCGCAGCCGCCGTCAGGGTTGGCAACATGGCCGCGGCTAGGGCCGGGTCATTATAGGTGACCGGATAGGAGGGCTCGTTCATGGTCAAGGTCGCCGTCGCGCCATAGGAGTCGCCTAGCGCCTTGATGGTCTTGTCCATGCGCGCAATCACATCACTGCGTCGCTCATCGCTAAAGGTGCGCAATGTGCCGGACATGGCCAGGTCTTCGGGGATGATGTTGTTGCGCACGCCGCCGTGAATCGTGGCGATGGTAATGACGGTGGGCGAGGCGGTGACATCGATCTGGCGCGCCGCGATCTGGTTCATGGCCGTGATGATGGAGGCGCTGAGCGAGATGACGTCAATCCCGCTCCAAGGCCGCGCGCCATGGGTCTGGCGACCCTTTAGGGCAATGTCAAACCGGTCGGCGGCAGCATAGAAACCGCCGGGGCGATAGTTCAGCTTGCCCGGATCGCCGGGGCCAATATGGATGCCGAAAATGGCGCTGGGGGCCGGATTATCGAGCGCGCCCTCGGCGACCATGCGCTTGGCGCCGCCGGTCTCGCCAATCGGCAGGCCTTCTTCGGCCGGCTGGAAGATCAAGACCACGGTGCCGGGGATCTGGGCGCGCATGCCGGCAAGGACGGTGGCGGCGCCCAGCAGCATGGCGACATGGCTGTCATGGCCGCAGGCATGCATGACATGCACAGGCGTGCCCTCATATTCGCCCATGGCCTTGGAGGCAAAGGCAAGGCCGGTCTTTTCCTCAACCGGCAGGCCATCCATATCAGCGCGCAGGGCGACCACACCGCCGGGCTTGCCGCCCTTGAGCACGGCAACAATGCCGGTCACGGCCACCTTGGTGCGGACCTCAAACCCCAGACGTTTCAGCTCAGCGGCGACCAGGGCAGCCGTGCGGACCTCGCGATTGCCCAGTTCGGGATGTTCATGAAGATCGCGCCGCCAGGCCACGACCTTGGGCTGGACCGCCTTGGCGGCGGCAAACACCGCCTCAGTTGGCACCTGCGCAAGGGTGGTGCTGGCACTGGCCAGGCTAAGGGCGGCGGCGAGGCTGACGGGCAAGAGGCGCATACGAGATTCCTTGAAAGAGGTCTGGTGGTCAGGTTGCGACGGCGCGGTTGCGGGGTCAAGGCGATCAAGACGCATAGGTTTCCGCAAGGTCAGGCTTTTCCTTGGCCAGAACCGGCCTAAACTAATGGCATGACCGAACCCAAGCTTGACCCCAATTATGACCCCCGTACCGATGGCGCCATGCGCGCTGAGGATCAAAAGGTCGTGCGGCCGCGTGATGCGGCCACCTTGATTATTGTCCGCCGCGACGGTGCCAAGCCGCGCCTCTTGATGGGCCGGCGCAATAAGGGCCACAGCTTTATGCCCGGCAAATGGGTGTTTCCGGGCGGGCGGATCGATCCTAGCGATTTCCGCGCGCCCTCTGCCAGCGATCTGCGCCCCGAGGTTGCCGCCCGGGTTGAGAAGACTGCGCCGCCGACCCGCGCCCGTGCGCTAGCCTTGGCGGCTGTGCGCGAAACCTTTGAAGAGGTCGGCCTCTTGCTGGCCAAGCCCGCGCCTGAAAAAACCGCCAAGGGGCCTTGGGGCGATTTTCTAAAACTGGGGGCCCAGCCCGATTTGGCGGCCTTGGACTTTATAGCAAGGGCCATTACCCCGCCCTATCGGCCCAAGCGGTTTGATGCGCGGTTCTTTATGGCCAGCGCTGACAACCTAATCAGTCTGGAGCGTGCACCCGATTGCGGCGAACTGGACGAGATTGAATGGGTCGATCTGGACGAGGCCCTAGCGCTGGACCTGCCCAATATCACCCGGTTTGTCGTGCAGGAACTGGCGTTAAAGCTGGATGCGCCCGAGCGCCCGGCCCCGTTTGTGCGCTTTGTGCGCGGCGCGCGGCACTTAAGCCACCTATGACCGCCGCCGAGCCGCGCCATGCCGCCAGCCTGGTCCTGATTCGTCGCGGATCAGCCGGGCCAGAAGTGCTAATGGGCCGCAGACCGGGCAAGTCGGCCTTTGCCCCCGATGTGTTTGTGTTTCCGGGCGGCAAGCTTGACCCCGCTGACCGGCTGATCAAGCCCGCCAAGCCCCTATCGAGCGACTGTATTCGGCTTTGTGCGGCAAGCGGTGCCCTCGCCAATGCCCTGGGCGTTGCTGCCCTGCGCGAAACCGAGGAGGAGACGGGCCTGACCGTGCCCGCAGGCCCTGGCCATGACGGGCCAGACCTGTCGCGCCTGACCTTGATTGCCAGGGCCATTACCCCGACCGAAAGCCCAATCCGGTTTCATGCGCGGTTTTTTCAGATTGATGCGGCCTTGACCCAAGGCACACACGCCGCGTCCCCCGAACTGGCTGATCTCGATTACCGGCCGTTGGACGCGGCACTAAAACTGCCCATGTTCGATATTACTGAGGCGGTTTTACATCATGTCGCCGATCAGGCCCGCGACCATCCGGCCTTTCTGTTCACCTATCGGCGCGGCGCACCTCGGCACAAGGCGCTGCGATAGGTGTGATGGCGCGTTGACATTAGCCGCGTCATGGGTATTGTCCGCGCTCTTAAATTTTCTGGCTTACCGCGCCTGCGGCTAGCCCCCGAAGGATTGAACCATGGCTAAGCCAGCACAGATCAAGATCCGCATGAACTCGACTGCGGACACCGGCTTCTTCTATGTCACCAAGAAGAATGCCCGCACCAAGACCGAGAAGCTGGTCATGAACAAGTATGACCCCGTCGTGCGCAAGCATGTCGAATTCAAGGAAGGCAAGATCAAATAAGATCGGCCACCTTGTTAGAAACACAAAACGCCCGGCAGCAATGTCGGGCGTTTTTGAGTCTGGATCGGCCGCAATTCGCCTCTTGTGTTTTTTCACAAAGCTCGCAAACTCTTAAGTCCCTGTTTAACAGCGAAAGGAGGTGATCCAGTGTCTCATTGTCACATTACGAGGTCTCTGGGAGACTTGGCGAGGATGTATCACCTCAGCTGAGGTTCAGCGGCTTCGCTGACAGTGTTGGGCGCCGTGGGGATGAACAGCTTGTTCCCTGCGGCGCTTTTTTTTGGGGGCGCTTTTTCTTTGGGGTGTGGGGAATAGGCGATCAGGCCCGGCTAGCTCACCCTGTACCCGCCCGCACCATCGGGCACGATATGGGGCTCATTAAGGCTTGGCCCATGCAAGACATTAAAGCCGCCCTTACCATCGGGCCGCCATTGGATTCCTTGAATCTTGCCGCCCGCGCCCCTGAAGCCACCATCGCCATCACTGCGCCAAAACAGCCCCCACAGACCCGGGCCGCTACCAATTTAGCCGCCCATGGCATCTGTGCGCCAAACCTGGTTTTCAATCCCTAGGCCAGACCCGATAAAGCCGCCCAGCCGGTTACTGGCCCAAGCCTGACCATCTGCGCCGGGTCCGGAGCCAATAAACCCGCCCCTACCATCAGACCGCCAATGTACTTGTGGTTTTATGAAGGCGAAAGGTATCATTAGAACCCCTTAATGCCTCGACCGCGATCCAACGATCGTAATCGTAAATAATAATATGTACAATATTTAAACGAAGATGATTATTTTATTTAAGTATTGTTTACTATCTTTTTTATTAAATTCCTCACCAATAAGGCGATCGCCATCAAACCTATAAGACTGAAGGCCCAAGCCAAAATGGTTAGGCCAATATCTTGGTTAATTTGCGACGGCTCAGCCAATCCCTGAAACGCCCCGGCACCAATCACGCCTAGGCTCGCAATCGCAATGCCAATCATAATCAGGGGGGATTCCGAAAACCGTGGCCTCGCCTCACGCTCTAAGGGCGCTGGCCACATGACGTCTGGCTGGATCGACCCATCCGAATTAGGCGCCGCGCCCTCATTAATTCCACGGCCATTTTGCGGCTCAAACGGCGACCCAAGGCTGGCGATTGGCGCATCCATATCCAAACCAAGGGGCAAGGCCGCCTGCACCTGGGCAAGCGGAACCAGTATATGACTTGGGGCCGGCTGCCATCCGCCGCGCGGGGTCAGGAATAGGGCCTTTTCGGCCGCCCTGCGCCGCACCAATCCATCAATCACCATGCTGTGACCGCGCAGATCAGCCTGGCACCATTGCTCCATGGCTGCAGCGGCAGGCACCATTGCGCCTTGATTGATCAGGCACAAGACCTCCGATCCGGCAAAGGCTTCGAGCCCAATATTATAGACAAGGCTAAACAGGGCATCGGTCTGGTTTTGGCTTAGCGGCGTAAAAATGAGCGATTCGAACGCCTCACCAATTGCACTTAGATCATACAGCAAAAGAAGCTCAGCCTCCTTGCGGCTTAGGGCAAGCCTAGGCCGGGCTGAAAACACATGACCATAGCCAATCATCCAGCGACCATTATCCAGCCGCACCGGCCGGTCGCGAAACCCTTCAAGGCGCTTGATCAAATCAAGCCCAGACCTGGTTATACGATAAGGCGCCATATCGGTTATGCCAGCCACTCCGGACAATTCCCTGCCCGGTCCAGGCGAATGCGCCGCCTAGGTCCTCACAGGAGAATGAGTACAGCCAGACCCAAAAAGCTAAAGAACCCAACCACATCTGTGACCGTGGTCACAAATACAGTTGAGGATACAGCCGGATCATAGCCCATTTTTTCCAGTGTAATCGGAACAAATATGCCTGCCAAGGCCGCAGCCGATAGATTAATGACCATAGCCATGCCTATCACGACCCCCAGCATGGGATCATGGAACCAAAAGGCGGCAACGAGGCCAACACAGATGGCAAAGGCAGAGCCGTTAAACAGGCCCACAATCACTTCACGCACCACGGTGCGCCAAACATTGACCGAGGTTAGTTCCTTGGTCGCAAGCGCCCGCACCGCCACGGTTAGGGTCTGGGTCCCGGCATTACCGCCCATGGAGGCAACAATTGGCATCAGGACCGCCAAGGCCACCAGCTTGGAAATCGCGCCTTCAAACAAGGATATAACGCTAGACGCGAGCACGGCCGTGCCCAGATTAATCAGCAGCCACCAGAACCGCGACCTTGCAACGCCCATAACCGTGGCGTCCCGGCCCGCATCGCTCACACCGGCCAAGGCCAGAATGTCTTCCTGGCTTTCTTCCTGAATAACGCCAACAATGTCATCGACCGTGATTTGCCCGACCAAACGGCCTGCAGGGTCTGTGACCGGGGCTGAGATCAGGTGATATTTGTCAAAAATATAAGCAACCTCTTCCTGATCCATATCGACCGGAATCTCGGAAACCGGCTCCATGATTTGGGCCAGGGGCGTGTCGCGGCGGGTTTTAAGCAGGCGGCTCAAGGCTACCGCGCCTTGCGGCACATAGGACGGGTCGACGACATAAATATCAAAAAACAGGTCGGGCAACTCGTCGCCCGCCTGGCGCATATGATCGATCGCCTGACCCACAGTCCAGAACTGCGGCGCGGCCATCACCTCGCGCTGCATCAAGCGTCCGGCGCTCTCCTCGGCATAGGCCAAAGAGGTGCGAATACCGGCGCGGTCAATCTCGGACATGGCGGCCAAGACGGCATCGCGCTTATCGTCTTCGAGATCCTCGACCAGATCGGCGGCGTCATCGGAATCAAGATCTTCAAGCGCCCGGGCAAGGGCTGCTGGCGTAACCTGCTCGAGCACCTCTTCGCGGATATTGGTGTCCAGCTCGGACAGAATATCGGCCAGGGCATCGGGGGCGATAAAGGCTAGGACTTCTTGACGATAATCGGCGGACAAGAAGGCCATCAAATCGGCAACATCGGCCGGGTGCAGGGCCTCAATCAGCTCCCGCAGGCGCTCAGTATCACCGCGGTCAGCGGCGCTGACCACCATGTCAATATATTCGGGGTTGAGCGCATAGTCCTCACCTAGGGCCAGATCTTCCAGATCCTCAACCACTAGGTCTTGCCGTTCCGCGGTCAGGTCGCCCGAGTTCTGGGACATGCACCCCTCCTTCGGGACACACACTGCCCCCAGGCCGACGGATTGGCAAAAGGCCCCCGATTAGCCTTGCGGTATCGGGGGCGCTTGTCTTGTCATCACTGGTGCGGTCGAGAAGACTCGAACTTCCACGGGTTGCCCCACAGCGACCTCAACGCTGCGCGTCTACCAATTCCGCCACGACCGCATCGTGGTGAGGGGCG
>CANGCO010000083.1 GCA_947452365.1 Caulobacteraceae bacterium
CACAAAATGCTGGGCCAGCGACAGGCCGTGACCTTCGGGGGCAAACATGGCGCTATCGGGCACCCAGCAATTGGTAAAGCTGACGCGCGGGTGATCTGTGGGCATGTTGAAGGTCCACAAATATTCCTCGATCTTGACGCCGGGATCATTGGCCGGAACCAGGAAGCAGGTAATGCCGCGTGCATCGCCGTCATTGCCAGAGGTGCGGCAGAACAGGGCGCAGTGGCTGGCCTTGTGCATGCCTGTGGTCCACATCTTCTCGCCATTGATCAGCCAGCCCTCGACCCCATCTCGGGTTTCGCGCACAGCCCTTGTCTCCATAAAGGTGGCGTCAGAGCCGTGATCGGGCTCGGTCAGGCCAAAGGTTGGCCGAAACTTTCCAGCCATCATCAGGGGGATCAGGGTGTCACGCTGCTGCGGCGTGCCAAAATCGCGCAGCATCAGCACAAACGGATTATTGCCGACAATCGAATGCTCGTTTTGCAAATCATTGTGCAAGCCAAGGCCCTTGGCCGCCAAATGCTCGCGGATCACAGCCATCCAGAGGTTGGAGCCGTCCTGGCCGCCAAATTCCTTAGGCAGGGCAAAGCGATAATGCCCGGCCTTGTCGGCTAGGGCCCGGGCCTCGCCGAGCAATTCTTCCCATTCATGGCGTGGCAGGCCCTGATTGTCCCAATCAGTACGGGCATGTTCGCGGCGATGATCAAAGAAGCGTTCATTGTCATCCTTGGCCTGAAGCGGCTTGATCTCTTTTTCAATAAAGGCATCGAGCACAGCCAGATAATCAGTGAGTGCCTTGGGCAGGGCAAAATCCATGGTCGTTCCTCGCTTTTTTCTTAGTGTTGGGACGAGTATGGCCCCCCTTTGTCCCTCTCGGCAATACTGACCTCAGGGAAGGGGCGTGTCCTGATCGTCGCAGGGGTTTGTCCAAGATTTCATTTGGCGACTCGCCGAAAGGGTGGTATCTAAGCAGTGCTTAGTTCGCGCCGGTGCATCCTAGGGATAGGTTTGCGGCTTACCGGTGCGTGGTTTCCTCCCCGAACCCTTAGGAGTTTCTCATGTCGATCAAATTTGTAGCCGCGGCCCTGGCCGGACTTTTGCTGGCGGGCACTGCTTTTGCAGCGGCTCCGGTTTCTGCGACCCTGCAAGCGCCCCTCGCGACCAAGAGCCGCGTTGTTGCCGGCGGTGCGGTCTGGACCTGTGAAGGTTCAAGCTGCGTCGCGCCCTCGGCCATTGAGCGCACGGTTTCTGTGTCTGCCTGCCGCGAACTGACCAAGGTGGTTGGTGCCGTCAGTGCCTTTGGCAATGAGGCCAAGATGCTGGACGCCGATAGCCTGGCCCGCTGCAATGCTGGTGCACGCACGCGCTAGGACTTTTTATAGCCTTAAACTTGCGGGCGGCTCAGTGATGGGTCGCCCGCTTTTTTGTGTTCTGCGTGCCTGCGGGGCTTGACCGGGCCGACTGTGTGGCGAAAAAGGCCTGCATGATCGATGATGCCAAGACCGCCTCTGAACCCGTCCGCCTGACCGACACGCCCGGTGCTCTAGCCGGACTGCTTGAAACCGCGCAGAGAGCGGCTTTTTCGGGTGCGCAAAAATTAAATTGCGTGTCCTTGGCCCTGGATGTCGGGCCATTGGCAAGGCCAGGCGAGGCCGTGTTTACTGATGCTGTGATTGACCGGACCACGCGGTCCCTATTGTTTGTCCAGTCAAGGGTTTTACGCCATAGCGACGGGGTGGTCTTGGCGACCGGATCTGGCATTTACCAAATTCTAACCCCTTAAAGCGCATTGTTTTAAAACACCATTTTGGGCGCTTGATCGGCTAGCGGTCCGCGCCGTGAAGAAAACTTGCATTCCCTTAACCTAGATTATGGTCTAAAGGGCGGACCAGTTGCACCAAAGAGGGCTGTCTGCATGCTGGGCTGGACGAGAAACGTCCTAGGGATTTTGGCGATGATTTTGGGCTTGGCACTGCTGCCAACAGCCCCCGCCCGTGCTGAATCCTATACCCAATGCGTGCCCTTTGCCCGGACCTTTTCTGGCATCCAGATTTTTGGTGATGCCTATACTTGGTGGCAGCAGGCAACAGGTCGCTACAGTAAGGGTTTTGTGCCCAAGTCCGGCGCTGTGCTGGTGTTTAAGCCCACCGGCATTATGAAAGACGGCCATGTCGCTGTGGTCAGTCAGGTCCTGACCGACCGGGTTATCCAGGTCACCCATGCCAACTGGTCGATCCTATCGGGTCGCCGGGGCAAGGTGGAAAAAGACGTCACTGTGATTGATGTCTCGACCAAGGGCGACTGGAGCGCGGTCAAGGTCTGGTATGATCCGGCGCGCGATCTTGGCTCGACCGTCTATCCGACCTATGGCTTTATCTATTCCTCGACCCAGAATGTGGCCATGGCCGCGGCTGAAAATGCGGTCCGGACCGTGGCGCAAAATGCCATGAGCCAGGTGGCCGCCAGTGTGCCAACGCCCGGCTCTGGCCCGGCCCAATTGCTAAGCCAGGCCGCTGAGTCCACCGACAAGATTGCGGCCCTGATTGCTCAGGTTACCGGCGGTGGCGGCAGCAATAATAACGAAGAGCCACCCAAGCCTTAAGCGGCCTCACTCCAAGCCTACATGGATTTTCGCAGGGGCAGCAGGTCTTGGAACTGGGCCGGGCGGTTCTCGCTCTTGGCCTTGAAGGCCTCTTCCATATGCGCGCCCGAGAACATGCCGGTCTGCCAGGTGGCAATATAGTCCAGCCCATCCTTGATGGTGTGGTCGCGGGCATAATTGATCATGACCTTGGATCCTGCCACGGCTAGGGGTGCCTTGGAAGCGATCTCGCGGGCAGTTTCCAAGACATGGGCTAACAGGTCCTCATGGGTGTCAAACACCTCATTGACCAGACCGATCTCCTTGGCCTTTTGCGCACTGAGGCGGCGGCCCGTATAGGCCAGTTCGCGCACCCAACCCTCCGGGATCAGCTTGCAAAGGCGCGGAAAGGTGCCGACATCGGCGGTCATGCCGATATTGATTTCCATAATGCAGAAGAAGGCGTCCTTGGTGGTATAGCGAATATCGCAGGCCGAGACCATATCGACCGCCCCGCCAATACAGCCGCCCTGGATCGCGACCAGGACCGGCATGCGCGCCTGGTCCAGGCAAGTGAACGTATCTTGCAGGTGGTGCACATGGTGGCGAAACGATTCCATGGCCGTGTGGCGGTCGCGCGTTGCACCGGTCAGGCCGTCATTATTGCCAAACACGGACAAGTCCATCCCGGCCGAGAAATGCTTGCCGGTCGATGAGATGACAATGCAGCGGGCAAGCGCCTGATCATTGATCTGGTGCACAATAGCCGGCAATTCGTTCCAAAACGCACGGCTCATTGTATTGAGCGCCTCAGGGCGGCTAAGCCGAATATGCGCGATGCCATCGGCGATCTCGACATCAAAACAGGTATGGGCCTGGGTCATGACAGTTCTCCCTTGTCCGCCATAACCTAGACTTAAGCGCGCTTTTAGCCCAAGCAAATTGCGACATATTGATTAAATCGCCTGATCTTCTGCGGAGCCCGTTGCGACCCTATGACCTCGACCCTCACCGACACCCTGCGCCCGCGCATGATCAAGATCCACACGAGCGGTGAGGCGGGCGAGATGGCCGCTTTGGATATGGGCGATGCCCAGCGCCCGGTGGATGTTATCTTTGTCCATGCCAATGGCTTTAATGCCCAGACCTATGTCTCGATCCTTGCGCCGCTGGCCAAGGATTTGCGTATACTGTTGATTGATCAGCGCGGCCATGGTCGCTCGACCTTGAGCGCCAATCCGCAAGGTCGCCGGTCCTGGGGCGATATGCGCGATGATCTGGCCGCGCTGTTGGATGTCTTAGGCCAAGATCCGGGCGCGAAACCGGTCGTGCTGGCAGGCCATTCCATGGGCGGCACGGTCTCGCTGCTCGCCTCGCGCCTTCGCCCCGAAAGGGTCAAGAGCCTAGTCATGTTTGACCCGGTCATCATGCCCTGGGGTGTCAGTCTTATGGCCAATATGCCCTGGGCTGACCACAAGGTCTGGAAGGCCGCGCCGATCGCCCAAGGTGCCATAAGGCGCAAATCGGTGTTTGAGGATCGCGCCAGTGTCATGGCCGCCTATAAGGGCCGCGGCGCCTTCAAGACCTGGCCTGATGAGATATTGGCGGATTATGTGGCGGGGGGCTTTAAGGACCGAGCCGATGGCAAGGTTGAATTGGCCTGTGCCCCGGCCTGGGAGGCGTCCAATTTTACCGCCATGGCCAATGATCCCTGGACGGCGGCGGCCCGCGCCATCTGTCCGGTGCAGGTGTTTCGCGCCGAAATCGCCTCCACCTGCCGGATCGGCGATGCCGCTAAGTTTTGCCGCCGCAACCGCAAGGGCTTAATCCGTGTGACCGAAGTTCCGGGCACCACGCACTTCTTGCCGATGGAAAGACCGAACCTGGTGCGAGAGGCCCTGACCGAGGCCGTCGCCTAGATCGACAGGCCGGGCACAGTGCTGGCGGACAGGGCCGTCTTGGCCGCCGGGCTGATTGGGACAATCTTGCGGGCATCAAGGTCAAAAGTGATGGCAATGGCCTCAGAAGCGCCCCAGGCCTTGCCGGTGTCGGGATCAATCATCCAGTGCACGACCCGCATGGCGCGGTCATCGACGCCCTTGAGCCCAGAACGCAGGGCTATGCGTTCCCCCGCCCTTGGCCAATCAAATTGGATCAGCCTGTATTCCAATACCGCGCCGCCAATCTTGCCATGGGCCTGATCGGCGAGGTTTGCGACCTGATCGCGCAAGGGCATGATCAGGCGGCCAATCCCGTCTGAAACCCGGCCGATAAATTGCTCCGGCCGCATGCGGCCAAAAACATCGCAGTCTTGTGGCAGAAGCGCACCTAGACCGATCTGGGTTAGGTTTAGTGCATTGGCGCGCTCAAGACTGGCCTGAGACGCAACGGGGCTCAGATCAACAGAGCGGGCGGCGGCAAAGCTTGGCACCGCGACCATCAAGCCCTTGGCGCGTTCGCGCACAATGGCGGGCCAGCCAAAGGCGGTGCCGTCGCGGGCCGTAACATGGGCAATGCGGCTCTGGATCGTAGCGGCAGGCGCGCCCGTATCGGAGTGATAGAGGATTTGCAGCACCCAGGCCTCGGTCTCGTCGATCGAGACCATGCCGCCGGTCATATGCAGGGCCGCTCCGGCATGGGCCTCGCGCAGGAAACGGATATGCTGTTCGCGGATCAGAAGGGTGGAATTGGCATAGGGCGCATAGGCAAAGGGCATGCCCATCTCGGCGGCCAGCCCCGCCATGCCCTCGACCGAGCGGGTGACATAGAAGCGCACATTCATATGGCCCATCTCGTCACAGTCCCAGGTATTGACCCCGCCGCGCCAGATCTCGACACCAATAGCTTCAGACGGGGCTTGGGTCATACCTGGCAGGCCTTGCAGAGGCCATGGGCCTCGATGGTAAGGGATTGAACCTGAAATCCGCTGTGTGCGCCCAGATCAGTGACCTCTTGACCTTTGCCTGGCTCGATCTCGGCGGTCAGGCCGCAGCAATCACAAATCAAAAAGGCGGCAGAATGGGTCACTGGCCCGCGCCGACAGGCAACAAAGGCGTTTAAGCTTTCGATCCGGTGAGCCAAGCCCTGTTTTTCCAGAAAATCTAGGGCCCGATAGACGGTTGGGGGCTTGGCCGCCTGACCGGCGGCGCCAAAGGCGGCCATCAAATCATAGGCCTTCATGGGCTGGCCCTCAGCCAGCAAAAGCTCCAGCACCCGGCGCCTTGGCTCGGTCAGTCTTTGGTCGCGCTGGCCGCATAAGGCCGCGGCTGCCGACAATTCGTCGCTCAGCGCCGCGCCGCGCAATCCGGGACCATCCTCGTGACCATGTTGACAGGCTTGGCTCATGCGCCAGAGGTAACGAGGATGGCGCCTAGATGCAAGTTTGGGCTGTGTGCCGGTTTTAAGCGAAGAGCTTGGCCCAGCGCGGCTTTTCGCGGCCCTTCCAGGTGCCGCGGTGATAGGCGTCGGAGGCAATCAGGGGCACAACCGTGGTTGCCTCAGCAAATACCATCTGTTCGTAGGTGGTATTGACCTTGCCCCAGCTGGCGGCCTCTTTCAGGGTCGAGGATGAACAGGCCCCGTCGCGCACATCGGCGACCGTGATCTGCACGGCATATTTGTGCATCTCAGCTTCAAACCCGAGGATTTCGGCGCAGACCACCGTGTCTTGCGCAAAATTCTTCGGCACGCCGCCGCCGACCATGAACAGCCCCGTCGTGCCCGCCGCGATCTTGATATCGGTCAGTTCGCGAAAATCTGCGATCGCATCGAGCATCAGATAAGGCTTGCCGGCCGCGGCGCGTTCCTTCTGGTGTTTGACTAGGCCAAAACCTGCCGAGGAATCGACAAAGGCCGGGCAAAAGATTGGCACGCCCTCTTCATAGGCGGTCTGGATCAGGCTGCCGGGCTTTTTGGCATTGCCCTCGGATAGCCATTTGCCCATTTCCCAGATGAATTCACGGCTGGAATAGCCGCGCGGCTCGAGCCGATTGGCAATTTCCAATATGACCATGTCACAGTGCTGCAACTGCTCTTCATCAATATAGGTGTCATAGATGCGGTCGATATAATTGGCGCGTAGCTCATTATCATCGACCTGGCCATCGGCCTGATAGTGCTTGAAGCCCAGGGCCTCAAAGAAGTCCATATCGACGATCGAGGCGCCGGTGGCGACCACGGCGTCAATCATACCAAACTTCACCATGTCGCGATAAACATGCATGCAGCCGCCAGCCGAGGTCGATCCGGCCAGGATCAGCCAGGGCGAGCAGGCCTTGTCGGCAATGGCCATGTCGAGAATATCGGCGGCCCTTGCCGTATCGCGCGAGGTAAAGCTCATCTTGCGCATAGAATCGATGATCGGCCGGGCGTCATAGGACGTGATGTCCACATGCTCGACCGTATTGGATAAAAGTTCAGCCTTGCGATTGGTAATGGCGTTCATCTCAAAGGTTTCCCTCAAGCTGGAGACGCCCGTCGGACAATAGGCCACCGACCCGGACGGAGCGACGGGCGCGGTGCAAACCGATTGACCTATCTGCGCCGACGCTTCTTACCCCGGGCTCGGGACAAGCGCACCACGGCACCGATTTCTGGCCGAGGCGTCGGGATGGAGCGCCGGGCCAGGCCGTACATAGAGGCCATGGGGGCTTCGTCTACCAGCACGGTCTCTGTATCGCCATAGCCATTAAACCGGGTGGCCATGGCGGTGCCATAGGCCCCCATCATGCCGATCTCGACATAATCGCCCTCGCGCACATCCTCGGGCAACCAGAAGGGGCCGGGCATGACATCGATCGAATCGCAGGTCGGCCCAAAGAACTTAAAGGCCTTGAGGGTTGGATCGGCTGCGCCGTCGCGCACCAGTTTGACCGGGAAGGGCCATTTGGAATGGGCCGCATCGAACAGATTGCCATAGGCGCCATCGTTCAAATAGAGCGCATCGCCCTTGCGGGCCTCGACCTTGGTCAGGATGGAGGTGGATTCGGCCACAAGCGCGCGGCCCGGCTCACACCATAATTCGGTGGTCTCATGCACCATCATTTCGGCAAAGCCGCGATGGACGGAGTCGGCATAGTCTTCCAGAGCAGGCGGGGCCATGCCCGGATAGACGGAAGGAAACCCGCCGCCAATATCAACAATATCGGCAAACACCCCAGCGCGAACCAGGGCCCGCGAGGCCGCGCTCATGGCGCCTTGATAGGCGGTTGGGCGCATGCACTGGCTGCCAACATGGAAGCTAATGCCCATCAGGCCCTCGGTAGCGCGGCGTGCGGCCAACAAAAGGGCCGGCGCGGCATCGGCATCAATGCCAAACTTGCCCGACAGGTCATAGGCCGACCCATGGCTGGCGACCGCCATGCGCACAATGAGGGTGAGGTCCTTGGCCTGATCTGTGGCGTCTAGGATCTTGGCCAGCTCGTCATGGCTATCGAGCGAAAAAATCCGCACGCCATGGTCAAAATAGGCCTGGCGAATAGCCACCCGGCTCTTGACCGGATGCATAAAGGCCAGCCTGGCATCGGGCGCAAGTCCGCGCACCAGCTCAATCTCGGGGATTGAGGCGACATCGAAAGACCGCACGCCATTGGCCAGCAAGGTCTCAATGACCCATGGCGAAGGGTTTGCCTTTACGGCATACAGTATGTCAGCTTTAAGCTTGTCCTGGAACCAGCGAGCCGCTACGGCCACAATGCCCGGCCGCACGAGTGCGACAGGACATTCCGGAGACCGCTCGCGGACCAGGTCCAAGGGCGCATGATACGTGTGCAATTCACGTAAACCCCTATATATTGTTGACCCAATCCGGCGTTAGCAGCGTTTTTGAACTTCGGGGTCCGCCGGAGCGATGCGTAGTAGGGATATGGGCCCCCCGTGTAAAGGGAAAAATGATATCAAATTGTGCTAAATGCAGCGGCGAAGGCGCGCTCGTCTGGGCTTGCCGGTTAAGCGGGCTTGAAGCCCTGCGTTTAAGGCTTGGCAAATCGCCCTTTGGCGCGCTAGTGGCGGCTCAGATTGGGCCTTGTCATGCGACCTTTGCAAAAGGGAAACATCTAGCGGCAAGGGCATAAATGGGGTGCATAAACCGGCATGACCGACATGGCTGTCATTACTGCGCATCAGGTTTCCAAGACCTTTGGCACGCGCCTTGCGCTGAACGGGGTGTCGATCCAGGTCATGGCCGGTGAGATGGTGGCCCTGATTGGGCCGTCGGGCTCGGGCAAGTCGACCCTGCTGCGCGCCTTAAATGGCTTGGCCCCAATTGATGCAGGCCCTGGGACGATTGAGGCTTTTGGCCAGAGCGTCCAGGCCAGGGGCCGGGTCAGTGACGGTATTCGCAAGATCCGCAGCCGCATCGGCTTTGTGTTTCAGCAATTTAATCTGGTCGGGCGGCTGTCCCTCTATACCAATGTCGCTCTGGGCTCGCTTGGCCGGCTTGGCTTTTGGCGCGGCCTTTTGGGGCTTTGGCCCAAGCCAGAGCAAGACCGCATCATGGCCAGCCTCTTTCATGTCGGGGTGGCCGATTATGCCGCCCAAAGGGCCAATACGCTGTCGGGTGGTCAGCAGCAGCGCGGCGCAATTGCTCGGGCCATGGTCCAGGGCGCAGAACTGGTCCTGGCCGACGAGCCGGTTGCCTCGCTCGATCCGGTTGCGGCCCGCAAGGTGATGGAACTGTTGCAGGGTCTAAACCGCCAAGATGGGATTACGGTCTTGGTGACCTTGCACCAGGTGGATTATGCCCTGCGCTATTGTGGCCGGGTCATTGCGCTAAAAGCCGGGCGTGTGGTCTATGATGGCCCAGCCTCGGGTCTGGACCGCGCGGTCCTGATCGATATTTATGGTCCTGAATTTGAAGATGCC
>CANGCO010000084.1 GCA_947452365.1 Caulobacteraceae bacterium
CAGATCTCGGCGATCGTGAACCGCAACTCGGTCAATACCAATATCGATGCCAAGGTTTATGGTGCCGAGCTGGAAGGGATTTGGGAACCCGTTAAGGATCTGCGCGTCAATGGGACCATGGGTTATCTCCATACCGAGATCTCCAATGGTGCCACCCCTGATCAGCTTGATCTGACCGGCGGCGACCCCACCTTGACGGTTGTTAAGGGTCTGAACGCTTCCAATTGTGCCGCGAAAACCTCGGACTTAGCCAAGGTGCAATTTGCCATCAATAACGGCCTTGTGGGGGCTTTCCCGTCGGGTTTGTTCTCCAGCAAGAATTACTGGATGAGCTGTGAGGGCGTTGCGGGTCTGAGCGCCGCGACAGGCAACCCATTGGGATTGACGGGTTTTGGCACGACGACGGGCATCAATGTGAACCTCAAGGGTCACGAACTGCCTAACTCGCCAAAGATTACGGCCAATCTCGGTGTTCAGTACGTGTACCATATGGGCGATGCCTGGACTGTGACCCCAAGAGCGGACGTCTATTATCAAGACAAGTCCTTCTCGCGAATCTTCAATTCCGAGCATGACCGGATCAGGGCCTATAGCGTAGCAAATCTGTCTGTGAACATTGAAAATGCCGACGCCAACCTGACCGTCCAGGCCTATGTGAAGAACCTGTTCGATAAGGACTATATCCAAGACCAGTATCTGACCGATGCCTCGTCGGGCCTGTTCACCAATATCTTTATCGGTGATCCACGCACTTATGGCTTGGCCGTCACCAAGCGGTTCTAATCCAAACCAAATCACCACCCCGTTGGGGGTGTAAACTTCGGGCGGCGGGGCAACTCGCCGCCCGTTTTTTTGGCACCTGCCTCATATTTGAGCGACAAAATGTTACGTAAAAGCAACACTTTAAAAGTGCTTGGATAAAGCCGCGCTATTTTGTGTGTTTCGCCGCTTTTGTGACGGTTCTGACGTTGACAGCCCCCCCCGTGCCCGTGCGAACCCCCGCGCCCGCACAGGAGCAATGTCGCCGACTCCTGGGCTGTTACCCGATCTAGGCGGCAATGAATTGGCGGGACGTCGGCCCAGACACAATCGGCCGAACCCGTTCAGGAAGGAAGTTGTTGTATGTCTATTACTCTGCGCGTGCGGAGCTATTTGTTTGCGGGCGCCTCGGCTGTTGCCATGGCCGCGCTGGCCGCCCCAAGCTTTGCCGCTGATGCCCCATCAGCGCAAGATTCCCAAGTGATCGAAGAGGTTGTTGTCACTGCCACGGGCCGCGAAGCGCGCCTGCAAGAAGTGCCAATCGCCATTACCGCTGTGACCGCTGAAACCGTCAAGAATGCCGGCATCACCGATCTGCGCAGCGTTCAGCAGATCGCACCAAGCTTTAAATTCTATACCGGCCAATCCAATGCGGCAGGCACCACCGCCTCGATCCGCGGGATCGGCACCGGCGGCGATAATCCAGGATTTGAGTCTGCGGTTGGCTTCTTTATTGACGGCGTTTACCGCAACCGTTCCGGCGTTGCCTTGTCCGAGCTGCCTGAAGTGTCACGCATCGAGGTCCTGCGCGGTCCTCAAGGCACACTGTTTGGCCGCAACACCACGGCGGGCGCCATCAGCGTCACCACCAAGGGCCCAGAATTTAGCCCCCGCGGTTTCGCCATTCTCAGCGCCGGTGACTATAATTATAAGAGCGCGACTTTTGGCATTACCGGTCCGCTGATCGCCGACAAGTTGGCCGGCCGTCTGGAAGGCAATATCCAAAAGCGTGATGGCTTCATCACTGATGTGACCAGCAATCGCGACATCAATAATCGCGACCGTTGGAACCTGCGCGGTCAGTTGCTGTGGAATTTCGATGAGGGCTCCTTGCGCGTCATCGCCGATACCTCGGCTACGAACGAGCAGTGCTGCTCGGCCATTACCAGCAAGCTTGGTAGCTTTGCGCCGGCGATCAATTTCGTCGCGGGTCTAAATAGCCTCACCGGCATCCTGCCTGCCGATCCTTCGGCCCGCCGCACCACGATCAGCCCAAACCGCGACCTTGCGGAAAAGGTCAAGGAATCGGGTATTTCGGCCGAATACAACCGCACTTTTGGCGGTGTGAAGTTTACCTCGGTCACCGCCTATCGTGACTGGAAGGCCCTGCGCAATCAGGACATCGATTTCAGCGCCATGGACCGCGCCTATCGCGATGGTTATCGCGACGGCTTCAAGACCTTTACCCAGGAAGTGCGCTTCCAGGGCGATGTCGGCAAGCTGAACTGGATTGCTGGCGGCTTCTTTGCCGACGAAAAGCTTAATCACGTCGACAAGATCCGCTTTGGCAATGACGGCGCACGCTATGTCGACGCCTTGGCCGCTGGTGTTGACCTAAACGGTGCCGCCCCCGGTGGAACCGGCTTTAACCTGTTTGGCAGCCTCGGCACACACAATTGCGGACCGGCAGAGGGGCTTTATGCCAATTGCCGCATTCTAGCCGCGGCGCTTGCGGGATCGCCTGCTGCTCCGTTTGCAGCGGCCTATGCAGAAGCCGTCGCCGCCGGTGCACCGGTCCCCGGTACTGGTCAAAACTCTGACCAGTTCCAGACCCACACCCAAAGCCTGTCCTTCTTCACGCACAATGAATATGCCCTTACGGACAAATTGACCCTGACGGCGGGTATTCGTTGGAACCATGAAACCAAGGACGTGACGGCCAATCTGGATTCCACCGCCCCGGGCTGTTCGGCCCTGACGGCCAATCCTTATTTCACAGGTGCAACCAATGCCCTGCTCGCCAGCCCCTTGGCGGGCTTCTTGTTGTTCGTCTGTAACCCCGTGGTCAATACGATTGCCAATGGGTCCTATGCGGACGGCACCAAGGAGAACGAATGGACCGGGACTGCGTCCTTGTCTTACAAGCTGTCGGACGACGTCATGTATTATGGCGGTTATTCGCACGGCTATAAGGCTGGTGGCTATAATCTGGACCGCTCGGGTTTCAATATCAGCCCAGCGACCACGGTTAAGCCTTTGATTTCGGAAACCCACTTCAATCCGGAATTTGTCGACGCCTATGAACTGGGTGTGAAGTCGAGCCTGTTTAGCGGCATCACCACCCTGAACCTGAACCTGTTCTATGAAGAGGTCAGCGACTTCCAGCTCAATGCCTTCTCCGGCTTCAATTTTGTCACACGCAATGTGCCAAAGCTGATTTCGCGCGGCGTGGAACTGGACTCGGTCACCAAGCCCCTGCCAGGCCTAACGGTCCAAGCCGGCGCCTTGTATGACGAGGCCTATTTCGACTCACCCGTGACGTTTGGTTCGCAAACCATCCATTCGGGTGACAAGTTGGCCGGTCAGCCAAAATGGACCGTCACCTCGGCTGTGACCTATAAGCGCCCGATCCCAGGCACCCAGCTTGATGGCCTGGTGTTTGTCGATGGTCGTTATAACAGCGCCTATGCGACCCAAAACCTGTCGCGCGATCCAAGCGGTTCGACCGATAATAAGGCCTATGCGATCTTCAATGCCCGTATCGGCGTTGGCGATCAGGCCGGTCGTTGGAATGCAGAACTGTTCATCCGCAATCTGGCTGACAAGTATTATACGATCGGTGGTTTTGCCGTGCCTGAGCAAACCGGCAATTATGCCGTCTATCCAGGCGAGCCACGCACCTATGGTGCGACGGTGCGGGTCAATTTCTGATCTCAATAACCGTATAAGAATGGGGAGGGCGGCGAGGCAACTTGCCGCCCTTTCTTTTTGGCCGAATACTTCTCAAGACTGGTAACATTGTCGCAGTTTTGAGACGTTAAGTATCAAATTTATAGTTTGGTAACCAATTGATGCTTTGCATGATGCTGATGACTAAAGCATGCCCGTGTGCAGGCCTCAGGCCACTGCGAAGCTACCGGTTCGGAAGGACCTCGATATGACTGTCCGCTTGCGGCGCTATCTCATTGTCGGCGTTTCGACGGCCGTCATGGCTGGTCTTGCCATGCCCAGCCAGGCGGCGCCGCGGCGTCAGGTTGAGCCCTCGATTGAGGCGGTCCTGCTGGGCGCAATCGGCCCCTTGACCCGGCTCAGAGATGAGCCGATCTCGGCTAATGAATTGAACGCCGAGACTGTAAAATTTGCCAGTGTCACGGATATTCGGGATGTGCAAAATCTTGCCCCAAGCGTGCGGTTTGACACCGGCGATTCAAGCGTGCTCAGCACCATGGGCAGTATCCGGGGCGTCGGTAGCGCTATTGACAATCCGGGCATGGACTCCTCGGTCGGCTATTATATTGACGGGGTGCATTATAGCCGGGCGGGCTTGGCCCTTGGCGAACTGCCCGAAGTCACCCGGATTGAGGTGCTGCGTGGCCCACAGGGGACCTTGTTCGGCACCAATAGTACCGCCGGCGCGATCAATATCACCACCAAGGCACCGGATTTTGAGCGCGGCGGCTTTGTCTCGGTCGAGGGGGGCAATTATGCTTATAAGAGCGCCAGCTTTGGTCTGACCGGCGCAGTGCTCAAAGACCGCGTCGCCGCCAGCCTCGATGGCAATATCCAGGTCCGTAACGGCTTTATCACCGATGCCCGCAGCAATCGCGACGTTAATGACCGCAATCGCTGGGATCTGCGCGGTCAGGTCTTGTGGAAATATGACAAGGGCAGCCTGCGGATTATTGCCGATACGGCCAAGACTGACGAGCAATGCTGTTCGGCGGTGAGCAGTGCCTTGGGCAGTTTCATGCCCGCGATCAATTCTGTAGCCGCCTTGTTTGGCGGCGGCATTGGCTTGATGCCCGCCGATCCGCCCTCACGTCTGACCACACTGACGCCGGCCCGTGACATGACCGAAGATGTGCAGAGTTCCGGCATTTCGCTTAATCTTGATCACGATTTTGGGCCGGTCAAGCTGACATCCATCTCGGCCTATCGCGACCTTCAGGCCCTACGCAACCAGGACATGGATCTTAGCGATATAGACCGCATGTATCGCGATGGCGCCACCGATAGCAGCAAAACCTTTAGCCAAGAACTGCGCTTTGAGGGCGATATAGACCGGCTGAACTGGATGGTCGGCGGCTATTATGCCAATGAAAAACTCAAGCATGTCGATAAGGTGCGGTTCGGCACGGATGCCGCCCACTATATCGATTCCGAAGTTTACCAGTTCTCTGGCGAGTATACGATTTTCGGCACCTTGGGTCAGCACGATCCATCGCATGACCCGGGCGATGGTCCCTGTGGTGCCCACGCCTTTTATTATCCCGGCTGTCGGGCGATTGCCGCCACGCTTGTGCCGCCGTCGCGTTTGGTTGGGCTCTACAGTTCCAATCCGGTCATTGTCGCACAGACCCAGGCGGACCTAGACTATGCCAATGCCTATGCCCTGGCCGTAGCGGTCGGTATTCCCGTGGCCGGTAGCGGTCAAAATGCCGACGCGTTTGATACAAACAGTCGCAATCTGTCCTTTTTCACGCATGAAGAATTTGCCGTTAATGACAATTTGACGGTGTATGGCGGCCTGCGTTGGGCGCAAGACGCCAAGACCATCAAGGCCAATCTGGACTCCAGCGTTGCCGCCTGTAGCGCAATGGTTTCGAGCCCGAGCTATGCTGCGACCACCCAGGTCCTGCTAAACGGACCGCTTGGACCGTTTATGCGCTATATATGCGGGGCTGCGGTCAATCCTGTTGCCAATGGCAAGTATTCGGACCGGACAACCTCGAGCGCCTTTACCGGCAATCTTGGCGTGACCTATCGGTTTAATCCTGACCTCATGATCTATGGCAACTATGCGCGCGGCTATAAGTCGGGCGGCTATAATCTGGATCGGAGTGGTTTTGATCTGACGCCCGCCGCGACCTTGAAGCCGTCAATTGCGGCCCTGCGCTTTGATCCTGAATCGATTGATGCGGTGGAAGTCGGGGTTAAGTCCAGCCTGTTCGATGGCGTGACAACCATGAACATGAACCTCTTTTATGAGAAGATTACGGACTACCAGATTCAGGGCACAACCGGCTATGCGACCCTTATTCGCAATGCCCCAAGCGTGATATCGCGCGGCGTTGAACTGGATACGACCACCAAGCCCATTCCTGGCCTGACGATTCAGGCCGGCGCGCTGTATGATCAGGCCTATTTTGACAAGGCGGTTAGTTTTGACACTGAAACCATTGCCAAGGGCGATCGCCTGGCGGGCCAGCCCAAATGGAGCATGACCTCGGCCGTGACCTATAAGCGGCCGATCCCGGGAACCGAATTGGAGGGGCTGGTGTTTGTCGATGGCCGGTTCAATACCAGCTATGCGACGCAAAACCTGATGCGTGACCCGCGCGGCTCTACTGACAATGCTGCCTATGCCATCTTCAATGCCCGCTTCAGCCTGGGTGACCAGAGGGGGCGTTGGAGCACGGAAGTGTTTATCCGCAACCTGACCGACAAGTATTATTCGGTTGGCGGGTTCCAAATGCCCGAGCAGCCCGGCAATTTTGGGGTCTATCCCGGCCAGCCGCGCACCTATGGGGCCAAGCTTCGGGTGAATTTCTAAACGGGTCGGCCGCTGTGCCCATAAATACGACAAGACGGGGGCAGGCTTAGGCTTGTCCCCGCTTTTTGTCTTGAGCGCACATCCCGTGCCAAAACCGGACCCGTGGCCCAGATGTCGCGCCCGTAACTTAACCTCACTTTTGTAACGAAACGCATATTGACAGATGTTTCGCATCGGTATGCATTGGTAGCACGTTACGAAGGGTCTGTTGCGCATCTTACGTAACACTAAAAAGCGCAACACTGAGGAAACAACGGTCGCAGGGTGCACATAAGCGCTCGCGACGTTCTGGGAGGGTTACCGAATGTCTAACACACTGCGCATGCGCAGCTATCTGGCCATGGGCGTATCAGCGATCGCAATCGCTGGCTTGGCCGCCCCCGCCTTTGCCCAAACCGCACCTGCGGCCCCGGCCAAGAGCACAGCCATTGAAGAAGTGGTGGTTACGGCTCAACGCAAGGAAGAAACCCTGCAGGACGTGCCGGTTGCCGTTTCGGCGTTTTCGGGCGAGACCCTGAAGACCCAGCGCATTGAAAGCGGCCAGGATCTGCTGAAAGCCATCCCGAACGTCAATTTCGCGCGCGGTAATTTCGGCGGCTTTAACTTCCAGGTTCGCGGCATTGGCACCAAGACGGTCGGCACCAGCGCCGACGGCGGTATCTCCGTGCACGAAAACGATGTGCCCCTGGTGTCCAGCGGTCTCGGCGATGGCGACTTCTTTGATATTGAGCGCGTCGAAGTTCTGCGCGGTCCTCAAGGCACCCTGTTTGGTCGTAATGCGACCGGCGGCGTGGTCAATATCATTACCGCCAAGCCTGTTAATCATTTCGCCGCTGAAGCCACTGGCGAATACGGCAATTTCAATTCGCAGCGCCTTAAGGGCTATGTGAACGTGCCCATCGGCGACACCTTGTCGGTGCGTCTGGCCGGTTCATACTTCAAGCGCGATGGCATGGCCGAGAATACCTTCCTGCACCAAAAGGAAGATGATCGTGACATGTGGTCCAGCCGTCTGTCGGTCAATTGGGCCCCGTCCGAAAAGATCCGCTTCAACCTGATGTGGGAGCGTGCACGTGAAGACGATAATCGCGACCGCGTTGGCAAGCAGCTGTGTATTGCGGATCCCGGCAAGGCAAGCATTGGCGGCGTGGCGACCAATGCCATGACCCAGAACCTGCTGAGCCAGGGCTGCGCCAATGGCTCGCTCTATCAGCAAAGCGCTTATGGCGTGTTCAATTCGTCGGCCACCTTGGCTGGCTTGCTTGGCGGTGCGATCGGTCTGGCCAATCCAGCCGTAAACGGCAATGCTGGCGCGACCACACCCAATGATTGGCGCAAATGGGCTTCGGGCATTATGCCGGTCTTCAAGCGCGAAGGTGATTTTTATTCCTTAAAGGCTGAGTTTGAACTCACTGACAATCTGTTGCTGATCAATCAGACCTCCTATGCGACGGGCAAATATTTCACCCGGGCTGATTATAGCCGCACCATTCCGACCAGTGGCTTTACGCCCTCCGGCGGTCTGCTTGGGCTGGTGAACGCCTCGCCTGTGGTTGGTGCCAAGATCGTCAATGATCCAAACTGCGGGCCGATCGCCGGTCCCGCAGCCTGCGTTGATGACCAACAAGTGGGCCGGACTAATGCCCTGCGCACGATCGATTACCAGACCGGCACGAACCGTCAGTTCTCGGAAGAAATGCGCGTTCAGTCGTCCTTCAGCACACCGCTGAACTTCTCGGCCGGCGTCAACTTCGTCAATTTCAAGACCACAACCGATTATTATGTGGTTTCCAACGGCCTGACCGGTCCGGTTGAAGCCATTAACGCAGTAACGCCCGGCCATCCTTATCCAATGGACTTTGGGCTAACGCCTGACGGTTCGGGCGCGAACTATTATGATAACCGCACCGACTATCGCTTGGGCGCCTATGCGGCCTTTGGCGAAGTCTATTATCAGGCCAATGAAGACCTGAAATTCACCGCGGGTCTGCGTTATAGCGTCGATCGCAAATGGGACATCGCCCATGGCGTGCGACTGTTCTCGTACCTTGAGCCTAAATCTCCCGTTCAAACTGTGGCTTTCAAGGAAACCACAGGCCGCTTGAACGTCGAATGGACACCGCACTTAAGCTTTACCGACCGGACCCTGGTCTATGCGACCTATTCGCGTGGCTATAAGCCCGGTGGCTTCAATCCCGGCATTACCCCGGGACTGGCGGTTCCGGTCAGCTTTGAGCCAGAATTTGTCAATGCCTTCGAAGTCGGTACCAAGAATGTCCTGCTTGACGGATCCATGATCCTGAACGCAACGGCCTTTAATTATGACTATACCGGCTATCAGATCTCGGCGATCGTGAACCGCAACTCGGTCAATACCAATATCGATGCCAAGGTTTATGGTGCCGAGCTGGAAGGGATTTGGGAACCCGTTAAGGATCTGCGCGTCAATGGGACCATGGGTTATCTCCATACCGAGATCTC
>CANGCO010000085.1 GCA_947452365.1 Caulobacteraceae bacterium
CCAGGTCGTGACCCACAAGGTGCGCGAAGCTGAGCGTGAGCGTCAGTATGAAGAGTTTAAGGACCGCATTTCCGAGGTCATTAATGGCACGGTCAAGCGCGTCGAATACGGCAATGTCATTGTCGATCTCGGCCGGGGCGAGGGCATTATGCGCCGCGATCAGTCCATCCCGCGCGAAAACTTCCAGATTGGCGACCGCGTCCGGGCCTATATTTATGACGTGCGCCGCGAGGCCAAGGGCCCGCAAATCATGCTTAGCCGCGCCCATGGCGGCTTCCTCGCCAAGCTGTTCGCGCAAGAAGTGCCTGAAGTCTATGACGGCGTGATCGAGATCCGCGCCGTGGCCCGCGATCCAGGCAGCCGCGCCAAGATGGCGGTGATTTCCAATGACAGCTCGATCGATCCGGTCGGGGCCTGCGTGGGCATGCGCGGTAGCCGGGTTCAGGCCGTAGTGGCCGAGCTTCAGGGCGAAAAGATCGATATCATCCAATGGTCGCCTGATGAACCAACCTTCATCGTTAATGCCTTGGCGCCCGCCGAGGTGACCAAGGTGGTGATGGATGAAGAAGACGAGCGGGTTGAAGTGGTGGTGCCGGACGAGCAATTGTCCCTGGCCATTGGCCGCCGCGGCCAAAACGTGCGCCTGGCCAGCCAGCTAACCGGCTGGCAGATCGATATCATGACCGAAAGCCAGGAGAGCGAGCGTCGCCAGCGCGAGTTCACCGAGCGCACCGCCCTATTCCAGGAAGCCCTGGATGTCGACGAGGTCATCGCTCAATTGCTGGTGACCGAAGGCTTCGCCGCGGTTGAGGACGTGGCCTATGTCGAGGCTGAAGAAATTGCCAGCATTGAAGGCTTTGATGATGACACGGCTGAGGAGCTTCAGGCCCGCGCCCGTGACTTCCTAGAGCGCGAAGCCGCTGAACTCGATGCCAAGCGTCGCGACCTTGGCATAGACGACGCGCTTACCCAGCTTGAAGGCCTGACCATGCCCATGGTGATCGCCCTGGGCACCGGGGAGGTAAAGACGGTTGAAGATCTTGCCGATCTGGTTCCGGACGATCTGCGCGGCTGGTTTGAGGTTAAGGGCACAGAGCGCGTGCGTCAGCCCGGCCTGCTCGAAAGCTTTAATCTGTCGCCCGAAGATGCCGAGGCCCTGATCATGCGGGCCCGGGTCATTATGGGCTGGATCGAGGCGCCGGAAGCCGTTGAAGAGATTGAGGACGAGGCTGAAGGCGTCGCGCTCGAGCCAGAGGCCTGAACGGGACGTTTCAGATGACGACCCCGCCTGACCCCATGGCTCAGACAGGGCCTGTTGCCGACGACGCCGAGGCCCGGGTCTATGCGACCAAGGCCCGGGCCGATCGGGAGCGGCGCTGTATTGTGTCGGGCGAGGTGGTGCCAGAGGCTGGCCTGATCCGCTTTGTTGCGGGCCCTGACGGGGGGGTCGTCGCTGATCTGGCGCGCAAATTGCCGGGCCGGGGGCTTTGGGTGACGGCGAGTCGCGAGGCGGTTAGCCTAGCGGCCAAGAAGGGTAGTTTTTCGCGCGCCGCCAAGGCTAGGCTTACCGCACCGGCTAATCTGGCCGATCAGGTCGAGGCGCTCTTGACCCGGCGGGTTCTAGATGGCCTTGGACTGGCGCGGCGGGCAGGCGACTTGACGTTTGGCTTTGAAAAGGCCGGTGCGGCGATTACATCCGGTAAGGTGGCCTGGATGATCGAGGCCAGCGATGGGGCCGAAGACGGGCGGCGTAAGATTTTGCAGATTGCCCGGCGGGCCGCTAGAATGCCGCGATTGCTGGGAATCTTCTCCGGAGAAGAATTGAGTTTGGCCTTAGGGCTTGGAAATGTGATACACCTCGTCTTCCTTTCGGGGCGAGGCGCCAATCGTTGGACGCAAGATGTCGAACGATTGGCGGGTTTTCGGCCGCTCATGCCATCGGATTGGCGTGCAGAGCCTTGAGGCGATCTGGGTGAAGTCCTTCCCCCGGTGGGTGAAGCCTATGTTTTGACGATGAAGGCCGGGCCCGTTCGGGGCGCGGAAATGAGTAAAGCGAGCGGATGAACGACGCGAACGACAATGAAAATGACGGCCCAGGCGGCACGTCTGGCCCAGCGGCAACGACCCCCGGTGGCCGTGCGCCCTTGACTCTCAAGCCCCGGGTTGGGGCTGTGAGTGCGGGTACAGTAAAGCAAAGCTTTAGCCATGGCCGCTCCAAGACGGTGGTCGTAGAGACCAAGCGTCGGCGGGTCGAGGGTTCTGCCCCGGCCCCTGCGCCCGTCCAGGCGGAAAAGCGCCCCATTCCTGAGGCCAAGGCCCCTGAGCCAAGGCCGGTCCGTCCGCCGCTCCAGTCCAATCTGAACCTGTCGGCCGAAGAGCTTCAGGCCCGCCAGCGCGTTGTCGAACAGGCCCGGCTTGAGCAGGAGCGTCAAACCGCTGAGCGGCAAGCCCGCGAAGACGCGCGCAAGGCCCAGGAAGACGCGCTTCGCCGTGAGGCTGAAGCCCGCGCCGCCGAGCAGGCCCGTCAAGCGGCGGCGGACAAGCCCGTCGGGGAGGCTGCACCTGTGGCTACGCCACTGGTCAAGCCAGAGCCCGTGGCCCCTGTGCCTGCACCTGCGCCCATCGTGGCAAAGGCGCCTGAGCCCGTTGCGCCGCCGCCTGCGCCGCGACCAGCCCCCGTGGCCCCGCGCCCTGCGCCGCCCATGCCTTCGCCGGTTCGTGCTGCGACCCAGGGGCGGATTCCGGACCCTAATCGCCCAGCCCCTGCCCCGCGTCAGGCGGAAGGTCGCTCGTTTGAGGCGCCGCGCCGCGACGAGCGTCAGGCGACAACCACCTATCGTAATGACACACCGCGCCAGACGCCTGCTGCCTATGCCGCCGGTCGCCCTGCGCGCGATGGCCAGCGTCCGGCCGGTGATCGGCCAGCGCCGACGGCGCGGCCGGGTGAAACGGTTCGTTATTCGGCCCTGACCCCGCGTCCTGCGCCGCCGCGTCCCGGTCCTGCCGGTGCTCGGCCAGGCCCAGGCGGTCGCCCAGCCGCGGGTCCGCCTGCAACGCCAGAAGTGCAGCGCGCCGCGCGCACTGCACCTCCCGGTGCAGGCAAGGACCGCCGCCCCGATGATCTAGACGAGGAAGGCCGCATCAAGCGCGCCAAGGCGGCAGCCCCCGGCGGTAACGCCAAGGCGGTCAGCCGCGTCAAGGGTGCACCCCAGCGCCGCGAAGGGCGTCTAACCATTCAGGCTGTGGCCGGTGATGGCGAGTCCGCCGATCGCATGCGCTCCTTGGCCTCGGTTCGCCGGGCCCGGGAACGTGAGCGTGAAAAGCGCAAGGGCGCTGGCGCTCAAGATCAGATCAAGGTCACGCGTGATGTTGTTATTCCGGACGTGATTACGGTTCAGGAACTATCCCAGCGCATGGCCACCCGCGCCGTCGATGTGATCAAGTTCATGATGCGCCAGGGCATGATGCTCAAGATTAATGACGTGATCGATTCCGACACGGCCGAGCTGATCGCCACTGAATTTGGCCACAATGTCACCCGCGTGTCGGAATCTGACGTTGAAACCGGATTCTTGGCCGAGGCCGATCAGGATGATCATCAGATCCCGCGTCCGCCGGTTGTGGCGGTCATGGGCCATGTTGACCACGGCAAGACCAGCCTGCTCGATGCCTTGCGTTCGGCCGATGTGGCCGGGGGCGAGCATGGCGGCATTACCCAGCATATCGGGGCCTATCAGGTGCGTTTGCCTGCGGGCGACCGGGTCACCTTCCTCGATACGCCCGGTCACGCGGCCTTTTCGGCCATGCGGGCGCGTGGTGCCAATGTTACCGATATTGTGGTCCTGGTGGTTGCCGCCGATGACGGGGTCATGCCCCAAACCATTGAGGCCATTCACCATGCCAAGGCCGCGGGTGCGCCGATCATTGTGGCGGTCAATAAGATCGATAAGCCCGATGCCGACTCCACCCGCGTGGTCAATGAACTGCTGCAGCACGAGATCGTGGTTGAAAGCCTAGGTGGCGACACCCAACTGATCGAGGTTTCCGCGACCAAGAAAATCGGTCTGGACAAGCTGATCGAGGCCATATTGATCCAGGCCGAAATGATGGACCTGAAGGCTAATCCCGACCGCACCGCCGAAGGCGTGGTGATCGAGGGCAAGCTGGACAAGGGTCGTGGTCCAGTGGCGACGGTTCTGGTCAAGCGCGGCTCGCTGAACCGCGGCGATATTGTTGTGGCCGGTGCGGCCTGGGGCCGGGTTCGCGCCCTGATCAATGAACGCGACGAACAGGTTCTGGTGGCTGGACCTTCGGTCCCGGTCGAAATCCTTGGCCTTGATGTCCCGCCAAGCCCAGGTGAGCCCTTCGCCGTGGTCGAAAGCGAGGCCCGCGCCCGTGAACTGACCGAATACCGTGACCGCAAGCGTCGCGACAAGATGCTGACGCCAACCGCGGCTGGGGCAACCTTGGCCGATATGATGGCCAAGCTACAGGACAAGAAGCTCAAGGAACTGGCCTTGATTGTTAAGTCCGATGTGTCCGGCTCGGCCGAAGCCATTATCGGCTCGCTCGACAAGTTGGCCACGGATGAGGTCCGGGCTCGGATTATCCATTCCGGCGTCGGTGCGATCAATGAAAGCGATGTCTTGCTGGCCAAGGGCGCAGGCTCTCCCATCCTGGGTTTCAATGTCCGTGCCTCGAAACAGGCGCGCGATCTGGCCGAGCGCGAAGGCGTGGAAATTCGCTATTATGCGATCATTTACGACCTGATCGACGATATCAAAGGCGTGCTGTCGGGCATGCTGTCGCCGATACAGCGCGAAACCTTCCTGGGTAATGCCGATGTGCTTCAGGCCTTTGACATCTCCAAGGTCGGCAAGATTGCCGGTTGCCGCGTGTCTGAAGGCGTGGTCCGCAAGGGCGCCAAGGTGCGGATCATCCGCAATGATGTTGTGGTGCTGGAACTGGGCACGCTGCAAACCCTCAAGCGCTTCAAGGATGAGGTTAATGAGGTCAATGCTGGCCAGGAATGCGGCATGGCCTTTGCCGGCTTCCAGGACATCAAGGCCGGTGACGTCATTGAGTGCTTCACGGTCGAGACCATCCAGCGCACGCTTTAAGGCTTGGCGCTCATCCAGACCTTGGATGAGCGTCTATCCGGCCATGGTTCAGCCGCTTTTGGGTGCAAGACAAAGTCTATCGGAGACCCTGCATCATGCCGCGCTGGATAATTGTAATCATGGCGGCGGCCGCTCTGGTCGGTTGCGCGACCGCCGCGCGGTTCGAGGCTGCGGGCGATGTGCATGCCTTGCTGGTGGCCCTGCGCGATAATGATCAGGCTGGGTTTGATGCCCATATTGACCGCGACGCCCTGAAAGATCAGCTCGAGCAGGCGATCACGACCCGCGCGGAAAAATCAAAAAAGGCCGGCGGGCTAGAGGCCTTTGCCGCGCTCTTGGCCCAGCCCTTGGCTGAGGTCGCAGCAGAACAACTCCTTCGGCCAAAAGTGTTCCAGATGGCCGCGCGCCAATTTGGCTATGATCCGTCAAAGGCCTTGCCCGATCGCTTGATGATTACCGGCTCGCTCAAGGCGGTCGATGACCAGACCGTCTGCGCGGTGAAATCCAAATCGGGTCCCTGCGTGCTGATATTTCACAAGCTTGACGGGGCCTGGCGGCTGTCTGGTTTTGGGCCAGAGGCGGGCATAGGCGCCAAGCTGCGTTAGTGGCTGAGCGTTCGCTGCCTCGACTTTGCCCGCATTGACGGCTAAAAGCCGCGACCGTTTTGAATTATTCCCACTGACTGGGCCTTGATGCGCGTCCGATCCGCGATCAAGGACAGGAGAAGCTGATGAAACCATCCCATAAGGGCGGGCGCTCTGCCCAGCCTTCCGGCCCCAGCCAACGACAATTGCGCGCCGGCGAGCTTGTCCGTCACGCCCTGGTCGAGATCATGCGCGAGGAAACCTTCCTTGATCCTGTGCTGGTCGATACGATTGTGACGATTACCGAGGTGCGCATGACCCCGGACCTGCGGCACGCCATCTGTTTTGTACAGCCGCTGGGCGGTCTCAATGCCCCGGCTGTGGTCAAGTCGCTCAATGCCGTGTCCAAATTCCTGCGCGGCCAGTTGGGGCGCATGATTGATATGAAGTTCACGCCCGATCTTCGCTTTGTGCATGATCAAAGCTTTGCCGCAGCTCAACATATTGAGCGCCTGTTCGAAGACCCCCGTGTCCAGGCCGATCTGGCTGCAAGCGATGAGGATGACGGATCCGATCATGGCCCGGCGTAAAAAGGGCCTGGCGATTTCTGGCTGGATTGTGCTGGATAAGGATCATGATATGGGCTCGACCACGGCGGTTAGCCGGGTGCGCCGCCTGTTTAATGCGCAAAAAGCTGGCCATGCCGGTACGCTTGACCCCTTAGCCACCGGCATCTTGCCGATTGCCTTGGGCGAGGCGACCAAGACGGTGGCCTATATGGTCGAGGCCGATAAGGCCTATCGCTTTACTATTGCCTGGGGCACATCCACCGCCAGTTTTGACCGCGAAGGGGCCGTGACCGCCACATCCGCGCATCGCCCGCAGCGCGCCGATATCGAACAGGCCCTGATGAGCTTTGAGGGTGAAATTGACCAGGTGCCGCCGAATTATTCGGCCATCAAGGTTGATGGCGAGCGGGCCTATGACCTGGCGCGGGACGGCGTTGAGTTTGAACTGGCCGCGCGGCGGGTGACCATCCATTCTGCGCAGCTCGTCGCCGTGCCCGATTCCGACCACGCCGTGATTGAGGTTCAGTGCGGCAAGGGCACCTATGTGCGTGCAATCGCCCGCGATTTAGCCGCCATGCTCGGGGCTTGCGGCCATGTCAGCGACCTTAGGCGCACGCGGGTCGGGGTGTTCGGGGAGGACCGGGCGATAGGGCTGGAAAGTTTAGAAGAATTGGTGCATAAGGGCGCCGCTTCGGAGGCATTGCTTCCCGTTGAGACCGCGCTGGACGACATCCCGGCGCTGGCCGTGACCGTGGAAGAGGCATTCCGGCTCAAGCAAGGGCGACCGATTGTTCTGCTTCCCAGACAGGTCGAAACGCTTCGCGCGGGTCTTGTGCCTCGGTCAATCGGGGGACAGGACGCGTCCAGAACCGTTTTGGCGACCCGGGATGGCATGGCCGTCAGCCTTTGTGAGATGCGCGCCGGACAGCTTAGTCCGACGCGGGTATTTCATCTTGAACAAGGAGACACCGATGTCGATAACCACTGATCGCAAAGCCGAAGTCATTCATACCCATGCCCGCTCTGAAGGCGACACGGGTTCGGCCGAGGTTCAGGTCGCAATCCTGACCGAACGGATTGCCAACCTGACTGAACACTTCAAGACCCACAAGAAGGACAACCACTCCCGTCGCGGCCTGCTCAAAATGGTTTCGCAACGGCGTCGTCTTCTGGATCACCTCAAGAGCACTGATCACGGCCGCTACGCCGCCCTGATCGAAACTCTGGGCCTGCGCCGCTAAGGCAAGGCTAACAAGACCTGCATCCTCCTCTTCCCTAGGCAAAGGCCCTTTTCGGGACGGGGAGGATGATTATGGACGAAAGCGCCGGGTATGCGAATGGTCGCTCCGGTTCGTCCCACATCCCCCTTTAAAGGAATGGGCCTTGGGGGGAGACCGAAAGAAAAACATGTTCGATATCAAACGTAAAACCATCGAATGGGCAGGCCGTCCCCTGACCCTAGAAACCGGCCGTATTGCCCGTCAAGCCGACGGCGCGGTCCTGGCCACCTATGGCGAAACTGTTGTGCTGGCCACTGTGGTCGCCGCGCGTTCGCCAAAACCAGGGATCGACTTCTTCCCCCTGACCGTGAATTATCAGGAAAAGACCTTTGCTGCCGGCAAGATCCCCGGTGGCTTCTTCAAGCGTGAGGGCCGTCCTTCTGAAAAGGAAACCCTGGTTTCGCGCCTGATTGACCGTCCGATCCGCCCCCTTTTCGTCAAGGGCTTTAAGCACGAGACCCAGGTTGTGGTCACGGTTCTGGCGCATGATCTGGAAAATGATCCAGACATCTTGGCCATGGTCGCTGTTTCGGCAGCCCTGACCATTTCAGGCGTGCCGTTTATGGGCCCGATTGGCGCCGCGCGCGTTGCCTTTATCGATGGCGAATACATCCTCAACCCAACCCTGGACCAGATGGGCCCAGAAAATCGCATGGACCTGGTGGTTGCCGGGACCAATGATGCGGTGATGATGGTTGAGTCCGAGATTAAGGAACTGACCGAAGAACAAGTCTTGGGCGGCGTTATGTTTGCTCAGCGCGGTTTCCAGCCCGTGATCGATGCGATCATTGAGCTGGCCGAGCACGCGGCCAAGGATGCCTGGGACTTTGAAGCCGAAGACCTGTCGCCGATCGAAAACAAGATCAAGGCCCTGGTCGGTGAAGACCTAAAGGCCGCCTATAAGCTAACCGGCAAGCAGGATCGCCATGCGGCCCTAGATATTGCCAAAAAGACCGCAGCGGGCGCCCTGATTAAGTCAGACGCCAATCCAGACGGTGTCGACAGCGCCAAGTTCGGCTATGCCTTCAAGGAATGTGAAGCCTCGGTCCTGCGCCGCGACGTGCTGGAAACCAAGCTGCGCATTGATGGCCGTGCGCTGGACAAGGTCCGTCCAATCCTTGGCGAGGTCGGCATTCTGCCCCGCGCCCACGGTTCGGCCCTGTTCACCCGCGGTGAGACCCAGGCCCTGGTGGTTGCGACCCTCGGCACCGGCGATGATGAGCAATTCATCGATGCCCTGGAAGGCACCTTTAAGTAAAGCTTCCTGCTGCACTATAATTTCCAGCCCTATTCGGTGGGTGAAACCGGCCGGATGGGATC
>CANGCO010000086.1 GCA_947452365.1 Caulobacteraceae bacterium
CGGAAATTGGTCTCGATAATGCCCGAACGGCCGCCGCCAATGGCCGAGGCATAGGCAAGGCCCAGTTCCATGGCCTGGCCAGTGGCGTTCTGGTGCACCGCGATCAGGCAGGGCACGCCGCCGCCCTTGATGTATTCACCGCGCACCGTGTGGCCAGGGCCCTTGGGCGCAACCATCAGCACGTCAATGCTGGCCTTGGGCTCGATCAGCTTGAAATGCACATTCAGGCCGTGGGCGAACAAAAGCGCTGCACCATCGCGGATGTTTGGCGCAATCTCGTGCTCATAAATGCCGCGCTGCAATTCGTCAGGCGCCAGGATCATCAGCATGTCGGCCCAGGCCGCGGCTTCAGCGACAGTGAGGACCTTCAGGCCCTCCGCTTCAGCCTTCTTGGCTGAGGCCGAACCGGGGCGCAGGGCCACGGCGACATTCTTGTGGCCGGAATCGCGCAGGTTCAGGGCGTGGGCATGGCCTTGGCTGCCATAACCTACGATCGCCACCTTCTTGTCGAGGATACGGCCAAGGTCGGCGTCGCGATCGTAATAAACGCGCATGATATAGTCTCCAGGCAGGTCTGATCCGCCGCTCTGGATGAGCAGCAAAGGGAAGGGCTGCTATCGAGCGTTTTTTTCCCCCCTCGTCAAGGCAAAGGCGCGTTTGACGCAAGCTTTTGCCGCATATTCGCCCCTGACCCGATCAGAATCGAAAGATTGCACTCAGCGTCCGGCCTTCTAGAATGGGCCAACCATCGAGACAGAGTCGCATGAACGCTCCCCCCGCCCTTAATGCTGCCGATCCGCGCCCGCCGCACCCGGAACAGCAATATCTGGACCTCTTGGCCGAGATTATTGCCCATGGCTCGGCCCGGGATGACCGCACCGGCACGGGGGCATTAAGTGTATTTGGTCGTCAGATGCGGTTTGATCTGGCCCAAGGCTTTCCGCTCCTGACCACCAAAAAGCTTCACGTCAAATCGATCATTGTCGAGCTCCTATGGTTCCTGCGCGGTGATACCAATATCCAGTATCTGCATGATCACGGGGTCAGCATTTGGGACGAATGGGCCGACGAGAATGGCGATCTTGGCCCGGTCTATGGCAAGCAGTGGCGCAGCTGGGCTAGCCCCGATGGCCGCACGATTGACCAAATGACCCAGCTGGTGGCGGGCCTAAAAGCCAATCCCTATAGCCGCCGCCATATTGTCAGCGCCTGGAACCCGTCCGAGGTGGATGACATGGCCCTGCCGCCCTGCCATTGCCTGTTTCAGTTCTTTGTCGCCGACGGCAAGCTGTCTTGTCAGCTCTATCAACGCTCTGCCGATATGTTCTTAGGCGTGCCGTTCAATATCGCCTCCTATGCGCTCCTGACCCTGATGGTCGCCCAGGCCACAGGCCTTAAGCCGGGTGAATTTGTGCACACGCTTGGCGATGCGCATGTTTACAAAAACCATATGGATCAGGCCCAGCTGCAACTGACCCGCCAGCCCCTGCCGTTTCCGACCCTGACCCTGGCCCCCAAGACCGATCTGTTTGGTTTTGACTATGCCGATTTTACCTTGGAAAACTATCAGGCCCATGCCGGGATCAAGGCCCCGATCGCGGTCTAGGCGTTGCTAGGCTTTCGCTTTGGCGCGCAAACGCCTAAACCAGCTTATGGCCCAGATTCCGCTCGCCCTTGTCGTTGCCCGCACCCGAAACAATGTGATCGGGGCCAAGGGGGGTATTCCTTGGCGGCTTAAGACCGATCTGGTCAATTTCAAGGCCATTACCCTGTTCAAGCCGGTGATCATGGGCCGCGCGACTTGGGAATCGCTCCCGTTCAAGCCGCTGCCCGGGCGACTAAACATTGTCTTGTCGCGCGATGGCTCGTTTGAGCCCAAGGGCGCCTTGCCGAGCGAGCGGCTGGAAGAGGCAGTCTCGATTGCCCGTGAACACGCCGAGGAGGACGGGGCCAGCGAGGTCTGTGTGATCGGCGGCGCGCAAATCTATGAGGCCCTGCTGCCGAGGGCCAAGCGGCTTTACATCACCGAGGTCGATGCCGAGGTGGAGGGCGACACCCTGTTTCCGGCGTTTGAGGCGTCTGAATGGCGCGAGGTCAGCCGTCTGGACCACCCGGCAGGTCCCGATGATGACCATGCTTTTAGCTTCCGGGTGCTCGAGCGCGTCTGATCGGCCCTTGGCCCTATTCTCAGGCATGACAACGGGTTTGCTATGGCCTAGGGTTTGGTGAACGCCGCTCAGTTAAGGAAGCGGCCCCTGGAGGAAGACTTATGGACATTCAACTCATCGCCGAAAACCTGCAGTTTCCAGAAGGCCCGATCGCCATGAATGATGGCTCGGTGATCCTGACCGAGATCAAGCGCGGCACCCTGACCAAGATTGCCCCTGATGGGACGGTCAGTATCGTTGCTAATGTTGGCGGCGGCCCCAATGGGGCGGCGATTGGCCCCGATGGCGCAATCTATGTGACCAATAATGGCGGCAGCTTTGAATGGCTCGACACAATGGGCCTGACAGTCCCGGGGCCTACGCCTGCCAGCCATACGGGCGGCTATATCCAGCGGGTTGACCTTAAGACTGGCGAAATTCGCGTCCTCTATACCGAGTGCGATGGCAAGAAGCTGGTTGGACCTAATGACCTGGTGTTTGATAAGCAGGGCGGGTTCTGGTTCACCGACCATGGCTGCTCAACGCCTGAGGGCCGCAAGTTCGGGGCCATCTATTATGCCATGCCCGATGGCTCCAGCATTAAGCGCATTCAGGACCATTTCGTCTCGCCCAATGGGGTTGGCCTCTCGCCGGATGAAAAGACCGTCTATATGGCCGACACCAATCTAGGCCGGCTCTGGGCCTTTGATCTGAGTGCGCCGGGCGTGGCGGTCGAACCGCCGCCCTTCCAGCCGGCGCGGGTCGTGCACAATCTGCCCGGCTTCCAGCTTCTGGACAGTTTAGCGGTTGAGGCCAGCGGCAAGATCTGTGTCGCGACCATTATCAATGGCGGCATTACTGTGTTTGACGAGGACGGCACGACCGAGCATTTCGCCTTCCCAGACCTGATCGTGACCAATATCTGTTTTGGCGGTGCCGATATGCGCGATGCCTGGATCACGGCCTCGGGTACGGGCAAGCTCTATAAGTGCCGCTGGCCGCGTCCGGGCCTCAAGTTGAATTTCAACGCTTAAGCCTCCCAGCCCAGATCGGCCTCGCCACGTAATATGGCTTCGGTCTGGGCGGTGTGCTGACCGTCTTTGCGGTCGTGTAGAACCAGGGCTGGCAAGAGCACAAGCGGGGCCTTGCCAGTCTTGATCGCCCGCACCAGGACCCGCTTGGCGGGTGTATCGCCAAAAGGCTGGACTGGGCGGATACGGATGCTTCCGGCCTTGGGGGCGAGTAGGCTTAATATATCCCCCAGTCGGTCGGCACGGTGGACCAAGGTCAGGCTGCCGCCGTCTTTCAGGCTCTTGAGCAGGAACGCGATCCAGGCACCTAGGCCATCATCGGCCATATAGGCGCCAAGGCGGCTGGCATCGGGCGCACGCAGGCGCGAGGCGTCATCGAAAAACGGGGGATTGCACAAGGCCGCATCAAAAGGGGCCTGTCCCAAGGCTTTTAGGTTGGTCGGTAAGGCGGCCTCTAGGATCTGGACCCGGTCTTGCAAGCCATTTAAGGCAATACTGACTTGGCCAAGTGCGGCGGCCGCTAGGTCGCGCTCGATCCCGACAAACAGGCTTTGCGGTCGCCGCACCGCTGCGGCTAGCAAGGCGCCGCCGACGCCGCACCCGGCCTCGATCACCCGCGCCTGTGGCCCGCTGTCGCAGGCCGCGGCCAAAAGGGCGGCATCGAGGCCCGCTCGGTAACCTAGGCGCGGCTGGCGCAGGATCACCTTGCCGTTTAGGACCGTGTCCTGGGACCAGTTTGGCTCTGGATCTTGGCCCGCTTGCGCGTTCAGATCGGATTGGGTCATGGCTTGGCCAATTCTAGACTTGTGCTCCCACCGTCCCTGACCTATCCCGCAAGACTTGTCCATCGCAACGGGTCTTGGCATATAGGCCCGGCGCTTTGCGATCCTTAATGTTTTGATTTGCCGCCGCGCAAGCAGGAGCCTGATTTTGGACGCCGTCACCGTCGCATCCCGACCAATCGGTTCTGTCGACCGCCTCGTGCGGATGGCTGCGCAGGATATGGCGGGCGTCGATCGGTTGATTATGCTGCGCATGGACAGTCCAGTTCCGGTGATCCCAGCCCTGGCCGAACACCTGATTGCGGCGGGGGGTAAGCGTCTGCGGCCGCTTTTGACCGTCGCGGCAGCACGTCTGTGTCACGCCGCTGCCGCTGCGCCCGACGCTTCCCTAAAGCTGGCCGCCGCCGTTGAATTTATCCATACGGCCACCTTGCTGCATGATGATGTGGTCGATGGCAGCACACTGCGCCGGGGCAAGATTGCTGCGCATCTGATATGGGGCGGATCGTCTAGCGTTCTGGTTGGCGACTTCTTGTTTGCCCGGGCGTTTGAGCTGATGGTTGAGACCGGCTCCCTGCGCGCGCTCAATATTCTGGCCCATGCCTCCAGCGTCATTGCCGAGGGCGAGGTGCTGCAACTGACCCGCTCGCACGATCTGAGCCTTGATCAAGCCACCTATCTGCAAATCATCCAGGCCAAGACCGCCGAATTGTTCGCAGCGGCGGCAGAGGCCGGGGCGGTGGTGGTTGGGGCCGGTGAGGCCAGGGTTCAGGCCCTGCGCGATTATGGCCTTAATCTGGGTCTGGCGTTTCAGCTGGCCGATGATGTGCTTGACTATGGCGGCACCGCTTCGGACCTGGGCAAGAATGCGGGGGATGATTTTCGCGAGGGCAAGGCAACCTTGCCGCTCTTGCTGGCCATGGCGCGGACCAGCAGTGTCGAGGCAGGCTTTTGGCAACGCACAGTGGGCGATTTAAAGCAGACCGATGCCGATTTCATCCGGGCCAGGGATCTGGTGGTTGGGTCGGGCGCGCTAGAATCCTGCCTTGATCTGGCCATGGATTATGCCGCAAAGGCCAAGGCGGCCCTGTCTGGCTTTGACAATAATGACTGGCGTCAGTCGCTAGAGGCCCTGGCCGATTTCGCGGTCAGCCGCCTGGCTTGAGACAGGCCTTGGGCTTAACTGCCGGTCCAGCCAGACCCATAGGCTAATCGCCGAAGCGATGCCGATACCCAATAGACCAGCCTGCCAACCCGCTGGCGCTTGTTCGGCGGCCCATCCGGCCAAGGTATAGGCAAGCACGAGACCCCAGAACCTTAGGGCCAACTTGCCATGGCCTGGATGGGCTAAGAGCCAGCGTTGAAACACATGGTCCCTGTGCGCCTGAAGCAAGGCCTTGCCTGTACGCTGGCGCTTCAACAGCGTTAAGAGCACGTCGGTGAGCAGGGGCAGGCAGGCCATGACCACAGGATAGGGCGACAGGTTTGGCTGGGCCGCACTATCGCTTGCCAAGACCGCAAGGCCCGCGACCATAAATCCGGAAAACAGCGCCCCAGCATCGCCTTGAAACACCCGCCCACCCGGCAGGTTCCAGGGTAGAAAGCCAAGCCCGGCCAAGGCGCAGATCAGGGCCGTAAGCCCCAAGGCGGATTGACCATGGCCAAGGCCAAGGGCTGCCTGTCCCAAGAGCACAATAATGGCAGCGCCGGGCGACAGGCCGTTGGACCCGTCCATGAAATTGAACGCATTGACCACCACCACCATCCAAAGCGCTGTGCCAAGGACGCCAAATATGGGGCCAAGGCTCAAGGTCAGGCCGGGGGCAAGGGGTAGGAACTGGATATGGCTGCCAAACACGGCAAAGGCCAATCCAAATAAGACCTGAACCGCCAGCTTGATGCGGGGGCCAAGGTCCAGCACATCATCGAGCGCACCAAACAGACCGATTGCGGCGGCTAGGGCTATTAGGATGACTAATCTAGGCGAAACAAGGCCAAGGCATGCCGCGCCGAGGCCGGTGCCGACAATTATGCCCAGGCCCGCAGCCGTCGGGGTCGGTGCCTTATGGTTCCGGCGATGATCTGGCCGATCGATCGGTCCCCAGACGGACACAAGGGCGGTCACCAGAAAACTGATGACCGCCGCTGTGATCAGGGCCGCTTGGGCATGGGCCCACATGCCCTGTTAGCGTACGGCGGCGCAGAAGCGCTGAATACGGCTGCAGGCGTCTTCCAAGACCTCGGTCGAGGTGGCGTAGGAGATGCGGAAGAAGGGCGATAGGCCAAAAGCCTCGCCATGCACCACGGCCACGCCCTCGGACTCCAGCAATTCTGCAGCAAAGTCCTCGTCATTCTGGATCACCTTGCCAGACGGCGCGGTCTTGCCGATCAGGCCTTCGCACGAGGGATAGACGTAAAATGCGCCCTCTGGCGTTGGGCAGTGCAGGCCATTGGCCTGGTTGAGCATGGAGACCACAAGGTCGCGCCGCGTCTGGAACACTTTTGCCCGCGCAGGGATAAAGTCTTGCGGCCCGTTCAAGGCCTCGACCGCTGCCCATTGGGCGATCGAGCAGGGATTGGAGGTCGATTGGCTCATGACCTTGGCCATAGCCTTGATCAGTTCAACCGGTCCGCCCGCATAGCCAATGCGCCATCCGGTCATGGAATAGGCCTTGGACACACCGTTCATGGTCAAGGTGCGGTCATAGAGTTTGGGCTCGACCTGGGCGATGGTGGTGAACTCAAACTCGTCATAGATCAGATGCTCATACATGTCATCGGTCAGGACCCAGACATGCGGGTGACGCAGCAGGACATCGGCCAAGGCCTGCAATTCGGCGCGGGTATAGGCCGCGCCCGAAGGGTTGGACGGCGAATTGAGCAGGAGCCACTTGGTGCGAGGGGTAATTACCGCCTCGAGATCCGCAGGCTGGACCTTGAAATTATTGTCTGCCGTGGTGGCGACAAACACCGGCTCACCGCCTGCCAGCAGCACCATGTCGGGATAGGAGACCCAATAGGGTGCGGGCACAATCACCTCATCGCCGGGCGATAGGGTGGCGACGAGCGCATTATAAATCACCGGCTTGCCGCCGGGCGAGACGTTGATCTGGGCTGGCGTATAGGTCAGGCCGTTTTCGCGGGCAAACTTGCCGCAGATCGCAGCCTTTAGTTCCGGTATACCGTCGACATCGGTATATTTGGTCTTGCCGTCTTGAATGGCCGCAATGCCGGCGGCCTTGATATTGTCCGGCGTGTCAAAATCAGGCTCGCCGGCGCCTAGGGAAATCACATCCCGGCCTTGACGGATCAATTCCCGGGCCTTGGCCGAGACGGCAATAGTGGCGGACGGTTTGACGCGGCGCAGGGCTTGCGACTCCAGGGACATGATCATCTCCAATTTATGACAGTGCGTCGGTTTAGCCGCATATGTTGCAATGGCAAAGACCGGCAGAGTGGATTCCTTACCAAGAGATGCTGTTTTGCCGCGCTTGAGGGTTTATAGGTGCGGTCATGAGGTCCTTGTTACGATTCCTGATGAATATGGACGCCCGCGCCTGGCGGGGCGCGGCTGTCTCCTTCCTGCTGCTGGGCGGGGTTGGAATTGTATTCCTGTTCGGCGCTCAGGTGCTGGGCTTTAATGGCGAGGCGGCGGTCGAGCAATGGCTCGGTCTGGCGGCGCGCGGACCATTGGCCCTGCCGGTGGCGGTCACCGCCTTTGCGGTCTTGGCCTTTTTGGGTGTGCCGCAATTTGTGCTGATTGCAGCGGCTGTGGTGGCATTTGGCCCCTGGCTTGGGCTTGGTTATAGCTGGATTGGCACCCTGGTCTCGGCCATGGTCGGGTTTGGTCTTGGGCGCAAGATTGGCGCTAGGGCCATAGCCTCTTTGGGGCGTCTCGGCGGCGGCGAGGGGGTTGCGCGCTTTATGGCCCTGGTGGGACGCAATGGCTTTACCGCCAGCTTGATTGTGCGGCTGGTACCGTCTGCGCCGTTTATTGTTGTCAATATGGCCGCAGGTGTGACCCCCATGCGGTTTCGCGATTTTGTGCTGGGCACGGCTTTGGGCATTATCCCCAAGATCGCCCTGACCGCCTTTGCCGGTAATTCCATCGTTCAGGCCATGAAGGGCGGTGGTGGTCAGTCCTTAATTCTGCTCGCCTTGGCCGCCGTGATCTGGCTCGTCACAGGCCTGATTGCCCGGGCCTGGATGAAGCGGCGGGAAGCGGGCAATGATGCTCAAAACCCGCCCAACTGAAAAATTCTTGCCGAACAGCCGATTTTGCAGCGATCTGACGCAATAGGCTTGCCGTAATCGGGTTTAATCGCTAAAGCAGTACTATGTGTATTCGTCTTGCCAAGGCAGATCGCGCCGCCCTATTGGGGCTTGGCGGGCTTATGGGGCTTAGTCGCCCCTGGGCGTCCTAGGGCCTGCGCGGAACATCGCAGCCTGACGTGCAGGGGATAAATTGAACAACCCGCCCGTCACAAATCCTTTCCAAGAGCACATCCCATGACCGCCTCAATCATAAATCCTGTCGCCCCGATCATCGGCGCGCGCGAAAACGTCATCATTTTCGACACCACCATGCGCGACGGGGAACAGTCCCCCGGCGCGTCCATGAGCCTGGACGAAAAGCTGGAACTGGCCAAGATC
>CANGCO010000087.1 GCA_947452365.1 Caulobacteraceae bacterium
AGCGAGCTTGGCAGCCTTAAGCCGCTCACGCTCCATGCGTTCGAAATTATAATTGGGTTTGCGCGCCATCTTGGCGATCTCCCTTAGGGCCGCCAAGTCTATGGCAGCGGTTATTTACGGGCCTTGCGGGCGGCGTATTTGGCGTCGCGCCGCGCTTTTTCCTCAGCCTTGGTGAGGATCTTACGCTCCTTGCGTTGGCCACGCCTTGTCTCAAGTTCAGCCGCCTCGAGCGCTTCTTGCTCCAGCCGCTTCAGTTCGAGCGCGTCAGCCGCCGCCTGCTTGGCCGCTGCCTTGGCCTCAGCGCGCTCTGACCTCACCCGCTCCAGTTCAGCCAGGCGCAGCGCCTCGCGTTCTTCGAACAGGGGATCAATCACGGCTGGCTTGGGCTTGAACTTGGCCAGCAGGGCTTTCTTTGCCTCGGCTGCCGTCTTTTGGCGATCGGCAAAGCCGGTTTTTAAAATGTCAGACATGGGGCTTTCGGATGGGCAAGAGGACTAGGATTGTTCGTCCGGTTGCGCGGGTTCGGGTTGTATAGTCTCGATCGTCTCAGGATCTGGCATTGGCGGCTTGAAGGTCGCTGCACAGATGGCCTGTATATGACCGCGAATCGAACGATTAGCCAGCAGCGCGTCAACCGCACGACAACCATCGGCCTTCAGCCTATCTTTCAAGGTGTCAATATTGCTGAATTTACCGGAACGCGCCAGGGCATAGGCGCGCTCGACTGTTGGCATGCTCATCGGGCTTGCAACTGTCCGGCAGACATCTTGCCGCTACGCTGATCTTTTTCGAGTTCAAACGACACAGCCTGGCCTTCATTCAGACTACCTAGGCCGGACCGTTCCACAGCGGAGATATGCACAAACACGTCTGCACCGCCGTTATCGGGCTGAATAAATCCAAACCCCTTGGTCGGATTGAACCATTTCACAATGCCTGTGGTCATTTCAAAGCACCTTTCTGGTGAGCAGACGGCCCGCAGCCTCAAAGGCGCAGGGCGGAGAATAACGGTTTCGGCTGGCTTTTGACCGGTCGCCCGATCTGCTGATCTAGCCTGCGGAGCGACCCGGTCAACGGCGCATCTATTGAGGATTATCGATTATTTTTAATGAAAAATCAAGGCCATTAGCCATGCGCGGCATTGCGGCGCGTAAGCGAGCGCACTTAAATCTAGACAAATGCGTTAGTCGTCAATTTGGAAAATCATAGGCGCTACAGCGTACGTCTATATTACAATTGCAATTTATAATTAATGACATTTATATTCCGGTGGCAATTTTTCTTCATCAGTTTTCGAATCTTTGTTGAATAAAATTTCCGTGAATTCAATTTCTGCCTATATTGTGGGCACCTATTGGATATTTGGAAATTATGAATTTGAGATAGGGTGAGATCGAGTGTAAGAGCTTGAAAACGAATAGTGTAAAAATTGAGTGGTTTGACCGGGGGCGGTTCAATGGAATATATGTCCTATGATAGGATTTTGTATTTTGAACACAAATTATCGGTAAAATTGATTACTGTTGAAGCGCGGATAATTCTTATGTGCGTAGACGGGCCAAAATCTGCGGGCGAGCTGTATGGGAATTGCGCATGCTCCTATGCGACATTTTACAACACTTTGAAGAGAATGACAGATGCCGCGCTCGTATCCTTCGAGGTTTCCACTGAGGATAAGCGCGTTAAAGTGTATTCGATCGGACCGAACGCGTGGGACGCCCTAAGGGACCTACAGGAAAGCCTGATCAGGACCCAATTTTTTGCCCCGCAAGCCGCAAAAGCCGGATAGGGCCGACGAAAAAAATGGCGTCCCGTAGAGGACTCGAACCTCTGACCCTCAATTTAGGAAACTGATGCTCTATCCGGCTGAGCTAACGAGACGTTGACACTGTTTTAGCACTGCCGGGCGGCCGTGCCAACCGCCCGTGACACGCAAGGCCTAGTCGATCAAGCCCGCTGCCCGCGGATCGCCCACCGCCCCCTCAAGCGCCGCCTTAAGCTTTTTCAAGGCATGATGCTCAATCTGGCGGACGCGCTCCTTGGATATGCCCAAGGCCTTGCCCATGAACTCCAAGGTTTGCGGCTCATCAATCAATCGGCGCTGCTCGATAATATTGCGCTCCCTCGCCGTTAGGGTCGCCAAGGCGGTTTCGAGCCACTGATGGCGGGTGGCGTCATCGCGGCTGTGCATGACGGCGGCTTCTGGCAGAGGCGCCTCATCGACCAGAAAATCTTGCCACTCCCCTTCCCCCGCCTCGACAAGGGGGGCATTGAGCGAGCGATCCGATGCCGAAAGGCGCGACGCCATCATCTCAACCTCACGCTCCTCGACTGACAATTCCTTGGCGATAAAGGCGCGGCTTTCGGGCGTTAGGGCCTGGCTGCCACCGTCATTTAGCCCCGCCCGCAAACGGCGCAGATTGAAAAACAGCGACTTTTGCGCGGCCGTGGTGCCGGTGCGCACGATCGACCAGTTGCGCAGCACATAGTCCTGGATCGAGGCCCGAATCCACCAGGAGGCATAGGTCGAGAAACGAACCTCGCGGTCCGGCTCAAACCGCGCCGCAGCCTGCATTAGGCCAATATTGCCCTCTTGCACCAGATCGGCCATCGGCAGGCCATAATTGCGAAACTTGCCAGCCATGGATACGACGAGGCGCATATAGGCGGTCGTCAATTCATGTAGAGCGTCATTGTCGTTCTGCTCGCGCCAACGGCGGGCCAGGTCACGCTCGTGCTCGGCCTCTAGAAGCGGCACGGCCATGGCCGATTTTACAAATCGGCGGTCGGCTCGCAAGCTTTCTGATGTTTCGGTCTGCGCCATGATCAACCCCTTTGGCGCCGGGCGGAAGTGTCCGGTTCATGAGGGGTTACGACAAGGCCGACGGTCTGGTTCACCGGCGGCCTGATCAATCGCAATTAAATATGGCAAAAAAAGCGCGGGCGACTGGGCCCCCGCCTTAAGCGGCCTTTTGCAAAGACTTGTTCAGAATGCCGATCGCCGCATCGCGGTCGATCTGTTCGATCGCCGCAACCTCGCGCGCCATGCGATCAAGCGCCGATTCATACAGCTGGCGCTCGGAATAGGACTGTTCAGGCTGATTGTCCGCCCGGTGCAGGTCGCGCACGACCTCTGCGATCGAGATCAGATCGCCCGAATTAATCTTGGCTTCGTATTCTTGGGCCCGGCGGCTCCACATGGTCCGCTTAATCCGGGCGCGGCCCTTGAGCGTGGTCAGGGCCTGGCCGACCACGTCGCCCGCTGCGAGCGGTCGCAAGCCCGCAACCTTGGCTTTTTTGGTCGGAACACGCAGGGTCATTTTTTCGTGGTCAAAGGTAATGACATAGACTTCCAGTTCCATGCCCGCCACGGCCTGAGTCTCAATTCCTGCAACCTGGCCGACGCCATGGGCGGGATAAACAACGTGATTACCGACCGAAAATTCCAGACCCGTATCGCTCATAAACCTACCTCTGATTAATCATCCTTGCGCCGAGACCGGAACAAGGGTCCTTATACCAATAACCAAAACAGCCCGTTCCGTGTCAGACTGAACCGACAAAGTCGACAACTGCCGCAATTTGAAGCGCGCGCCTCTACGGGTCTGGCCGTCGCCTATCGCATCTGACAAGGCCGGATACCGGACCAATAAGGGCTCAGTGGCCAAGGCTCACCAACACCGAGTCCTTAATTAGCACAAAATTGAGCCAAAATAAAGTCATACGGCAATAGCCGCCTCTGGCCGCCGATCTTGGTCAGCACAAATGGGCTTGGGGTCTTAGGGCCCCTCAGGAACCCTTGCCGGGCTTTTCACTAAAATACTTTTCGAACTTGCCCGATTCACGTTCAAACTGTTCACGGTCTGCTGGAGGTTCGCCCTTGACCGTAATATTGGGCCAGATCCGCGAATAGTCAGAATTGACCTTTAACCATTTGCCGTCGGCATCATCTTCAGTATCGGGCTTGATCGCATCGACCGGGCATTCGGGTTCGCAGACGCCGCAATCAATGCACTCGTCCGGATTGATGACCAGAAAGTTTTCGCCTTCGTAAAAGCAGTCGACAGGGCACACCTCGACACAGTCCATAAACTTGCACTTAATGCAGGCATCCATAACAATATAGGTCATATCAAGCCCAAGGGTCCGGTCATGAGGGGATCGCTATCGGCGCTGTTTGTCAGTGCATGGGCCTTGATGTCAACCACCGATCCTGTGACGGGGCTGTGAGGAAAACTTAAGCCTGGGCCTCAGACTGTGTGTCGCTATAGAGGCTGCGCGCTTCTGGCGCAGGCCCGCGCCGATCACCCAGTGCCTCTATGCGCAGGCTAAACACCCGCTCGGACAGGGCGAAAACCAGCACATCACCGGGGCGAACACTGCGCGAGGCCTTGTCCAATCGGGTCAATTGACCGGCGCGTGACAGGCGCACACTGCCCTGCTCGACAAACCGCGCAGCCAGGCCGCGGGTCTTTAAAAACCGCGCCCGCCAAAGCCAGACATCAATGCGGCAGGTCTCCTCGCTCATCCGGCAACAGGCCCCGCAGATACCTTGCGCCTTGCACGCGGTCGCCGCCTTGGCCGCTCAGGCACTGCGGGCGGAGCCTTGAGCGCTGCCAAGGCGGCAAAGGGTGAATGGGTCGGAACCACCACCTCAAGGCCAGCACCCGGCTTTTGAACAACGGCGCGCCGACGTCGCCAAAGGCTAGGCGCATCGGGCGTAATCTTGCCCACCGGTGAGAAACCAAGACTTCGCAACAGACCGCTCGCCTGGCCTAGGCTCCAGCCGAGCGCGGCCAAGGCCTCAGAGTTCAGGGGCATGGCCCCGTTCACAGCCGGCTGCGCGCGCAGTAGGCTATCGAGCTTTTCCAGCATCAAGACCGGCACGGCCAGACGCCCCACGGCCCGCAGGCCCAGTGCCGCCAAAACCTGTGGCGGCGGTATTGGGCCAATAAGATCGCAAATCGCATCCATGCGCGCAGGCCAATCGGGCAAGGCGCAATGAGCAAAGGCGCGGCTAAAGGCCAGCGCGTCTGGCGCCAATAGATCGGGCAAGAATAGGCTAAAGGCCCCAAACCGAACCCCAAGGGTTCGCAAGGTGCGTCGTTCGGCCTGACTAAGGGCCGCCACCTCGGCCTCAACCAGACCCCTGTCCAGCACGCCACCGCACTCGACCAGGCGATAGGCAATCCCGCGCGCCAGCCCCTTTAAGGTGCCGCTGGTGGTTGCCGCCTCCAAGGCTTTTAGCGGGGCTAGGCGCAGGCTTGCCTGGGCTGCCAAAAATGCCTCCAGCCGCCGCACGGCCCGCTCCTTGGCTGCCGCTGCCCCCAATTCGCCATAGAGCCTTACCCGCGCGGCAAACACGGGCGAGGGCAATAACTGACCCGCCGCCTCACCGCGCCACAGCACCGCGCCAGTGGGAAGGAGCGCAAACGCCTCATCGGGCTCAGAGGCGATCAAGCCGAGCCTTCGATCCATTTCCGGAGCCACAGCCCTTTGCGCCGCGCCGCGCAGGGCCTTGTCTTCCAGCTGGCTCGTGCCCTGGGCAGGCGTAAATTGCAGGCCCTTGAGCTGACCGACAAAATGGCCCTCCACCATGACATCGCCCTCTGGCCCCACCCCGGCGGTTAAGTCCTCGCGCAGGCGCAGGCCATGCATCAGGGCACTGGTGCGCCGGTCAATAAAGCGCTGCATCAGCTTTTCATGCAGCGTATCGGATAGGCGCTCCTCCAGGCCCCGCATCTGACCTTGCCAATGGCCAGGCTCGACCAGCCAGTCGGGGCGATTGGCGACATAGGCCAGGGTGCGCACGCTCGATAGTCGCCCAGACAGGGCATCAATATCGCCATCAATCCGGTCCAGTGCCTTGAACTGACCCGCAATCCAGTCTTCGGGCACCCGCCTGCGCCCCTGGGTTAGGGGCATGAACAGGTCGCGGACCAGGCGGCTGTGGTCATCAAGCGTGGTTTTGCGAAAATCGGGGGTCTGGCAGACATCCCAAAGCCGCATCAGATTGGTGCGATCGCGGCAGCGCCGGACAATATCTTCATCCTTGGCCATCAGACGCAAAGCGGTCTCGTCCAGGCTTTCTTCGGCCAGTTTCAGGCCCTCACGGCCGGGCGTCTCGGCCAGGGACTGCATCAAGCCATTGAGCGATTGAAATTCCAGCCGCGAATTGCGCCATTCCGCCCCCGTGATCGGGGCAAAGCGGTGGTTTTCGATAGCGGTGACAAAGTCCTCGTCCATATCGGGGCACTCGCCCGTGACGCCGAACGTACCATCGGTACGAAAGCGTCCGGCGCGCCCGGCAATCTGGCCAATTTCCTGCGGATAGAGCCACCGTGTGCGTTTGCCGTCAAATTTGCGCAGGCCCGCAAAGGCGACATGGTCGACATCCATGTTCAGGCCCATGCCGATGGCATCGGTCGCAACCAGAAAATCCACCTCGCCAGACTGATAGAGCGCCACCTGGGCATTGCGGGTACGGGGGCTAAGCGAGCCCATAACCACAGCCGCCCCGCCCCTTTGCCGGCGGATCAGCTCGGCAATCGTATAGACGGCCTCGGTCGAAAACGCGACGACGGCACTGCGTCTGGGCAAGCGGGTCAGTTTTTTGGGGCCGTCATAGGTCAGTTTCGAAAACCGCTCGCGCGTCACAAATTCCGCATCCGGCAGCAGCCGACGGATAAGGGGGCCAAGCGTACCCGCCCCCAAAAACATGGTCTCGGCCGTGCCGCGCGCATGCAACAGCCTTTGGGTAAAGACATGGCCACGAGCAGGATCAGCGCAGAGCTGGATTTCGTCGACCGCTAGAAACTCCACCTCGCGGTTTAAGGGCATGGCCTCAACCGTACAGACGAAATATTGCGGCCTAGGCGGAACGATTTTTTCCTCGCCCGTAATCAGGGCAACACAGCGCGCGCCCCTAGCCTTGACGATCCGCTCATAGATCTCGCGCGCTAAAAGCCGCAGCGGCAGGCCGATCATGCCCGAGGCATGGCCCAGCATCCGCTCGACCGCCAAATGGGTCTTGCCAGTATTGGTCGGCCCCAAAACTGCCACCAGACGGGCAGGCGCGGCTCCGGAAGGACGGTCGCTCATGGCTGTAAGGTGGGGGAGTCGGGCGCTGACGGCAAGGGCGAAGACAACAGAACCAACTCGTCAGGAACGGGAGCGAAACGAATCATGACCGAATCAGCGACATCGGCCAATTCAGTGTTTGTTCTATACCAGATATAGTATCATAATTTCGGTTAACCACAAGTGAGCGCGTGCTGTTTTAGGGCTTTTCACCGCGCATTGCCATTTGATCCAGCTGTATGACCGCGGCGCCCAACGGTGTGTCGGCCGACAAGGATGACAGCACCCAGGGGCCATTATTGCCGATCTGGGCCCAGTCTGATGTGATGGGCCGCTTGAGACCCGAATTGCGCTGCTCGGGCGGCTTTTTTTTGAAACCGGCAACCTCCGAATAGCGCACATTGCAGCGCAGGGGATTGACCAGCCCAAACCGCCGCTCACGCGCGTCCAGCACATAGGGGCGCGGGGTCGAAAAATCGAGATCATAGAGCTGCTTGCCATCATAGAACCTGGCCTTGCCCTGGCAGGGGCCGTCATGGCTATGGGCGAGTGTCATGCGCATGAACTGGGTCAATGGATCAGCCGCTGCCAGTTTTTGTACCCGGCTGGCAGGGGGATTGCCCATATTGCCATAGGCGGGGGTGGCCGAGGTCAGCACATCCTCGCCGGTCCAGGTCACTGTGACCTTGCGGTTGTCCTTACCGTCAATATTGGCGTGATACATGCTGCCCGGCACAGCCTGATCATCGACGATCCGCCCTTGGGCATTGGAGCGCATGTCCAGCTTTCGAAAGGCACGCAATAGGCCATAGGTCACCAAGCGCACCTGAGAATTAAAGGCCTTGGGCTCTATGATCTGGTCAAATTGGATATCCAACACCTTGATATAAAGACGGCCGCTATAACCAAGCGCCAAATGTACAGGCCCGGGCTGTGCGCTCGGGGAAAAACCCTCCTGGGCAAAAGCAGGCTTGGCAGGGGCGCAAACGCCAATCAGGGCCGCTATTATCAAGGCTCTAAAAGCGATCATGGACAGTTCCTTCGGTTGCACCTTTAGGCTTATATAGCCCCAATATGAACCGCGCTTGAAGGACCAATGCATGCTTGGCCTTGACGAGGGGTGTTTGGGTGTCCTATATCGCCCCCTCTCTTGCGAAGACCCCTTTGCAGGTCCCTATTCTTATTCGAAGGTTATGCGCGATGACTCGCCGCTGCGAACTCACCGGCGTCGGCCCCATGGTCGGCAATAATGTTAGCCACTCTAACATCAAGACCAAGCGCCGCTTC
>CANGCO010000088.1 GCA_947452365.1 Caulobacteraceae bacterium
GCGGCGTCAATCCAGACCAAGACCGTGGGGGAGGTTCCATAGCATGATCATTGCGCCTTACATCCCCCTGATTGGCCAAAATTTGCTGCGGAAACAGGACATATGACCGCGCCAGCCCCCGGCCGCGAACGCCACCTATTGGTCGTCGATGATGATGACCGCATCCGCGCCCTGCTGAAAGAATATCTGGCAAGGCAAGGCTTTCGGGTCACAGCGGCGCAAAATGCCGCCAGCGCCCGCAATCTATTAGAGACGTTTGATTTCGATCTGGCCGTGTTTGACATTATGATGCCGGGCGAGGACGGGTTTTCTTTGGCGCGCTGGGTAAGAGCACGGTCCGGGCCGGTTGCTGCAACCCCAATCTTGATGCTGACCGCCAGGGGCCTGGCCGAGGACCGCATCGAGGGGCTGAAACTTGGGGCCGATGACTATTTGGCAAAGCCGTTTGAGCCACAGGAATTATTGTTGCGCATCGCAGCCATTTTGCGCCGCACCCAGGCGCGCCCAACCGGACAGGAGCGGCTTAAGCTTGGCGATTGCGTCTTTGACTGTGACCGCGGCGAGCTTTTCCGTAACGAGGCCCCCGTGCGCCTGACCGAGGCCGAGGCCCAGCTTTTGCGTCAACTGGCCCTGTCGGCCCATACCCCGATCGACCGGATGGACCTTGCCCGCGACACGGCCGATATTACCGGCCGGGCAGTGGATGTGCAGGTCACGCGCCTGCGCCGCAAGATCGAGGATGACCCGAAAAATCCGCGCTATCTGCAGACCGTGCGCGGGGTCGGCTATATGTTGGCACCGGACTGATGGAAAAGACCAAGACATCACGGCGATTTATGGGCTTGGTCTGGGCAAGGCTAGTGCGGGCGATCAAGCGGCTAATGCCGACCAGCCTATTTGGCCGCTCCTTGCTGATCATTGTCCTGCCGGTTGCGATTATGCAGATCGCCGTGACCTGGGCGTTTTTTGACGCCCATTGGGAAACCGTGACCAGTCGCCTATCCGAGGGCCTAGCCGGTGACATTGCCTGGGCGGTGGAAAGCTATGGCGATGATCCCTCGCCAACGGCCCTGGCCAAGATCGCGCAAAGGGCTGAGCGGTCCATGAGCCTATCGATTGTGCTGCAAGAGGGCCGCACCCTGCCGACCGGGCGAAGACCCTCCCTATTTGCCGCACTGGACCGCTCCTTGCAAAGGGCGCTAGAGGCGAGGCTCGATGCCCCCTTCTGGTTCGACACCACCCGCTATCCTGCCTATGTCGATATCCGGGTTCAGACGGCCAAGGGCGTCTTGCGGATCATTGCCCCCAGAGACCGGGCCTTTGCCACCCAGGGCCATATCTTTATCCTCTGGATGACGGGGGTCACCCTACTCCTGACCGGCATTGCTATTGGCTTTATCCGCAATCAGGTCCGGGCCATTGAACGTCTGGCCGAGGCGGCGGACGCGTTTGGCCGCGGCAGCGATGTCGCGGCCTTTAAGCCCTATGGCGCGCGCGAGGTGCGCCAAGCCGCTGCGGCCTTTATCGCCATGAAGGACCGCATCCAGGCCCATATTGAACAGCGCACCGTCATGCTCGCCGCCGTCGGCCACGATCTTCGCACCCCCCTGACCCGGCTCAAGCTGGAACTGGCCCTGGCTGAGCCTTCGGACCGGATTGCGGCCATGAAGGGCGATCTGGCCGAGATGGAGCACATGATCGACGAATATCTCGATTTTGCCCGCGGCGAAGGCGGCGAGGCCGCTGAGACCATCGCGCTGGAAGCCCTGATCGGGGCGGTTGTTCAGGGGGCCGAGCATCTGGGGGCAAAGATCGAGTTTGCGGTTGAACCACAGCTTCAGGTCCAGGCCCGGCCCATGGCCTTGAAACGGGCCCTGTCCAATCTGGTGATCAATGCTGCCAGCCATGGCCGGCGCGTCGAGATTTCTGCAGCGCACTGCGATCACGACAGTATCGAGATTGCCATTGAGGATGACGGCCCCGGCATTGACCCGGCCCTCTATGAAGAGGCCTTTCGCCCGTTCAGCCGTCTGGACGAGTCGCGCAATCAAAATGAAAAGGGCGTGGGTCTGGGCCTGGCCATAGCCCGCGATGTGGCGCGCAATCACGGCGGCGATGTTCGTCTGGCGCCCTCAGCCCTCGGCGGCCTGAAAGCGATTTTACGGCTCCCGTCGGCCCTCGCCTAGACGGGTTCAGCCTATAAAGGCGTCTTGGCTATAGCCTTGAAAATATAAGAGCGCGGTCAGGTCACTATAATCGATACGGGCATGGGCCATGGCGGCAACGATTGGCTTGGCGCGATAGGCTATGCCAAGACCCGCCGCCTCGATCATGGCCAGATCATTGGCCCCATCGCCAATGGCTAGGGTCTGGGAAAGATCCAGGCCCAGTGCGTGCGCCTCCTGTTCAAGGCTGGCCAGCTTGGCCGCCTTGCCGAGTATGGGCTCAGCCACCGCGCCGGTTAGCACGCCATCCGCCTCGATCAGGCGATTGGCCCGGTCCTCGGCAAAGCCTGCTGCGGCCGCAACCCGGGCGGTGAAAAACGTAAAACCACCAGAGACCAAAAGGCACCGCGCACCGGCCGCCATCATGGTACCAATCAGGGTCTTGGCCCCGGCATTGAGGCGCACTCGCTCGTCAAAACAGGTCTGAAGCACAGAGACGGGCAGGCCCTTCAGCATGGCCACCCGCTCGCGCAGGGCTGCTTCAAAATCCAATTCGCCGCGCATGGACCGCTCGGTAATGGCCGAGACCACATCCTTGACCCCGGCGAAATCGGCTAGCTCGTCTAGGCACTCACAGCCAATAATGGTGGAGTCCATATCGGCGATCAGCAGACGCTTGCGCCGCCCCTCAGCCGCCTGAACACAGTGATCGACGGCAAGGTCCTTTAAGGCGTGATCGACCAGGGCCCTCAGCGCCAAATGATCTTGGGCATCGACAACAATATCCAGTGCACCAGCCCCAAGGCTGACCGCTTCAAACTGCCCCAATAGCGGCACAAGCCGGGTGCGGGCCTGTTCAGTCGCGGCGGGGTCTGGCGAAACAAGGGTGATGACGATCTGCATGGTTTGGCAGTAAACGCCCAAGGCGGCTGGATCAAGGCCAAGCGCTTGTCAAACGCCCCTTTCGCACGGGCAGGGTTTGGTGTTTGGTAGGCGCGTGAACCCACCATCCATCATCCTGATTGCCGGACCCACGGCCAGCGGCAAGTCTGCCCTGGCCCTGGACCTAGCCCAAAGCCTTGGCGGCGAGATTGTCAATGCCGATGCCCAGCAAATCTATCAGGCGCTGCCGCGCTTAACCGCAAGGCCAAGCCCAGGCGAGATGGCCCGCGTCCCGCATCACCTGTTTGCGGTGGCAAGCCCTGACCAGTCCTGGTCGGTCGGGCACTGGCTTCGCGCCTGCTGTACAGTTTTGGCCGATATCAAGCGCCGCGGGCGGACCGCCCTAATTGTCGGTGGCACGGGCCTTTATTTCAGCGCCCTGACGAGGGGCCTAGCCGATATTCCGCCCGTGCCGCTCAGCATGCGTGATGCGATCGAGGCCAGGCTTGACCTAGAGGGTGAGGCCCGTTTTCGCGAAGTCTTGGCCAGGATTGATGCGGCCGCTGAGGCGCGCATTGCCCCCGGCGATCGCCAACGCCTGATCCGCGCCTTGGCTGTGGCAGAAGCCACTGGCCGGTCGCTTAGCCAGTGGCAGTCCGATACCCAGCCAGCGCTTAAGCCCGAAGACTGGCGCGGTCTGGTGATCGAGCCGGACCGCAAAGCGCTGTATAAACGCTGCGATGCGCGGCTCGCGTCCATGCTGGAGGCTGGGGTGTTGGACGAGGTGGCGGAGCTTATGGCCATGACCCTAGATCCTGCCCTGCCCGCGCTCAAGGCGGTCGGCTATCGCGAATTTGCCGGTCACCTAGCCGGTGAAGCCCACCTAGACGAGGCCCTAGCCCAGGCCCAGATGCAGACTCGGCGCTATGCCAAGCGGCAATTGACCTGGTTTCGTAACCAGACCCCCGATTGGGCGCGTCTAACCCAACCCTCCGCAGCCGAGGCTGAAAGGTTGATTTTTGCGCCAACAGGCCGCTTGACCCCTGCGCCATAGCGTGGCACTGATCAAAACAGTAGTTTCGGAGAAAACTCGTGCGCACTTATACGATCGTACTTATTGAGCGGCCGTCCTCGGTTTGATCTTCTGATCAAGCCGTGTCGGTCGCGTCTCCAATGGGCCCCTCGAGGGCCTTTTTCTTTGCCTTAAGATCTAATCCCCTCACCCCCACCTCCATCGTGTGATCCCATGAATACCATCACAACCGCTTCAAAGACCCAGGCCACCAGCAGCCGCACCATGACCGGCGCGGAAATGGTGGTACGCGCCCTGATGGATCAGGGGGTAGACACCCTGTTTGGCTATCCCGGCGGGGCGATCTTGCCGATCTATGACGCCCTGTTTCACCAGCCGAGCCTGAAGCATGTTCTGGTGCGTCATGAACAAGGTGCAACCCATGCGGCTGAGGGCTATGCCCGGTCTTCGGGTAAGCCCGGCGTGGTTCTGGTCACCTCTGGGCCGGGGGCAACCAATGCCATTACCGGGATTGTCGATGCCCTGATGGACTCCATCCCCATGGTGGTGATTACCGGCCAGGTGCCGACCCACCTGATCGGCTCGGACGCGTTTCAGGAATGTGACACGGTCGGGATTACCCGCTCCTGTACCAAGCATAATTATCTGGTCAAGAACACAGCCGACCTGCCGCGCATCCTGCATGAGGCCTTTCATATTGCCACATCGGGCCGCCCCGGCCCCGTGGTCATCGACATCCCAAAAGACATCCAGTTTGGATCGGCCGAGTATTATGGCCCAGACGAGGTGGTGTTCGCGCACAATTATGCCCCGCGCACCAAGGGCGACGCGGCCAAGATTGCCGAGGCGGTCGACCTGATCGCCAAGGCCAAGCGGCCTGTCTTTTATACTGGCGGCGGTGTGATCAATTCCGGGCCCAAGGCCAGCGAGGCCTTGCGCAAGTTCGCGGCCATGGTCGGTGCCCCTGTGACCTCGACCCTGATGGGGCTGGGCGCGTTTCCAGCAGCCGACCCACAATGGCTGGGCATGCTGGGCATGCACGGCACATTTGAAGCCAATAATGCCATGCATGACTGCGATGTGATGATCGCGCTGGGCTCGCGTTTTGATGACCGCGTCACGGGCCGCCTCGATGCCTTTTCGCCCGGCTCCAAAAAAATCCATGTCGATATTGACCCCTCCTCGATCAATAAGACCGTGCGGGTGGATATCGGCATTGTCGGTGATGTCGGCTCGGTGATCGAGGACATGATGGCGGTATGGATCGCGAGCAAGGCCAAGATCGATCGCGAGGCCTTGCGCCTTTGGTGGGCCCAGATCGATGCCTGGCGCGCCCGCAACTGCCTTGATTATCGCCCCTCAGACACCGAGATCAAACCGCAATATGCGGTGGAGCGGCTCTATGCCCTGACCAAGGATCGCGACGCCTATATCACCACAGAGGTGGGCCAACACCAGATGTGGGCCGCCCAGTATTACCGGTTTGAAGAGCCCAATCGCTGGATGACCTCTGGCGGGCTGGGCACAATGGGCTATGGCCTGCCCGCCGCCGTCGGTGTGCAACTGGCCCATCCCGGCAGTCTGGTGATTGATATTGCCGGCGAGGCCTCGATCCAGATGACCATGCAGGAAATCTCGACCGCCATTCAGTACAAATTGCCGATCAAGATCTTTATCCTAAACAATGAATGGATGGGCATGGTGCGCCAGTGGCAACAATTGCTGCATGGCGAGCGCTACAGCCATTCCTATAGCGAAAGCCTGCCAGACTTCGTCAAGCTTGCCGAAGCTTACGGGGCGGTTGGCATTCGCGCCTCGACGCCGCAGGAGCTGGACGCCAAGATTCTGGAAATGATCGACTGCCCCCACCCGGTGATCTTTGACTGCCGGGTGACCAAGAATGAGAATTGTCTGCCCATGATCCCCTCGGGTAAGGCGCATAATGAGATGATCCTGGCCGATATGGGCGTGGATCTAAACACCGCTATTGATGTGGAAGGCCGCGGACTGGTTTAAGCCTTCTGCGCGCCCCTATTGAATTTTAGACAAGGACTGCCCCATGCCTGCTGATCAACCCGGCTCGGCCTATTTTCTCGACCATCTGGATGTGGCCGAGCAGCGCGCGACCTTTGCCATTATTGTCGCCAATGAGCCGGGCGTGCTGCACCGGGTGGTTGGGCTGTTCTCGGCCCGCGGCTATAATATCGAAAGCCTGACCGTGGCCGAGACCGACCACAGGGCCCATACCTCGCGCATTACGATTGTCACCTCGGGCACGCGCGAGACCCTCGAACAGATTCGCGCCCAGCTGGAAAAAATGGTTGCCACCCACGAAATCCGCGATGTCAGCCGCGACCCCCTTGGCGTTGAGCGCGAAATGGCCCTGATCAAGGTGCATGGCACCGGGCTAGAGCGGGTCGAGGCCTTGCGGGTTGCCGATATCTTCCGCGCCAAGGTGGTCGATACCACGCATGAAAGCTTTATTTTCGAACTGACCGGGGCCTCGACCAAGATTGACAAGTTTGTCGATCTGATGCGGCCGCTTGGTCTGGTTGAGGTATCGCGCACCGGTGTCCTGTCCATCACCCGCGGGCCCGAAGCCCTATAGGCCGATCAGCATGACCCTATTGACCTTAAGCGACCTGCCCCTGCCCCTGTTGGCGCGCGGCAAGGTGCGCGATGTTTATGCGGTGGGCGATGACCAGCTCTTGTTGGTCGCCTCCGACCGGATCAGCGCGTTTGACGTGGTGATGAACGAGCCGGTGCCGTTCAAGGGCCTGGTCCTGACCCAGCTATCGATCTGGTGGTTTGACCAGCTCAAATCGGTAACGCCGCACCATCTGATCAGTGCCGATACCGACACCATCATTGCCGCCATACCCGAATTGGCGCCGCATCGCGCCCAGATTGCCGGACGCACCATGCTGTGCCGCCGCACCCAGGTCGTGCCGTTTGAATGCGTGGTGCGCGGCTATATTTCCGGCTCGGCCTGGAAGGAATACAAGACCTCGGGCACACTTGCCGGAGAGGCCCTAAAGGCCGGTTTGCAAGAAAGCGATCGGCTCGACCCTGCCCTGTTTAGCCCGGCCACCAAGGCCGAAAGCGGTCATGATGAAAATATCGGTGTCGCCGATCTTTATGCACGCCTAGGCCAAGACCTTGCCAGTGAACTCGAGGCCCTGAGCCGCAAGATCTATGAGACCGGCCGGGCCAAGGCGGCCGAGCGCGGCATTATCATTGCCGATACCAAGTTTGAATTTGGCCGCGATCCATCCGGCCAGATCATACTGATCGATGAGGTCATGACCCCGGATAGCTCGCGCTTTTGGCCTGCTGATCAATATGCGCCTGGACGCGGGCAACCGAGCTTTGACAAGCAGCCCCTGCGCGATTGGCTCGAGGTCGAACGCGCGAGCGGCCGCTGGAACGGCGAGGCCCCGGCCCCGCCCTTGCCGCCGCAGGTGATTGCGGCCACGTCAGAGCGTTATCTGGCCGTCTATGCGCTGTTAACCGGCAAGACCCTCGATACCCAGGCCTTCCTCTAGGCACTTAGCCTAAGACCCCTTCCGTTCTGGCATGAACGGGCCTATATTCGTCCTGTTCGACGACGGTCGGACTATGGGGATAAAGGCGCGTGCAATAAACGGACTGGACCCGGGTGCGATTCCCGGCGGCTCCACCAAATCTTCCCCCGCGTTATCGGCGGACTATTTGGGGCCGATCAGCATCGACAGACGTGTAAAGACGTTAGTGCTTTCTCTCGGGTGGGCTCACCGGTACCGGGCCTTAAACTAACTGCGAACGATAACTTCGCTCAAGAGATCCGTCTCGCTGCGTAATGCGGTGCCACGAATTTCGACCTAAAGCCCTAACGTCTTAGCAGCGTTAGGCGGGGCCCGAGGGGAGCCTGGCAACAGCAATCCCC
>CANGCO010000089.1 GCA_947452365.1 Caulobacteraceae bacterium
AAGCCTGCAAGCCCCCCCAGCAAATAGCGCAGCGTATTGCGCAGCTTGCGATAGCTGTCCGTGGTGGTGGCCAGCATTTGTTTGCCGATACGCTGGTCCTCGGTATAGTCGACCATGGCCGCCCAGAGGCGGATGATTTCAGCGCCGCTATCCTTGATGATCGACTGGGGCTCAATCGCATTACCCAGCGATTTGGACATTTTCTCGCCCTTGTCGTTCAAGGTCATGCCATGGGTGATGACCGCCTTATAAGGGGCCTGACCGCGCGTGCCGCAGGCCTCCAAAAGGCTGGACTGGAACCAGCCCCTGTGCTGGTCCGAGCCCTCTAGATAGACATCGGCTGGCCAATGACTGTCGGGGCGGTTCTCGATCGTAAAGGCGTGGGTACAGCCTGAATCGAACCAGACATCGAGAATGTCCTCGATCTTTTCATAATGGTCGGGATCATAGCCCGCGCCCAGAAAATCGCTATCGGGCCGGGTGAACCAGGCATCGGCGCCTTCAGCAGTAATGGCGGCCAAGATCCGGGCATTAACCTCAGGATCGTTCAGCGGCTGGCCCGTGGCCTTGTCGACAAACATGGCCAGAGGCGTGCCCCAGGCGCGCTGGCGGCTGATCAGCCAGTCAGGCCGACCCTCGACCATGGAGCCGATCCGGTTGCGGCCAATATCGGGGAAGAAGGCGGTCTGATCGATCGCGGCCAAGGCCTTGGCGCGCAGCGTATTGCCGTCCTTATCAGCCTGATCCATGCGGATGAACCATTGCGGCGTATTACGAAAAATCACCGGGGCCTTGGAGCGCCAGGAATGCGGATAGGAGTGTTCCAGCCGCCCGCGCGCCAATAGGGTTCCCGCCTCGATCAGCTTGTCCATGACCGCATTATTGGCCGGTCCAAACTTGCCAGACTTCTTGCCCTCGGTTTCCAGAACCTTTAGGCCGCCAAACAGGGGCACATGCTCATAATAGGCCCCGTCCGCATCGACCGTATCGGGCACGTCGCGGTGACCATGGGCCAGCCAGACCTGATAGTCATCCTGACCGTGGCCGGGGGCGGTATGGACAAAGCCCGTCCCGGCATCATCGGTGACGTGGTCACCGGCCAGCATGGGCACTGAGAAGCCATAGCCACTGTCGAGGCTGGCTAGGGGGTGAGAACAGACCATGCCCTCGCAATTGACCGCCTGAAGACGCGTCCAGCTCGCAATCTTGGCGGCGCTAGCGACATCGGCCGCCAGCTTATCGGCGACAATGAACCTGTCGCCTGGCTTAGCCCAGGGCTCAAACGCAAGGCCAGTTTCCATGGCCTGAACCTCGTAAAGGCCGTATGCAATGTCTGGATTATAGCTGACCGCCCGGTTAGCCGGCATGGTCCAGGGCGTGGTGGTCCAGATCACCACATGCGCGCCAAGCACCGCATCTTCGCCTTGGGTGACCGGAAAGCGTACCCAAACCGTCGGCGAGACATGATCGTGATATTCCACCTCGGCATCGGCCAGCGCCGTGCGCTCGACCGGGCTCCACATGACGGGCTTTGAGCCGCGATAGAGCTGGTGCGAGGTAATGAATTTGTGGAATTCGGCGACGATCTTGGCCTCGGTGGCAAAATCCATGGTCGCATAGGGATCTTCCCAGCGGCCCAGAATGCCCAGGCGCTTAAACTCCTCGCGCTGGATATTGATCCATTCGGCAGCAAATTCGCGGCAACGTTCGCGAAACTCGGCCTTGGGCACATCGCCCTTGGCGCGGCCCTGATTGCGGAACTTTTCCTCGATCTTCCATTCGATCGGCAGGCCGTGACAGTCCCAGCCCGGGACATAATCGACGTCAAAGCCAAGCAAGAACCGCGATCGGACAACAAAGTCCTTCAAGATCTTATTCAGGGCATGGCCAATATGGATCTGGCCATTGGCATAGGGCGGGCCGTCATGCAGCACAAACAGGGGTGCGCCTGCGTCCTGACGGGCCTTGCGCATGGCCATATATAGCTCCGCCTGAGCCCAGCGGGCGAGGATTTCCGGCTCTTTTTGTGGCAGGCCGCCGCGCATCGGAAAGGGGGTGTCGGGCAAGAATACCGTGTCGCGAAGATCGCGGCTGGTCTCGGAAGTCGGGGCAGAATCGTCCATGACGCGCATATCCAGTAAAGGGGAAATCGAATCTGGCCAGGGCGGAAACAAACCCGCCTTATCGCGGCCAGCACAGCGATAAAAACAAACATCCCGGCGCGCGGGCGGACCCCTTGGCCCAGCCGCATCACACCGGGCGCTTAATTCGCCCAAGGATCCGATAAAATATCATCCAAAAGCCATAACAGCCCTTGGCTGTTTTCACCAGTGGCTGAAACGCCGCGAGGCTGCTGCACCAAGCTTTCGCCCTGTTTGGCCATGGGCATTCGCAATTTTGGTTTCGGCAAATTGGTCGGATCAAAATTCGGGCAGCAATAAGCGCCGCGCATCATCGGCATCCGTAGCAATCTGGGCCACCAGGGCATCAAGCCCATCAAATTTGACCTCTGGCCGCAGAAACGCCACCAGCTCGGTCTCAAGGGTTTGGCCATAGAGGTCTTCATTGAAATCAAATAGCCAGGTTTCCAGGCGCGCCGTTACCAGACCCGTGGTCGGATTACAGCCCAGATTGGCGACCCCTGCCACCACCCGATCATCGGCCAGCCGTGTGCGGGTGGCATAGACGCCCAGTCTTGGTCGCACATAGTCATGCAATTCAACATTGGCGGTCGGAAAGCCAAGGGTTCGGCCCAGCTTTTGGCCCTCAACCACCACGCCCTCAATCGCAAAGGGTCGGCCCAAGATCACGGCGGCACGATCAGGGTGCCCAGCAACCAAGGCCTCACGCACGGCTGAAGATGAGTATTTATTGGCCTCGGCATCGCCCATGGCCGCAGCAATCGAGACCTCAAAGCCAAAAGCCTGGCCATAGAGGCGCAGGGCATCGGGATCACCCGTGCGGCCGCGGCCGAAGGTTATATCAAAGCCTGCCGCGACATGGCGCACGCCAAGCCCCTGGGCCAGGACCTGTTGGGCAAAGGCCTCGTCGGTCATGGCCGCCATTTCGGCGTCAAAGGGCAGGACATAAAATAGATCAACGCCAAGATCACTCAGGGCCCTGGCCTGTTGATCCAGGGTCATGAGGCGAAACGGCTCGGCATCGGGTTGGAACCAGCGCCTGGGATGGGGCTCAAAACTGATCACACCCAGCGGCAAGCCCTTGGCCTGGGCCGCCTGGGCGGCCTGAGCGATCACCAATTGATGGCCGCGATGGACCCCATCAAAATTGCCAAGCGCTACCGACGCGCCTTGAAGGCTGGCCCCGAGACCACGCCAATCACTGACTCGCTTCACGCAGCACCATCGGGCTTGCGCGGCGCCATGACCAGGGCCTCGCCCTCGATCACCGGCTTGCCTCCGACCAGACAGACCGTATCAATGCTAACCCGGCCCTTGACGGGATCGATCTCGCTGATTGTGGCAATGGTCGTGACCTCGTCGCCAATCTTGACCGGGCGTTTGAAGCGCAGGGCCTGCTGCATATAGATGGTGCCCGGCCCCGGCAATTGAGTGCCGATCACGGCCGAAATATAGGCTGCTGACAACATGCCATGGGCAATGCGGGTCTTAAACGGGGTCTGGGCGGCAAAGGCCTCGTCCAGATGCACTGGATTGTTATCACCCGAGACCTGGGCAAATAAGACAATATCGGCCTCGGTGACGGTGCGGACCATTTGGGCCGACTGACCCACGCTTAGATCATCCAGATAGACAGTGTTCACGCTAGAATCTCCCTTTGGCGGCCTTGATTACCAGACCAGATCGCTCATGGCATAGGCGGCTTTTGCGCCCGCCCCGGCCAAGAGACTGGCCGTCGCCTTGGCATCCAATTGACCTGCACTGTTCATGGTCTCGGCGCCATGAATCCCGGTTGCGACAAACAGACAATCCAGACCCTGGGCATTCGCCCCCATGACATCGGTCGGGACGCCATCACCAATGCATAGCACCCGGCTTGGATCCACCCGGCGGCCAAGCAGCCTTTCGGCCTCGGCCAGGCTAAGGTCATAGATTGGCCCATAGGGTTTACCAGCCATCAGCACGGTTCCGCCCATCTGGGTATAAAGATCGGCCAAGGCGCCGCCGCAATAGATCAGCTTGCCGCCGCGCTGGACCACCTTGTCGGGATTGGCACAAATCATGTCCATGCCGCGCGATAGGGCCAGTTCGAAACGCGCGCCGTAATCGGCCGGAGTCTCGATCTCATCATCAAACGGGCCTGTGCAGGCAATAAAGTCCGCCGCATCCAGCGCGGAAAAGCCAAGGCCAAGGCCTTCATAAAGCGTGGCGTCGCGCTCTGGCCCAAGCCGCCAGGCCGTCTGAGACGCCCGTGCGCCCAGCAAGTGGCGCGTGGCATCGCCCGATGTCACAAAGCCGGTCCAGGACGCATCTGGAACGCCTAGCTCGCGCAACTGGGAGACCACATCCTTAGACGGTCTTGGCGAGTTTGAGATCAGGACCACGGGGCCCACCTCGGCCCCGAACCGCCTTAAGGCCTCACAGGCCAGCGGAAAGCTTTCGCGGCCATTATGGATCACGCCCCAGACATCGGACAGGACCACATCATAGCGATCGGCCAATTGGCCAAGGCCCGCAGGCAGCTCAGGAACAGGAAGATTAGCGCTCATGCCCTCGGCTAACCTGCCTAGGCGCAAGGATCAAGTGGAACTGGCCCTTAAGGCCGCCACAGACCCTAGCGCGCCATGGCTCGGCGCAGATTTCCACGCATAAACCCTGCCGGTGGATCGGTCTCGGTCAGCAGGGAGTCGCGGATCGCCCGCGGCTCTCCAAACAGATTGCCCTGGCCATAGATGATATTGAGCTCCAATATATCAATGACCTGACTTTCGCCCTCGACCTTTTCGGCAATGATTTCCAAGCCATAGCGACGGGTAAGATCGGCAAAATCGCTGGCATTGAGATGGCGCAGGGATTTGAGCGCTGGACGGCCATCAATATTCAGCAATTCATTCATCAAGGTATCGGCCGAGATCTTGAGATAACGCACATCGGCCCGCGACAGGGATTGGAAATCCAGATCCAGATCGACCACCTTATCGAGCGAGAACTTAAAGCCCAGATCCGCGAGTTGGGCCATATTTCGGGCCGCCGTGGCGCTGCGCGCTTCAAAATTGGCCTGGCCCAGCTCAAAAATTACGCGCGAAGACAGGTCGCGATTCTCGGACATGAATTCCAAAAATTGCGGGAAAAACGCTTCATCATCCAAGGAGGCCAAGGCAATATTGCAAAATATGCCCACCTTGCGATCCTGTTTGGCCAGACGCCGCACAATCTGGACGCAGCGAAACAGCAACAGATTATCGATCGCCCCGACCAGGCCGCCCGGCTCGGCCACCCGCAAATACTCAGCCGGCATGATCACCCGGCCGGTTGGGTCGCGCAGCCGCGAAAAGCTTTCATAAAACACGGTTCGGCGCTGCGGCAGGCCGACCACGGGCTGCAGATAAAGATCGACGCGATTTTCGGTCAAGGCCTCGCGGACCGTATCGAACATGGCGGCGGTACTGCACTGAAGCATGGCGATATCGGCTTCGGAATGATCGGCAAGGCCACCGTCAAGCCCCTCGGTCATGCGCTGGACCAGACCTTCCAGCACCCGCACCTCGCTGGTCAATTCCTCGGAGCGGCGGGCAGCATCCTGTTTCACATTGACCGTGACCTCGCTCATGCTGCGGCCCAGGCGAAACATTTGCTCGGCAATGATCATATTGGCGCGCCGTAAGGCCCAAACCGCGCGCTCGCGATCTCGGACATCCAGATGACGCCTCAGATTGCCATGCACAGCCAAGGCCAAACCTAGCCCGCCTATGGTCGCAGAAATACCCCCGGCCAAGCCCCCGCCCGAGCGCGCGACATAGACCGCGAGCGCTAGGGACAAGCAGGCATAGGCAGCGCCCAATAGTCCGATGGTGACCTTATTCATAATCTCGCCCACGCGAATCACCCGCGCCAAACGCGGACGATGCCGAGGGCAAACTATAACAACACCCTTGGGATTCTAAAATACTGACTTTATCCCCTGGGTGGTTATTTGCCTAGCTGATGGCCAATTCGATCCGTGAGGCCTGGGCTAGGACCTGGCCATGACTGGCGGGCTTTTCTGGCGCCGACAAGGCGGGCCATAGCGCGATAAAGGCATCCATGGGTGCGCTTGCCCCGGCCAATTGCGGATTGGCCTTGACCGCCGCCGCCAACGCCGCCTTGGCCGACAGCGCAGCGCCGAGCGAATGTTGATACTCGATCGGATCCACGCCGCCATCGACAACAACGCCCTTATAAAGGCCACTGGAAATTTCAACCAGGCCGCGGATCACAGCCTTGGGATCGCCACCAGCCTTGGCTAGGCCAGAATCAAGGGCCGCAATGGCGGCCTTGAGATCGGCGGCAGACCCGCTGGTCGCGGCCTTGCGCAGGACGGCCTGATCAATGCCAACCGCGCTAAACACGGCAGAGCTTGGATCATAAGCCTCGATCATGCCTTGCGAGGTCAGGATGGCTGCCGCCTCTGGCCCATCCTTTTGCGCCTGAGCAATCAGGAAAAAGCCGCGCAAATGGGCAATGTGCAGGGCCGACACGCTATCGGCAGGAATACCCGAATAGGCCGAATGGGCACCGGTTTCCCCCGCCTCGCCCGCCCCGCCTGCGGCAACCGGCCCGGCGGGTGCGGCGCTTGGGGCCGCCTGATCGGACGAGGCTCCAGCCTCTTTTTTGGGCGTACAAGCGCTCAGGCCTGTAACCGAAATCAAAACCGCGGCACTGACGCTGGTCCAGTGTTTAGGGCGCAAACGGATCATGGCAATCGCTCTCCTGTTGGCACCGGATAAAGCACAGCCCAATTGCTATTGCAAGTCGTTCGCAAAAATGAGACCCTTGGATATGATCATTCTGTCTGACGCCCTGAGCCCGGAAGATGTGGCCACCGTGGTCGCTGGCCTTGCCGATTGCCGCTTTGTTGATGGCCGCAAAACGGCAGGCGAGGCGGCGCGCGCAGTGAAATCCAACGAACAGGCCGATGGCAGTGATGCCAAGGTTGCCGCCCTCACCGCCTTTGTGCGCCGGGCGCTGGAACGCCATCCGGTGTTTGCCAGCTATGTGCGGCCGGTGCGCTGGTCAGGCCTAATGTTCAACCGCTATGGCCCGGGACAGGCCTATGGCCGCCATGTCGATGACGCGGTCATGGGCCCCGACGAGGCACGCATCCGCACCGACCTGTCCTTCACCCTATTCCTATCGGGCCCAGAGACCTATGAGGGCGGCGCTCTTGTTGTCGAAGGTCCAGACGGCGACCGACAGGCGCGTCTTAGCCCAGGCAGCCTCGTGCTCTATCCGACCGGGGCCTTGCATGAGGTGGAACCTGTCACCTCGGGCCTAAGACTTGCCTGTGTCGGTTGGGTCCAGAGCCTGATCCGTCGCCCTGACCAACGCGAAATCGTGTTTGATCTGGCCAGGGCCCGTGCCGAACTGGCATCGGGCGAGCCGCGTCTTTTGCTCGACAAGTCGGTCAGTGCGCTCTTGCGGATGTGGGGCGAGGTCTAGCCCCCGCCACCGCTTCGCGGTCCCCCTCCCCCAAGGGGGGAGGATTAAAAGATGCAAATCTTTCCCCTCTGGGGGAAGTACCCGCGATAGCCGGGGATGGGGGCTTGGGCCGGTGCAGGCCCCCTCCACCGCTTCGCGGTCCCCCTCCCCCAAGGGGGGAGGATTAAAAGATGCAAATCTTCCCCCAATGGGGGAAGTATCGGCGATAGCCGGGGATGGGGCTTGGG
>CANGCO010000090.1 GCA_947452365.1 Caulobacteraceae bacterium
AATGAAACTAAAAGTCGGGAGCGGGCGGAAAACAGCAAGGGGGTGTAAAACTGACCCGCCAGACGCTTGGTGATCTCGCCGCGCGTCGGATAGGGCGCAATAAATCCGGTCATGGCGCTCAGCTTAACCTTGGCCGATAGGGCCAGGATCCAGGGCTGGATCAGATCGCCTGCGCTTGGTCCAACCAGGGCTGCCCCCAAAATCTTGCCCTTGGGCGAGAGGATAAGCTTGCCTAGACCCTGGGTTTGACCCTCGGCCACGGCGCGGTCATTACCACTGAACGGGGCAGTGATGACTTGAACCCCCTCGGCATGAAGGCTGCGCGCCTGGGCTTCGCTGAGGCCCACAGCCGCGATTTCAGGGTCGGTATAGGTTGCGCGCGGCACGACCAGGCTGCTGGCCTTGATCGGCTGAGCAAACAAGGCCTTGCGGATCACTAACCCTGCATGCGCGCCCGCCGTATGGGTAAACCCGCCCTGGCCGCTGACATCGCCAATGGCAAACACCCGCCGATTAGTGGTCAGGAGCTGATCATCGGTCAGGATATAGCCGTGCTCGTCCAGGCCAATGCCCGCGGCAGCTAGGCCTAGACCCTCAGTATTGGGCGCGCGGCCGGTGGCGACAAGGAGGTGACTGCCCGCGCATTGCAGGTCCTGATCACCCAGCCAGGCCTTGACCACGACACCGCCCGGCGCCTGTTCTAGCGCTTCAACCCTTGCGCCCTCGTGCAAGACCACACCATCGCGGCGTGCGGCCTCAAGCACGATGGCGGCAAGGTCTGGGTCTTCTCTAGGAAGGGCCTTGGCGGCTTCAAAAATCGTCACGCGACTGCCCAGCCGCGCAAAGGCTTGGCCCAGTTCCAGCCCAATTGGTCCTGCACCCAAAATCATCAAATGCTCAGGCAGGACCTTGAGCTCAAACAAGGTCTCATTGGTCAGATAGGTCACAGCCTCAAGGCCTGGGATCGGCGGCACCTTGGCGCGCGATCCAGTGGCAATGACGATCTTGCGCGCCTTGACGCGGCAACTGGCGCTTTCCACCGTATCGGGACCCGTAAAGCGGGCCGCCTCGCGCACAACCGTGCAGCCAAGCCCCTCAAACCGTTCCTGACTATCGTGCGGCGCAATCGTGGCAATGGCGCCCTGCACATGGGCCATCACAGCGGCAAAATCGATCTGGGCAGGGCCAGCGGGACGAATGCCCAAGGCACTGGTTGTATTCAAGACATGGGCGCGCTTGGCCGCCGCGATCAGGGCTTTTGACGGCACGCAGCCATAATTGAGGCAATCGCCGCCCATTTCGCCCTGCTCAAATAGGACCACCTTGAGGCCAAGCTGCGCTGCGCCCGAGGCCACGGACAGGCCGCCAGAACCAGCGCCAATCACGACAATATCGGCATGGATAAGCTTGGTCATTAGGCAGGCTCACTTTTGCGAAACCGGCGAAGCACAATGGGCAAGAGCGACAAAAGGCTAAGCCCGATTAGGGGCAACAAGACTTGCGGCTCGAAAATCACCCGCAGGTTTGGCTCCTGGCCTGAGGCAAACACATGGCCAAGGCCTGAGCCCAAACCAGCATAAACCAAAGAGCCTGGCAAAATGCCCAGAACCGTCGCGATCAAGAAGGTGCGCAGAGGAATGGCGACAAAGCCTGCTGCCAGATTAACCAGCCAAAACGGCATGACCGGGATCAGGCGCAGGGTCAAAAGATAGGAAAACGCGTCTCGGCGCACCCCTTCTTCGATCCTGGCAATGGTTGAGCCGGCCTTGCCGCGCAAGGCGTCCCCCACCGCCGTGCGGCAGATCAAAAAGATCACGGTGGCGCCAAGGCTTGCGCCTGTCGCTGCTGCCAGCCCGCCGAGCCAGGGGCCAAACAAGAAGCCGCCGCTCAAGGTCATGATCAAGGCCCCGGGCAGGGACAGGCTGACCACTGCCACATAGACCAGAATATAGGCGCCAAGGCTTAGCAGCGGGTATTGATGAACCAGGGCCTGCAACTCGTCGCGGCGAAGCTTGAGTTCAGACAAGGTCAGGTGCTCGGTTACGCCCGAAACTAGCGCCAGTCCGATCAGGGCCAGGACTAGGATTATGGGGCCAAATCGTTTGAGCCAGGGCATGGGTCGTCTCCAGTTGATCTCGTGGATGGATGGGCTAGGCCTGACCGATCGCCTGGTCTAGCCTCGAAAATCCGTCGGCGCGCAGGCGGGCGGCTAGGTCGGTCTTGATCTTGCCAATCAGTCCGGGGCCTTGATAGGCCAGAGCTGAATAGAGTTGCACAGCGCAGGCCCCAGCCCGGATCTTGGCATAGGCATCGGCCCCAGAAGCCACACCGCCAGCCCCGATCAGGGCCAAGCGCCCAGCTGCGCAAGCATAAAACCTAGCCAGCATCTGGGTTGATAGGGTCATTAGGGGCGCGCCCGACAGGCCGCCCATCTCAGTCCTGTTTGCGGAGGTTAGGCTATCAGGCCGCGAAATCGTGGTATTGCCGATGATAATGCCGCTCAGACCGTGGGTTAGAACACAATCGACAATGCTCTCAACCTCGCCGTCTTCAAGGTCTGGCGCGACTTTTAACAGGATGGGCACAGCGCCCTTGGGCAAGGCCTTGGTCAGGTCAGTCCGCGCCTCAGCCAATCGCCCCAAAAGCTCATCCAGGGCGGCCTTGGTCTGCAGCGCCCTAAGCCCCGGCGTATTGGGCGAGGAAATATTGACGGTGAAATAATCGGCAAGGCCCCAAAGCCGGGTCAGGCCCGTGACATAATCACCGATCCGGTCCTCACTATCCTTATTGGCGCCAATATTGGCCCCGACCAGGCCAGCGCCGTGGTCACGAGCCGCCAACCGCGCGGCAAAAGGCTCGAGCCCTTGATTATTAAAGCCCATCCGGTTGATTACGGCCTGGTCGGCGCGCAGGCGAAACAGGCGCGGGCGCGGATTGCCGATCTGGGACAGGGGCGTGACCGTGCCGCACTCCACAAAACCAAAGCCTGCGCGCAGCATGGCCGTACTGGCCTGGGCATTCTTGTCAAACCCAGCCGCCAGACCCAGGGCATTGGGCAGGGCCAGGGGCCCAATCGCACTGGCCAAGATGGGGTCATCGCCTTGCCGGTCGCGCGGCCCAAGCCCGGCGGCTAGGGCGGCAATGGTCAGGCCATGCGCATCCTCTGCATCGAACAGGCCCAAGGCCTTGGCCGCGGCATCATGCATCAAACCCATTAATCTAAGTCCCCAAGCCGGGGAATGCCGCCTGAGTCCAGATCAAGCTGGGTTTCGCCAAGCACCTTGTCGAGCGCCAATGGCTCATACAAATGCGGGAACAGGTCGCCGCCCCGCGATGGCTCCCAAACCAGTTTGGGGCCCAGATCATCGGCCTCAAGGGTCAAGAGCGTCAGGTCGGCCTGACCGGCAAAATAACGCCTTGCGGTTTCCTGCGCCTGGCTACCGGTCGAAAAATGGATATAGCCATCGGCCAGGTCTATGCCGGAGCCCTTAAACACGCCCGCCGCCTTGGCCGCGTGCCACTCTGATTGCGGCAATACCTTATAGATCAGGGTCAAGATTTTGCTCCGGCGCCGCCGCCATGGTCCTTGGGTACAAACAAGCCGTCATAGCTGGGTCGTCCGGCTTCATCGATCAGGAAGACCGCCGCACAAGCGGTTGGAAAGCCGTTGAGGACCCGGGCGATTAGGGCGTGACCGGCACTGGCCTCCTGCATCAGGCGCACAGCCAAGTCCTGAAGGCCCGGATTATGCGCCACCACCATAATCGTATCGGCCTGATCGGCATAATCCTCAGCAAGGCTCAAGATCTGCTCGGCTGAAGCCAGATAGAGCCGTGGTAAGATTTCAAGCCGCACAGGCGAAAACCCCGCCTTGGCCGCCTCCCAGGTCTGGCGCGCGCGCATGCCGCTCGAGACGAGGGCTAGGTCTGGTTGCAGGCCTGCCTCGGCTAGAACCTGGCCCATTCGTGCTGCATCCGCCAGGCCGCGCTCGGTCAAGGCCCGGTCTATATCCTCGCCCGAAGCGGCCTGATTTTCCGCCTTGGCATGGCGCAGCAAGATCAATCGCCGCATGGTGGGTTCCCAGATTTTGTTCTTCTTTAGCCTTCATAGACTGACTATGCGGCAATCGAAAGACACCAAGACCGTACCAGACCATTGACAGGCGCGCGGACTAACGATCCAAGGCAGGGATGAAAGGGATAACACCACCCCTAAATGTCGAAGAAAGCGGCGGCGGCGTCATGCGCTTTTCGCCCGATGAGGCTCTGCGACTTGAATCGGGCGGCCAGCTGAACGGGTTCGAGGTCGGCTATCGCACCTATGGCCAGCTCAATAGCGACGCGTCCAATGCCATACTGGTTTGTCATGCCCTGACCGGTGATCAATATGTCGCCTCGCCCCATCCCACCACGGGCAAGCCGGGCTGGTGGATCGAATTGATCGGGCCGGGCAAGCCGCTCGATACGGGCCGCTATTTCATCATCTGCACCAATGTCATTGGCGGGTGCATGGGCTCGACAGGCCCGTCCTCGACCGATCCCGCGACGGGCGCGCCCTATGGCCTGACCTTTCCGGTCATCACGATTGGCGACATGGTGCGGGCCCAGGCCCTATTGGTTGAAAAGCTGGGCATAACCACCCTGTTTGCCGTCGTTGGCGGCTCTATGGGCGGCATGCAGGTCTTGCAATGGACGGTCGACTATCCAAACCGGGTGTTTTCGGCGGTCTGTATCGCCTCAGCCCCGCGCCATTCGGCCCAGAATATTGCGCTTAACGAGGTCGGGCGTCAGGCCATTATGGCCGATCCAGACTGGCGGGGCGGAGACTATGCTGGTCTGGGCACAAGGCCCGAAAAGGGCCTGGCGGTCGCCCGCATGGCCGCGCATATCACCTATTTGTCGGAAGCGGCCCTTCAGCGAAAATTTGGCCGCGAATTTCAAAAAGACGGCGTGTCCTGGGGCTTTGATGCCGATTTCCAGGTCGAGAGCTATCTGCGCCATCAAGGGGCCAGCTTTGTCGACCGGTTTGATGCCAATTCCTATCTCTATATCACAAGGGCCATGGACTATTTTGACCTCGCTGTTGCCCATGGCGGGGTCTTGGCCGAGGCGTTTCGCCGCGCGCGGCAGGTGCGGTTTTGCGTCCTGTCCTTTACCTCAGACTGGCTTTATCCGACGACGGAGAGCCGCGATATTGTCCGGGCCTTAAACGCCGCCGGTGCGCGGGTCAGTTTTGTTGAGATCGAGAGCGACAAGGGCCATGACGCCTTCTTGCTGCATGAGCCGGTGATGGAGGCCGCCTTAAGCGGTTTTGTCGCCTCAGCCGCCAAGGCGCGGGGTCTGAAATCATGAGTATGGTGCGCGAAGATTTTCGCGAAATCTTGCGTCTGGTCCGGCCCGGTGCGCGGGTTTTGGATATTGGCTGCGGCGAGGGCGCCCTATTGCAGCTTTTAACGGACGAAAAATCCGTGGACGGACGGGGACTAGAGATCAGTCCCGGTGGTGTGGCCGCCTGTCTTACCCGGGGTCTTGCCGTGGTGCAGGGCGACGCCGATCGTGATCTTGCCGATTTCCCAACCCAGGCCTTTGATTATGCCATCCTGTCCCAGACCCTGCAGGCGGTGCGTGAGCCAAGGCGGGTGCTTGAGGAATTGCTGCGCATAGCCGACCGGGCGATTGTGTCTTTTCCCAATTTCGGCCATTGGCGCGTGCGCTGGGCCCTGATGGCTGGCGGGCGCATGCCCATGACGGGCTCGCTGCCGACCCCATGGTATGAGACCCAAAACATCCATCTGTGCACGGTGGGTGATTTTGTCGATCTTTGCGACGCACTGCATGTCGAGATCGAGGCCGCCGCTGCCCTAGCAGAGGGCAGGCCCGCAAGATCGATCGACCCGCGTCTCTTTATCGAAAACTGGCGTGCCGAGACCGCCATATTCCTGCTTAATCGGCAAACGCCCAAGGATGGGTCATCGCCAAGGCCGGACCGGCCAGAGCGCAACGATCTGTTCGACTAGCGCGCTAAGTCATTGGGGGAAGCGACCTGCGCCTCCCCCTTTTTTAACGCTGTCTAGTCGACGGGATTCCAACGTGACGTCGTGGCCGCAGGCTTGGCCGCCGCCGAGCTGCGGCCCTGACCTTGGCCCTGACCCTGACGTTGGCCCTGACCTTGACGCTGGCCCTGGCCCGATGCACCGCCACCGCCGCCGGGACGACCGCGACCACCACCCGCACCCTGGCCTGGACCACCGCGCCTTTGAGGGCGTCCGCCATCGCGGTTTTTGGGTTGGGCCAAGGATTGCTCGGCCACGGGCAAGGACACGGTCTTGGCCGCGATCTCGGCCAGAACCTTGTCGCCGCGCCGGTCAATGGCCGGTATGGTCTGGCGCGTGGTGCGCTGAATATCGCGCAAAAGATTGCGCTCATCATCGGCACAAAAGCTGATGGCAGACCCATCGGCCCCGGCACGGGCCGTGCGGCCAATCCGGTGCACATAGGCTTCTGGCACCTGTGGCAATTCATAATTGATCACATGCGAGACCGCATCAATATCAATGCCGCGCGCTGCGATGTCGGTGGCGACCAGGGCGCGCACCTTGCCAGCCTTAAAGGCCGCCAGCGCCCGCTCACGCTGGCCCTGGCTTTTGTCGCCATGAATGGCAGCCGCGCTAATGCCAACCGCTTCCATATACTGCGCAACCCGGTCCGCGCCGCGCTTTGTCCGCGTAAAGACGATGGTGCGTGAAAAGATCGGGTCAGCAAACAGGTCGGCCAGCAAGGCGCGCTTGCGCGGCGCCTCGATAAAGATCAGTTGCTGATTAATCCGCTCAACCGTGGTCGCACCGGGCGTGACCGCAACCTTGACCGGATCGACCAGCATTTCACCGGCAAGGCGGCTGATTTCGGTTGGCATGGTCGCCGAGAAGAACAGGTTTTGCCGGTTCTTGCTCATGGTCGCGACAATCTTGCGGATCGGCACGACAAAGCCCAGATCCAGCATCTGGTCAGCCTCGTCCAGCACCAGGATTTCGCAGGCCGACAAATCGGCTGTGCGCTCGGCCATATGGTCCATAAGGCGGCCAGGCGTGGCGACCAGAATATCAATGCCGGTCGTCAGGGCCTTGATCTGGGGGCCGTATTTGGCACCGCCAAAAATCACCGCCACCGTCATGCCCATATGCTTGCCATAGGTGCGGAAGCTCTCAGCAATCTGGGTTGCCAGTTCGCGGGTTGGCGACAGGACCAGGCAGCGGCAACCGCGGCGCGGCGCAGCTTTGCGGTCGGCGGCCAGGCGATGCAAGATGGGCAGGGCAAACGCGGCAGTCTTGCCGGTGCCGGTCTGGGCAATGCCCAAGAGGTCTCGACCAGCCATAACGCCGGGAATAGCCTGGGCTTGAATTGGGGTCGGTGTCACATAGCCTTCGGCGGCCAATGCCTTAAGCAATTGGGGATTTAGGCCAAGATCGGTGAATTGAGTCACTAAGGACGTCTCTTTCATAACAGAGCGAGCGCCCGGCGGGGCCGAACGCATCGGTCCTGCCGCAGGTGTCGCGGGGAAGTCTAGGAAAGCGCCCCGCGTGGCCTGGGCGATCTATGCGAAGATTCGCAGGCGCTCGACAGGCTGGGACAAATAAGACGTCCCCTCACGCGGCTGGAGCACCGTATAGCAGGCA
>CANGCO010000091.1 GCA_947452365.1 Caulobacteraceae bacterium
CAAGAGATCCGTCTCGCTGCGTAATGCGGTGCCACGAATTTCGACCTAAAGCCCTAACGTCTTAGCAGCGTTAGGCGGGGCCCGAGGGGAGCCTGGCAACAGCAATCCCCTCACCTCATCCCCACTGCAAGGGCTTGACCCCTTACGCTTCCAGCCGCAAGACTTGGCATAGAGACTGCCATTTAGGTAGCGCAGAGTCGGAAACGCGGGCGATATGATCAAGACCTTACTCAAGCGGGCCGTAACCACCGCCTTGACCAGCAAGACCTTGCGTGACCTTCGGCGCTCCGCCGCTGCACGCCAGCGCAAGCGCAAGGGTGCCGAGCCCACAGTGCTTTATTTTCACGATCCAGACGATGCCTATAGCCAATTGACCCTCCAGGTTCTGGACCGGCTAACGACCCGCTATGCCATTGAGATCAAGACCCATCTGGTGCCGCAGCCCATTGCAGCCGCAGCCCCTGAGCCCGAGCGCCTGACGCAATGGTCCATCCGTGACGCCGCCCTGCTGGCCAAGGCCTATGGGCTAAAGCCAAAGGCCCCGGCCGCCCTGATCAAGGCCCTGCCCCAGGCCGATGCGGATATGCTGGCAGCCAATGCGGCCTTGCGCGAAAAGCTCGGCCATTATCTCGGGGCGACCTTCTATTTTGAGGGCGAGTGGTATTGGGGCCTTGATCGGTTGCATTATCTGGAGACCCGGCTGAGCGGTCAGGGCCTCGACCGGCTCGGCGGCGCGCCCACCTTCCCACCGCGCGAGATCGTCTTGGACGGCACTACCAAGGCGACCAGCCCGCGCGTTCTGCATGCCTTTATCTCGTTTCGCAGCCCCTATAGCTATATCTGCCTGCCGCGCGCCAAGCAGCTCGCCGAGCATTATGGCGCGGAACTGCGCATTCGTTTTGTCATGCCCATGGTCATGCGCGGCCTGCCGGTGCCGCGCGCCAAGTCCTGGTACATTACCACCGATACTAAACGCGAGGCCGAGCGCGTGGGCCTAAGGTTTGGCACGATTGTCGATCCCGTCGGGCTGGGCGTCGAGCGGGGCTTGGCCGTGCTCAATCACGCGATCAAGGCGGATAAGGGCTATGAATTTGCCCTGTCGTTTACGCAAGGCGCGTTTGCCGATGGCATTGATGCCACCACCGATCAGGGCCTGTTGAAAATGGCCAAGCGGGCGGGCCTGAGCGCTGATCTGGTCAAGGCGGCACTGGCTGATGAGGGTTGGCGCAAGGTGGCCGAAGACAATCGGGCGGAAATGTTTGGCGGCGGCCTTTGGGGCGTGCCGTCCTTTCGGGTCGATGACGGCCCAGCGCATTGGGGCCAGGACCGGCTCTGGGCGATTGAGCAGGACTTGAAGACCTAGACCAGTCCCCTCCCATGGACGGGAGGGGACTGGACCGGTTTATCTTACATACGCTCGATAATGATGGCAGGTGCCATGCCACCAGCGGCGCACATGGTGACCAGACCGCGCTTGAGGTCACGGCGTTCAAGTTCGTCGAGCAGGGTGCCGATCAGCATGGAGCCAGTGGCACCGATGGGGTGACCCAGGGCCATGGCGCCGCCATTCACATTGACCTTGTCGCGGTCAAGCTTCAGGTCGCGGATGAACTTTTCCGCCACCACGGCAAAGGCTTCATTGATTTCCCACAGATCGATATCGTCCACGGTCAGACCCGCCTTGGCCAAGGCCTTACGCGCGGCAGGGACCGGGGCATTGAGCATCAGGGTTGGGCTGTCGCCCATATTAACCGAGGTCACGACCCGGGCCCGGGGCTTTAGGCCATTGGCCATGGCATAGGCTGGCGAGGCCAGAAGCAGGGCACCGGCACCGTCAACCACGCCCGACGAATTGCCTGCATGGTGGATGTGATTAATCTTAAGGCCCTGATGGACTTGCAAGATCAGGCCGCGATAGGTCGTGCCCTTATCGTCAAGCGGATAGTCAGCAAGAGCTTCAAAAGAGGGCTTAAGGGCCGCAAGACCTTCGCGCGTGGTCTGGGGGCGGGGGAATTCTTCGTGGTCCAGGGCCAGGGTGCCATCTTCGTGATAGACGGGCACTAGGCTCTTATTAAAACGGCCTTCGGCAATGGCGATTGCGGCGCGGCGCTGGCTTTCGAGGGCTAGGTCATCAACGGCTTCGCGGCTAATGCCTTCGAGTGTGGCAATCGCATCAGCGCAAACGCCCTGATTGGACTGGGGGTGGCTGGCGCGCAGGCGCAGATTGCCGCTATCCATCATGGGCGGGCCATCATCGCTGGTGCGGCGACCGGCCATGGACATCATTTCGCAGCCACCGGCCACGACTAGGTCTTCCATACCGGCCATGATCGTGGCGGCAGCGAGATTGACCACAGTAATGCCCGAGCCGCAGAAGCGGTCGAGGGTCACGCCGCTGGAGCGCACATCATAGCCAGCATCCAGAGCCGACATCCGGCCCAGATCGCCGCCTTGCGGGCCGCGCTGCGAGCTGGTGCCCCAGATCACATCACCGACTTCAGCGGTATTGATATTGTTACGCTCGGCCAGGGCCTTGAGCACGGTTGCACCCAGTTGCTGGGGGTGAATATCGGCAAGGGCACCCTTGCCCACCTTGCCAATCCCGCGCGGGGTGCGGACGGCATCGATAATCCAGGCTTCACTCATGATATTCTCCCAGTTTTTTGATCGACCGGTCCGGGCAAGATGGCGCGGACTCGGCCGTGGTGCTCATCACCATAGAGGCTTGTGCCTAGTGTTCCCAATCCAGCCAACTTGTCCAGTCGTGCCGCAACGTAAAGGCGGCGCTTTGGGTCACGAACCGATCAGTAGGGCGCAAACCCGCCCGTCTGGGGTGTAAAAAAGGTCAAGACAGGGCTGGGCCATAGCGATAAGACCTTGGCTCAAACGAGGATGGATTAATGACAAATAGCGCTGACGCCCTGGCCCGCGACCCCCTGTCCCAGACCCTTGGCCTAGAACGCGTGGTCCTGATGGATGCCGAGGCGGGACGGGCTGTGCTGGAATACAGGGCTGGAATGCATATGTGCCATTCGGGCGGCGTGGTTCAGGGCGGCTTTATCACCGGCTGGCTAGATGCGGCCATGGCCCATGCCGTTATCGCCACCACCGGCCATGATGTGACCCCGATGTCGCTGGAACTGAAGGTCAGCTTTTTTGCCCCCGCCAGCCCGGGTCTGGTAACGGCTGAGGGCTGGATAGAGCGACGCGGCAAATCGACCTGTTTTGGCGAGGCAAGATTACTAAACTCCGCCGGCGAAGTCTTGGCCAAGTGCAGCTCGACCATGCGTCTGATTTCTCGGGCCAAGGTCGAGGCCCGCACCCGCGACCACCAGGCCTGAGCCTAGGATAGCTTACCGATCCTAACCTTGAGCTTAAAGCCGTTGCGAGCAAAACCCGCAACGGCTCTAGAGTCCTAGATATCCAGACAAATCTTGCCAAAATGCGCGCCGGAGGCCTGATGACGGAAGGCGTCCGCAATGTTTTCCAGCGCAAAATGGCTGTCGATCACGGGCTTGATGCCATTGACATTTATCGCCCGCACCATGTCCTCCTGCTGCATACGATTGCCGACGGTCAGGCCAATCACTTTAAGCTGCTTGCCCATGATTGAGACGGTGGAGACCGGGCCTGCATAACCGGCCAAGACTCCGATCAAGGCGATGTGACCACCGAACCGGCTCGCCGCAATCGACTGGGCCATGGTGCCCGAACCGCCGATTTCCACCACATGGTCCACGCCGCGGCCGCCAGTCAGCTTCATGGCGGTTTCGCCCCAGGCCTCATCGGCCTTGTAATTGATCAGGTGATCCGCCCCCATGGCCTTTAACCGCGCCAGTTTCTCATCCGAGGAGGAGGTGGCAATCACGGTCGCGCCCGCCGCCTTGGCAAATTGCAGGGCAAAGATCGATACCCCGCCCGTGCCCTGAACCAGGACCACATCACCCGGCTTGATACCCCCATTACAAACCAAGGCCCGCCAGGCGGTTAGGCCTGCACAGGTCAAGGTCGCAGCCTCTGCGGCGCTATAGCCGATCGGGGCGTGGGTAAAGGCCGTGGTTGGTAAGGTTACAACCTCGCGGGCAAAGCCGTCATCACTGTCGCCGGGAACCCCGCCCATACCGGCAAGGTTAGATTCGCCGCCCTGCCAGCGCGGGAAAAAGGTGCTGACCACCAGATCGCCAACCGCAAAATCATGCACGCCCGGCCCGACCTCCACGACCTCCCCCGCGCCGTCCGACATGGGGATGCGGCCATCGGGCGTCGGGATAGCGCCGAGCACGACCATATAGTCATGATAGTTTAGCGAGCTGGCGCGGATGCGCACCGTGATCTCGCCGCGCCCAGGCTTGGCCGCCTCAGCCGTGCCAAGACCCAGATTATCTAGCCCGCCGGGCTTTTTCAGACGAATGGCTTTCATGGTGAACTTCCTCCTGGATGGACTATGCCTTATGGCTTGGTGCCTACCTTGAACCAGCCTTGCTGCCTTGCCAATCGTGTCGCTAGGGAAGGGGCAAGCCCCTAGGTGCAAAGCGCAAAATCTTCGGCTAGTGTGGCGGCGTGTATTCTGGATCCTAGGCTTTATGGCGACCTTACTGACCCTGCCCACGGGCAAGCGTGAACTGAACAAGGCCGCTAATCGGCTGGCCATACTCGATGCGGCCCGGGCTGTATTTGGCGATCTGGGCTATGACGCCGCCACTGTGCGCGACATTATCCGCCGCACCGGCCTAGCCTCTGGCACCTTCTATAATTATTACCGCTCCAAGGAAGAAGTGTTCGAGGCCCTAGCCGATGACGCCGCCGCGCGTTTTCGCCCTATCTTGCGCACGCAATATGAGGCTGCCCCGGATTTTGTTGCCTATATTAATGGTGCGGTGCGGGCCTATTTTGCCTTTGCCGCCGAAGAATATGAGCGGTGGGAGGCCAAGCGCCCGCTGAACGAGCCCCAACCCCTGATGCGCCGCGACACGCCCGAAACCAATGCCGTGTTCGACGAGGTGCGCAATTCCATCCATGGCGTGATCCATCGCGGCGATGCACCGCCGGTTGACGCCGATTATCTCGCCGCCGCCTGTATTGCCCTGGTGCGCGATATTGCCGAGCAAATGGTGCGCCGCCGCCCAATCGATGTTGATGGCGCGGCCGAATTTGCGGTGCAAATGATCCTAGGCGGCGTCTCGGCCCTGCCCATTGTTAAACCTTAAACCCCGCCCCTTTTCCTGCCCCGCCGGAGACACCCCATGGCCAAGGCCGATCTGCAAAAAACCATATTGAAAGTGCTCTTGTCCCTGCCAAGCCCAATTCTGCGGGCCATGAGTGGCGGCTCGGCGGTTTATCAGGGTGGCCGCACCCTTGATCCACGGTTTCAATTCCTGACCCATGGGGCCAAGAGCCTGCCCTCCATGACCACCCTGACCCCAGAGCAGGCGCGCAGTGCCAGTATCCAGGGCCTGGCCATGATGTCTGGCCCGCTTGAGCCCGGCGTGCGCACCGAAAACCTGACCATGGACGGCCCGGGCAGCGCACTAAACCTGCGCGCCTATCGCCCAGACAAACAGGACCCGGCCCTGCCCCTGATCGTGTTTGCCCATTTCGGCGGCGGCGTGATTGGCGACCTTGAGACTTGCGAAGCCTTTTGCTCGATCCTCGCCAAGACCGTGCGCACCGCCGTGCTTTCGGTCGAGTATCGTCTGGCGCCAGAGCACAAGTTCCCGGCCGGTCTAGATGATGTGCTGGCTGCCTATCGCTGGGGCCGAGATAATGCCGCACGGTTTGGTACAGCGCCCGGCAAGGCCGTGATCGGCGGCGATTCCATGGGCGGCAATTTTGCCGCCGCCATCGCCCATGACCTAAGGCGCTTGAACGAGCCCCAGCCTGAGCTTCAAATCTTGATCTATCCGGCTGTGGACGTGGCCAGCGAAACCGCCTCCATGGCCACCTATGCCAATGCCTATCCGCTTTCGCGCGAGATTATGGACTGGTTTATGGGCCATTATATGAGCCCAGAGGCCGACCCGACCAGTGAGCGCCTGTCACCGATCCGTGCCGCAAGCCTTGGCGACCTTGCCCCTGCCATTATTGCCACAGCCGGGTTCGACCCCTTGGTCGATCAGGGCCAGGCCTATGCCAAGGCCTTGATCGCCGCGGGCACGCCAGCCGTCTATCGCTGCTATGACAGCCTGGCCCACGGCTTTACCGCCTTTACGGGCGCAGTTCCGGCGGCGGACAAGGCCTGCCGGGAAATTGCCGACCTGGTGCGCAATGCCCTTCATGCCAAGGCGGCGGCATGAGCCCTGCTCTGCCCGGTCAGATGCGGGCCCTGATCGTCTCGTCGCTGGAAGCCGATTATGGCGGCGTCAGCGTCCAATCCGTGCCGGTCCCCAAGCCAAGGGCCGGTGAGGTCCTGGTCAAGGTCAAGGCCGCCTCGGTCAATTTCCCCGACCTGTTAATGACGCGCGGCGAATATCAGCTCAAACCACCCCTTCCGTTTGGCGTTGGGATGGAGTTGGCCGGCGAAGTTGTGGCTCTGGGCGAGGGCGTCGAGGGCCTAGAGATCGGTCAGGCCGTGGTCGGTGGATCACGCCTTGGCGCCTTTGCCCAATATGCGGTCTTGACCAAGGATGCCGTCAAGCCAAAGCCAGCGGGGCTTAGCTTTGCTCAGGCCTCAGCCTATGGCGTCGCCTATCTGACCGCCTATGTCGCCCTGGTGCGCCGCGCCCGGCTTCAGCCCGGCGAATGGGTGCTGGTCCATGGAGCGGCGGGCGGTGTTGGCCTAGCGGCTGTTGATCTGGCCAAGCAGATGGGCGCACGGGTGATTGCCACCTCCGCCTCAGATGAAAAACTGGCCGTGGTGATGGCGGACTATGCCCCCGATGCCGTGCTGAATGTAACAGGCGGCTTTCGCGAGCAGGTTAAGGCGATCACCGGCGGCGCGGGCGCAGACGTCATTTATGACCCGGTCGGCGGCGATGTGTTTGACGAAAGCGTGCGCTGCATCGGCTTTGACGGCCGCCTGTTGATTATCGGCTTTACCTCGGGTCGCATCCCCAATGTCTCGGTCA
>CANGCO010000092.1 GCA_947452365.1 Caulobacteraceae bacterium
ATTAATATAGGGCAGGGCCGAGGTGATCAGGATACGGGACATAAAGGACGCCTTAAGCCGCAAGCGCAGCACAAAAACCAGTTGAGCCTGCGTCTATAGAGCCCCCGCGTCCGCTGGGCAAACCCAACAGACAATTCTGCCACCAAGCGGTTGCATAACCCGCCCAATTTGCGGCATAAGCCGCACAGCGCCGGTTTAGCTCAGTTGGTAGAGCGCCAGTTTTGTAAACTGGATGTCGCGGGTTCGATTCCTGCAACCGGCACCAGTTACTCGCTCACCCCTCCAAAAATAACAGTGCCGCAATCAAGGCCTCAATCGCGACCGGGTCGACGACCTTGGGGCTTTGGCTAACCAGGGCGATTTCGGGGGCCAGGCTGAAGGCGGTGCCGGCTATGGCGATGAAGCTGTAATAGAGCAAGGTCGGGTCGCCGGGGCGGATCAGGCCGCTGGCCTGGCCTTCCTGGATCAATCCCGTGGCATAGGCGTGATTGGCGCGCAGGTGGCGCTCGACCAGCCAGGTCAGGCGTGGGCTGGCCTGACGCCCCTCTATGGTCATGATCCGGTGAATATCGGCATTTTCGGCGCACAGGGCGATAAAGGCCCCGATGGCGGCGAGCAGGCGTTGGCGCACATTGCCGCCCTGGCTGGCGCGGGCGGCCTCGGCCATGCGGCTGGCCAGGCCCTCGAACAACTGGTCCATGACCGCGCGCCACAGGGCGTCCTTTGAGCCGAAATGATAGAGTAAGAGGCTTTGGGCCACGCCCGCCTCGGCTGCGATCTGGCGGGTGGCGGCACCGTCAAACCCAACCGTGGCAAAGCTGCGCCGGGCGGCGGCGAGGATTCGCTCGCGGGCGTCAGGGACCCCGTCGTTTAGGGCTTGCGCAGCGACTCGTACAGGCTTGGCTAGGGGCATGGCGACTCCGGCGGGGCCTTTAAGGCGCTATCTTGATCAATCGATCAGTCCCTGTATAGTCCTGTTCAAACGATCAGGATCGGCGATCCATCATGGTCAGCCTCAAGCCAAAGTCAGGATACATTCGATGACGAACAAAGCCTCGACCACACCCAGCACCAACCGCCTGGCCTCAATCGCCCTATGGCTGGTCAAGGGCCTGCTCGCGCTGGCCTTTGTCTTTGCCGCCTATCTTAAACTGTCCAGCAATCCAAAAATGGTCACCGAATTTGGCGAGATTGGCCTGGGCCAAGGCTTTCGTTATTTGACCGGGTTGATTGAGGTGGTCGGTGCAGCCCTATTGCTCTGGCCCCGGACCAGCTTTTTGGGCGCAGTGGCCTTGCTGGGCATTTGCGGCGGCGCCCTGATTGCCCAGATCCAGATCCTGCATGGCGACCTGGTGCATGTGTTTGTGCTTGGTGGCCTTTTGGCCTTGGTGGCCTGGACAAGCCGCCCGGCTGGGCTGCTGCGCTAGCGACCAGCGCCCTTAGCGCAGACACGGCCGTGTCAAGGGCTAGGATAGGATCACACCCGCCCGCGCCCCGCCGTGCCGCCGCGTCCGACCAGGCCGCGGGCGTCTATGCCTGCGCGCTTCTCAAACAGTTTGAGCGCAAGATAGGTCACATAGCCGATCAAAGACCCGACCACGATAAAACCGCCATAGGCCATTGGCCAGGGTATGGCCTTGGTCATCATGGAAAACTCGGACATGCCGCCCATGCCGGCCAAGATATTGATCGGCATAAACACCATACCGAACATGGTCAGCTGATTAACCCGCTTGTTCTGGTTGATATTGATAAAGCCGACTGTGGCATCCATCAGGAAGTTGATCTTGTCGAACAGAAACGAGGTGTGATTGTTCAGCGAGTCGACATTGCGCATGATCTGTTTGGCGTCCTGCACCTGTTCGGCATTGAGCAGGCGCGAGCGCAAAAGAAAGCTGATGGCGCGCTGGGTATCGAGAATATTGCTGCGGATGCGGCCATTGCGGCCCTCTTCCTCGGCAATAGCCGACAAGATGCTGGCGGCCTGATCATCACTGACCGACTCGTTCAAGACCAACTGCCCAACCTTGCCCAGCGAGACATAGATGGCCTCTAGCGTGTCGGACGAGCATTCAATGTCCGAGCCATAAAGATCGAGCAGAACGTCAATACAGTCGCTGGCATAGCCGGGCTGGTTGAGGATGCGCCGCCTTTGCAGGCGAAACACTTCCAGCTCTTCGCGCCGCACGGTGAACAACATGCCTTCGTGCAGGATAAAGGCGACCGGGACATTTTTGCTCTCGCCATCCTCCTCATCAAGGAAGTTGGAATGCATATGGATGTCGCCGTCATCCTCGATATAGAAGCGGGCGCTGACCTCTAGGGTCATTTCATCAAGCGGGTCGGGCAGTGCGACGCCAAAATGGGCCCCGACAAAATCGCGCTCGGCCCGGGTCGTATTGACCAAATCCACCCAGATCGGCTTGACACTATCGAGCGCGCCGCGCCCGGTTAAGGGCACTTGTTGCAATTTGCCATCGGCCAGTTCGAACACGCAGACCCGGCTGCCTTGGAATTCCGGCTCACGGCCCTCGGCCAAGAGTTCGCGCCGCGCTTCAGAGATCTCCCACAATATGTCGTTTTCGCGATTTTCAGGAATATGTTCCCACACCATCATGGCGGCGGAAACGTCAATAGTGTCCAAAATTTCGCCCAGCTCGGTCGGGGACTTGGCGGCAATAAATTTATCGATTTCAACGGCCTGCTGCTGACTAAGCAGGGCCTCAACCAGATGGTGGCTCGGCATGATCTGGTTGTGCACGACGCCGCCAACCAGTTTTTGCTTTTCTAAGATTCCCATCAATTGCTGTACCGACATATTGGAATCGCGTCCTGACTTGGGAACTGAAATCTAGGCTCGGCATGTTACAGTTTCGTGTGTCTTGGGGCTTGTATCAAGTCAAAGCCGCCTTTGATCAACCCCGTGGCCATGGGGGCCGCTCTCGCGCCGCCAAAGGGCTATGGTCGAGACCAGCCCCACCAAGCTTAAGGCACTAAACAGAATTAACATGCCATTATAGCCCTCGGGATGGCCACGGCTGGCACCACTGGCGTCGTTGAGCCAACCGGCCGCATAATTACAGGCAAACAAGCCCGTGCTTTGCAGGACATTGATCAGCCCAAAGGCTGTGCCCAGACGCTTGGGCTCAATCAACATGGCTGTGGTTGGCCAGATCACGGCGGGAATGACCGAAAAGCTTATGCCCATGAGGATGGTCGAGATCCAAAGGCTCCAATGGGTTGCCGCCAGGATGAAAAAAGTCATGGGCATGAGGGCCGCGCCTAGGCAGAGCAGCAAGGTGCGGCGGCCAAACCGGTCGGCGATCAGGCCAAATATCGGCGTGGCAAAAATGGCGGCAAAAAACACCCAGCTATTGATCTGGCCAGCCTGGGCCAGGCTAAGCCCCTTAGCATCTTGGAAATAGACAATGCCAAAGGTCGAGCGGAACGGAAAAAACACCGAGGCAAACAGGACGTTTAGGCCCAATATGTACCAGAAGGACCGATCAAATCCGGCTATGGATTTCAAACTGATCGGCTCTGAAACCACGGCCTCGCCCTTGGCCCGGCCAAGGTCAACCAGCATAAAGATCAAGGCCGCCAACATGCTGATGGCGGTCAGGCCTGCGGCCAGGACCAGCGGCGGCTGCCAGCCCTGCGCATAGAGGGGCGAGGCCCAGCTAGGCGAGACATCGGCCGTATAGGACCCAACCCGGGCTAGGCTGAAAAACAGCGCCATGGCCAGGGCCGACGGCCCGCCCTTGAACCATTGGGCCAGAGCAACCAAGAGCGCGATCAAAAGCGTGGCCTCGCCAATCCCGAACAAGAGACGGCCTGTGACCATGATCGAAAACGGCTCGCCCACGGCGGTGAGGGCCGCCCCGAGAAAGCAAAGAACCGCCGCGCCAAACGCCGCGCGCCCTGCCCCCAGCTTGTCAATAATCAAGCCACCCACCAGGGCCAAAGGGATATTGGGCAGGCTATAGACCGCGTTCAGCAGGCCAATATCGGTCTGGCTCAGCCCCCTTTGCCGGATCAAGAGGTCGGCGACCGGGCCAATCGCATCATAGGCATAATAATTGCCAGCAATGGCTATGGCGGCCAGGACAAGGATCATCCAGGGCGGTGAGGCGGGCTTGGTCATATCAGGCAATCCTTGCGCCTTGGCGGCGCAGTTCAGCCTGCACCTCGGTAATATTGATTTGGTCAAACGCCTTGCCCGACTTGATCGAGATGGCGGCGGCAACCCCCGCCCCTTGTCCTGCCACGGCGCAGCACATCATATTACGCACGGCGGCGTGGCTGATCTTGTCGCCGCCAATCGCGCGGCCTGCGACCAGCAGATTACCAATCCCCTTGGGGATCATGGACCGGTAGGGCACATGAAAATACCGCCCCGTGGTTGGCAAGATTAACAGGCCATAGCCGTCGATGAATTCAGGGAAGATGCCGATGGAATCGTCAAACCGCGCCTGACCACGCACATCCGCGCCGGTCATATTGTAAAGGGCGTCCAGCTTGCGCGTATCGCGTATGCCAAGCGTCATGCCAAAATTGCGCAGTTTGGCCTCTTCACAGCCCGGCATAAAGCCTTGCAGGGCCTGGACCGCCAGCATGGCCTGCTTGCGCCCGCCCATCTCGCCTTCGGTTAGGTCATCGGGGTCGGTGCCATCGAGATAGAGATGCACCATATTCAGATAGGTCAGGTCGCCCTGGTCCGAGACCGTGCCCCAGGTCCCGGCAATCGTGGCCAGATTGGGCGGCAAGAGGCCCGCCTCCAGCGCCTTTTTGAACGGCTTGCGCAGGAAGGGCGAGAACATATCGTCCTCCTTGCCGTCGGTGGTAATGTCCCATTCGCCATTGCCGGCCCAGTCCTTATAGGTCTGGGGGTCGGCCTTTACCTGATCGATAAAGCGGGCCTTATTGACGCCGCACATGGAAAACATCACCGAGACCGACATCATTTCGGCCTTGGGCGTCTTAAAGGTCGCGGCGCCTGCCCGATGGGCAATATCGGCGTCGCCCGTGGCATCAATCACCCGCTTGGCCAGTATGGCTTCGCGCCCGGCCTTGCTCTCGGTAATAATGCCGCGAATTTCACCCTCCTCTATGATCGGGGCGACAAACATGCGGTGCAGCATGGGCTTGACGCCCGCCTCCTCGACCAGGACATCGGCGACATATTTAAACGCTTCGGCATCGAGCGAATGGCTGATGGATTGCGGCTCGGGCATGGCTGCGCCCATGGACTTGGCCCGCTCTTCAAACTCGCGGCCAATGCCTTCGCTGTCTATGGTTTGCGGGTGGCGATACCAGGCAAAGCCCTCGACCCCAACCTGGGTAATATTGCCACCAAAACAGCCATAGCGCTCGAGCAAGGTGGTCTCGACCCCCGCCCGCGCAGAGGCCAGCGCTGCTGCTAGTCCCGCCGGGCCGGACCCAACCACCAAGACATCAGTCTCGTGAATGATATCGATCTGACGGGCAGGCTCAAAAATCGATCGGGTCACGCTTATCAAGCCTTGTGGTCGAATGAATTCAATTGGCTCAGGCTAACTTATTCGCAGGGTCAGACAAGCCTAGCCATAGGCCATCAATACGTCATCTAGGGCGTGTTCAAGATCCAGTATGGTCGAGCAATAGGTCAGGCTGGCGCAAAAGGGTTTGTACTGCAAAAGGCAGCTATCGCCTGAGCCCCAACTGGTGGGGTGTTCGGGGCATAGCCAGATGACCCGCTTGGCCTTGGCGGCAATGTCCTGAAAGGCGCCCATGCCCGGATCGCCCTGATTGTTGCGGCCATCGCCCAGGATCAGCACTGTGGTGCGCTTGTCGATCAGGCTGTCATATTGGCCGCCCAACGCCTGAAAGGCACTGCCATAGTCGGTACTGCCATTGCCGACCTCATGGACGATCTTTTCCATAGCCGTATCAAACGCCAAGCTATCGAGGTCATGGCCGACATCGACGAGCTGGTTGGAAAAGGCAAAGGTCTCCAGATCAGCAACCTTTTCTTTGAGGGCATAAAGCACCAAGAGCAAGAACCGCACATAGCGCGCCACTGAACCCGACACGTCGCAGACGGCGATAATCTTGGGCTTGTCCTTGCGCTTAGTGTTCCAGATCACGTCAAACGGCACGCCGTCATTGCCGGCATTGGCCCGCAAGGTCTTGCGCAGATTAAGCTGGCCGCGATTGCGCACTTTTTTGCGGCGCGCATGTTTGGCCGCCAGCTTCTTGGCCATCTTGGCGATCAGGGGCTTGATCCGCTCCATATCGGCCTTGCTTAAGGCCCCGAGCGCGCGTTCCTGCATCACCTCATTCATAAAGGCATCACTGGCCGAGCGGCCAAACACTTCAAACCGCGCCTCGGCATGGGCGCGGGCGGCGCGCATTAGGGTTGATCGCGCCTCGATCAGGGTCTGGGCGCGGGCCTGACCCTCGGGCGTGCGATCATCAAGAGCGGCCAGAAGATCGGCATTGAGCTTGGCAAGGCCCAGTTCTTCCAGCATGCGCTGAACAAAATAGGGCACCTGGGTGGCAAAGCGGATCTGATCGACATCGGCAAGCGCGCCGGCCTTGGCCATGGCCATGGCCATGCGGCTACCGTCACCGGACTGGGCGAGGCTCAAAAGATCCATCTCACCCATGCCGCCGTCAGACGGATTATTCTCGCCCTGCTCCGAACCGTCGCTGCCCGAAGCGTCTTGGTCCTGTTCGCCCTCGTCATTGTCCTGAGCCGTCTCAGGGCTGGGCGGCGGGGCAATAGGGGCGCTAGCAAAATAGAGGTCAAATAGACGCTCATGCAGCGCGGTCTCTTCCTGCGACTTGGCCAGCACCGGGGCCAAGGACAGTTTCAGCCGCTCGCGATCGCCATAACCGACAAGCTCCAGCGTGCGGGCCGCATCAATCGCCTCGGTCGTCGAGACCCCGGCCCCGGCCAGCCGCAGGGCGCGGATATAATTGGTGAGCGTGCGCTCCATCAGGCCGGCACGGCCGCGTC
>CANGCO010000093.1 GCA_947452365.1 Caulobacteraceae bacterium
TCCGTCAGATCGCCGAAAATGCCGGCGTTGAAGGCTCGATCGTGGTTGGCAAGGTCATGGAAAATGCTTCCGCGACCTTTGGCTTCAATGCCCAGACCGAAGAGTATGTCGACATGGTCCAGGCGGGCGTTATCGACCCCGCCAAGGTGGTCCGCACCGCTCTGCAAGACGCAGCCTCGGTGTCCAGCCTGCTGATCACCACGGAAGCTGCCATTGTCGAGGCCCCGAAAAAGGGCGGCGGCGGCGGCATGCCACAAATGCCCGGCGGCGGCATGGGCGATATGGACTTCTAAATCGTCTATTCGCTTAGATCAGCCTATCAAGGAGGGCGGGATCGCAAGGTCCCGCCCTTTTTGTTGGTCGGGGTGGTTGATCTGCGACCCTATTCTTAGCCAATATCCGGGGCCTGTGCGTCTGGTTTAGCGCCAAGCCTGGCCCCCTTCCCCGGCTTCGCTGGTACTTCCCCCAAGGGGGGAAGATTTAGCACAGTTCAATCCTCCCCCTTTGGGGGAGGGGGACCGCGAAGCGGTGGAGGGGGCTTGACGTGGTTAGTCTTTCATCCCCGCCCGCGCCAGCCATTGACACCCGATACCTGATCACTGCTTACTTATCCCAAAATCATAAAACCTTGGGAGCGCACGCCGATGACATCTTGGAATTTTGCCGATGTTTGGGAAACCATCGCGGCGCATGCGCCGGCGCGTCCAGCCCTGGTTCAGGGCGAGCGGGTCGTTAGCTGGGCCGATTTTGACCGCCATGCCGACGCGCTTGGCCGCGCCTTTCTTGCCGCGGGCATGGGCCACCAGGCCAAGGTTGCGGCCTTTCTCTATAATGGCCCGGAATATCTTGAGACCTATTTTGCCGCCTTCAAGGTCGGCATGGCCCCGGTCAATACCAATTACCGCTATGGCGCTGATGAGCTGTTTTACCTGTTCGACAATGCCGATGCCGAGGCCGTGGTGTTCCATGCCGCGTTTGCGCCGGTGCTGGAGGCCATTCGTCACCGCCTGACCAAGGTCAAGCTCTGGATCGCGGCCCCTGATGCGGGCCACGCCCTACCGGGCTGGGCGCTGGACTATGATAAGTTGGTTGAGCAGGCAGGACCGCGCCCCACAGCGCCGTGGGGCCGCAGTGGTGACGATCTTTTGCTCCTCTATACCGGCGGCACCACGGGCATGCCCAAGGGCGTGATGTGGCGTCAAGATGATCTGTTCAATGTACTGGGCGCAGGTGGCAATGCCACCTTGGGGATCGAGCCCCTGCAGGACCTCGCCGAGGCGGGCACGCGGATTATCGATCCGCTTGAGCCCTCGCCCTTTCGCCAACTGGTCGCCTGCCCGCTCATGCACGGCACGGGCCAGTTTTCGGCCTTTATCACCCTGAATATGGGCGGCAGCGTCGCATCCCTGCCCTCGCGCAAATTTGACCCAGCCGAGCTATGGAGCGAGGTCGAGCGGCTCAAGGCCTCAACCGTGGTCATTGTTGGACCAGCCTTTGCCTCGCCCATGCTCGATTGCCTCAATGCCAATCTAGGCCGCTGGGACCTAAGCAGCGTCAATCTGATCTCATCTTCCGGCGCGGTCTGGAGCCAGGAAAACAAGCACGGTCTCTTGGCCCATATGCCTGGTGCCATGCTGTTTGACAGCCTAGGCTCATCCGAAGCGGTCGGTCTTGGCGGGTCCACCTCGGCGGCGGGCGCAGAGGTCCAGACTGCCCGCTTCGTACTTGGCCCCACGGTCGGCGTATTTACCGAAGACGGCCAGCGCGTGGCGCCAGGCTCTGGCGAGCGCGGCCTTGTGGCTGTGACCGGCTTTATTCCCATCGGCTATTACAAGGACCCCGAAAAATCGGCCAAGACCTTCCGCGTCTTTGAAGGCGTGCGCTGGAGCGTGCCGGGTGATTTTGCCGAGGTCGAAGCCGATGGCGAGCTCAAATTGCTTGGGCGCGGCTCGCAGGTCATCAATACCGGCGGTGAAAAGGTCTTCCCCGAAGAAGTCGAAGAAGCGATCAAAAAGCTGGTTGGCATTTCGGATGCTGTGGTGGTCGGTGTGCCCGATGCCCGGTTTGGCGAACGCATCTGTGCTGTGGTCGATGTCAAGCCAGGCCAAGCGGCCCCAAGCCTGGCGGAACTAGCCGCCCATGTCCGGGCCCATCTGGCCGATTACAAGGCCCCGCGCGATCTGGTTCTTGCTCCGATTATCCGCGCGGCCAATGGCAAGGTTGATGTCAAGGCGATCCGCCAACAGGCGCTGGAGTCCCTTGGCCTATTATGACCTTGGCAAGGCCGGTTATTAAAGTTTTTTAATGGGCAAATCAGACCTCATTGGTGCATGTTCAGCGCCAAGATGAACCTATGAGGCCATACCATGAAATCCCTGCTCCTTTGCGCCGCAGCCCTTGGCGCGCTCCTAACCGGCGCTGCCCATGCCGCAAGCCCCGCAGCCGTTGCCGCGACCGCCACGGCCACAGCGGCCCCAAGCCTCGATGCCCCGCGCATGGGCAACTGGGGTTTTGATCTTAGCGGTCGCAAGGTTGGCGCCGTCGCCGGTGACAGCTTTTATAGATTTGCCAATGGCGCCTGGGACGATCGCACCGAGATCCCCGCCGACCGCTCTCGTTTTGGCGCTTTTGATAATCTGCGTGAGCTTTCCGATGCCCGCAGCCGCGCCGTGATCGAAAAGGCTGCTGCCACCACAGGCGCGACGGGCGAGGCCCAACAGGTTGGCGGTCTCTATGCCGCCTTTATGGATGAGACCACGCTTGAGGCCCTCGATGCCAAGCCGCTTGCCGCGCCCCTCGCGGCCATCAAGGCCACGACAAGCCGCAGTCAGATCGCCGCCCTGATGGGCCGCTCGGCCAAGGGCTTTGGCACGGCCTTTTTCGGGCTGTATATTGGCCAAGACGCCAAGGACCCGAATAAGTATGTTGCTAATTTGGGCCAGGCGGGCCTTGGCCTGCCCGACCGCGACTATTATCTGACTGCTCAATTTGCTGACAAAAAGGTCAAGTACCAGGCCTATATCGCCCAGCAACTCAAGGCCGTCGGCTGGACCAATCCAGATAAGGCCGCGGCCGATATTGTCGCTCTGGAAACCGAGATCGCCAAGGTCAGCTGGACCAAGGTCGAGCAGCGCGACCCCGTCGCCTCCTATAATCCGATGAGCCCGGCGGACCTGATCAAGCTGGCACCCGATTTTGATTGGGCCGCCTATCTGGGCGCAGCCGATCTTTCCAAGGTCGCGATCGTGGCAGTGGGCGAAAAGAGTGCCTTCCCCAAGATTGCCAAGATTTTTGCAGCCACCCCTATTCAGACCCTGCAGGCCTGGCAGGCCTTCCATATGGTCGATGAGGTCTCGCCCTATCTGTCCAAGCGCTTTGTCGATGCCCGGTTTGAGTTCTGGGGCAAGACCTTGTCTGGCCAACCGCAAAATCGGCCGCGCTGGAAGCGGGCAGTGAGTACGGTCGATAGCAATCTGGGCGAAGCCGTCGGCAAGCTTTATGTCGAGGCCTATTTCCCGCCCGAATCCAAGACCAAGATGCTGGGCCTGGTTGGTGACCTCAAGGCCGCGCTCAAGGTGCGGATCGAGAACCTGGCCTGGATGGGCCCGCAAACCAAGGCCAAGGCCTTGGAAAAGCTATCCACCTTTACGGTCAAGATCGCCTATCCCGACAAGTGGCGCGACTATTCGGCCCTGACCATCAAGGCTGATGATCTGGTGGGCAATATTGATCGCTCGCATGCTTTTGAATGGGCCTATCAGGTTGGCCGCATGAATGGCCCCGTCGATCGTCAAGAATGGGGCATGTTCCCCCAGACCGTGAATGCCTATTATAACCCTCAGATCAATGAGATCGTCTTCCCAGCCGCCATTTTGCAGCCGCCCTTCTTTGATCCCAATGCCGATATGGCGATCAATTATGGCGGCATTGGCGGGGTGATTGGCCATGAAATCACCCATGGCTTTGACGATCAGGGCCGCCAGTTCGCGGCCGATGGCTCGCTCAATGACTGGTGGCAGGCTGATGATGCTGCCAAGTTCAAGGTCCAGACCGACAAGCTTGATGCGCAGTACTCATCCTTTGAGCCCCTGCCCGGTGCCAAGGTTCAGGGTCAATTGACCATGGGCGAAAACATCGCCGATCTGGGTGGTCTCTTGATGGCGCTAGATGCCTATCACAGGTCCCTGGGCGGTAAGCCTGCGCCAATCATTGACGGCCTGACCGGCGACCAACGCGTGTTTTTGGGCTGGGCCCAGGTGTGGCGGACTAAGAGCCGCGACGATGCCCTGCGCAACCAGATTGCCACTGACCCGCACTCGCCGCCGCTCTATCGCGTCAATGGCGTCGTGCGCAATATTGATGCCTGGTATGCCGCCTTTGGCGTCAAGCCCGGCGACGCCCTCTATGTGCCGCCCGAGCAGCGCGTTCGGATCTGGTAGACGGACAGGCGGTTTTTAACAATTTCGTCAAAAACCGCCTAGGCCTCTGAGCGATCACGGCCCCAGAATGCATAAAGCCCGCTGCGGGGGATAATCGCAGCGGGCTCGATTGCACAAGGCTTGTTTTTAGAGGGCGTTTCCTCCCCGAAACGCCTGGAGACTGAGGATTCTTTTGTCCTTCTTGTCTCTCGCATTGTCAGAAAAAGGCATAACTCGCCCCAAGTCAACAAATTCTGTCAAGTTTTTGTCATGTTCACGAAAATTTCAACTGGGAAGCTCATATTTTTGACCAATTCGTCAAAAGCGACCCTAAATACCATTTAGACGTTTAAAACCTTGGCCGCCAAGGCATCAGCCGCCGGGCAATTGGCCTCAAAAACATAGTCGGGACGGGTGACGCTTACCGGCCCAATGTCCGACTCAGCCAGCACAGCCGAAAGATCAAACACTTGGTGGCTCGAAACCAGCAGACCATTGACCCGCATCGTCGCGCCTTCTGAAATGAAACGCGCACAGGCCCTCTGAGCTGCCTTGTCGTGTTCGGCGGGCCAGATCACGGTCGCCAGACCGCGCGCCCGGGCCTTGGCCTCAATAATGCTCAAGAAACGGCGCAATAGGACCAGTTGGGCCTTGGTCCAGCCTGCCGTGAGCGAGGCCGCTAACTGGGCCTGGCTTTTCAGTATTATGCCATCACCAATAATTTTCAGGCTATTCGCCGCCAAGGTTGCTCCCGTAGTCGTAATATCCACCACCAGTTCCGCCGCCCCCGCCGCTGGCGCCCCCTCGGTCGCGCCGCTGGATTCCACGATCCGATAATCGGCTATGGCGTGGCGTGCAAAAAACGCCCGGGTCTGGCTCATATATTTGGTCGCGACGCGAAGACGCCGCCCGGTGCGGGCCAGATAGGCCCCGGCCACCTCGTCAATATCGGCCATGCTATCGACATCGATCCAGCTTTGCGGCGCGGCGACAATCAGGTCGGCCCGGCCAAAGCCAAGTGCCCGCAGCAGCATGACGCGCTGGTCCAGATCTTCGCCGCGCTCACGCAAAAGATCTTCGCCCGTCAGGCCAAGATGCACCTCACCGCCATCGACCGCGGCGGCAATATCGCCCGCTGACAGGAGCTGAACCTGAATACCGGGCAATCCGGATATGGCGGCACGATAGCCGCGCGCACCGCCAACGGCTTCGAGCTTTAGACCGCACTCTCCAAGCCAGGCCTCAGCCTGTTCTTTCAGGCGGCCCTTGGACGGGAAGGCCAGCGTCAGGGGTTGGCTTACCAGATCGGTCATTAGGCCACCCCCTGCTCAGAATTATGAAAGGCGCGCCAGGGGCGAACCATACAGCCCGCCGCCCCGACCCTTGGGTCCACAGTGCCGCCAAGCCGCGCCAGCAGAGCATCATAGCGCCCGCCGCCCGCCACCGGCCGCTCGGCCCCCAGCGCTTCGCTGGTCACCTCGAACAGGACGCCGTCATAATAGCCAAAGGCGCGGCCAAAGGCGGTGGACAGGCTCAGACGCTCCTGAGGCACACCGGCAGCGACCAGGCCGCTCAATCGGTCCTGCCAAGCCTGTAAGGCTTGGTCTAGGCTTGCCCCGCCCTCGCGCGCTAGGCTGGCGACGGCATCAAGGGCCTTTTGCGGGACATCATCAATCGCCAAGAACCGGCCAATCAGATCAGCCTGGGCGGCGGTCAGGCGCGGCGCGCTGGCCATTTCGGCGCGCTCGGACAAGCGATGCACGATTTCGGCGGTCGAGCGTCCGCCCACGGGCTGAATCCCAGCCAGATCCCATAATTCTTGCAAGACCATTGCCGCCTCGGCCTCACCCAAACCGGCCAGCACGCCAGCCAAGCGGTCGCCAGAGCGCGGTGCGGCCTCGCCTATCTGGGCGCGGGCAAGCTCTGATTTTAAGGTACGTGGACGGGCAAACGCCCGGTTCAATCGCGCCGCCAGCGGCTCGGCCAGGGCTAGAGCGCCGATAAAGGCCGAAAACAGCGAGACATCGCCAAGGCGCATGGACAGGTCCGATCGCCCGCCCGCCAGGCTCGCCTGCCAGGCCAGGGCCGCAATCTCGATATCGGCTGCGGTTGGATTGCCCGTCTCGAAGGCCTCCATGCCGATCTGCAAAAACTCTTCAGCGCGCTGCGAGCCCTTGGGCGAGACGCGAAACGCCTTGCCCTCATAAACATAGCGCCCGGTCCGCGCGCCCGATTGCTGGTGCTGCAAGGCGACCGGCAGGGTAAAGTCTGGACGCAGACACGCCTCGGCCCCGCCCTCGCCCTGAACAATAAA
>CANGCO010000094.1 GCA_947452365.1 Caulobacteraceae bacterium
AATTGGAAGGCTTTCGCCAATGGGGCTCCAAGACCCCCGGCCACCCCGAATTTGGTCATACGCCCGGCGTTGAAACCACCACCGGCCCGCTGGGCCAGGGCCTGGCCACCGCTGTTGGCATGGCCATGGCCGAACGGTCGATGGCGGCGCGCTATGGCGAGGACCTGATCGACCACCGCACCTGGGTCATGGCCGGGGATGGCTGTTTGATGGAGGGGATTAGCCATGAGGCGATTTCCCTCGCCGCCCGCCTGAAGCTCGCCAAACTGACCGTGATCTGGGACGATAATGACGCCACCATTGACGGCAAGGTCGGCATGGCCGAGGTCGGCGACCAGATGGCCCGCTTCAAGGCCGCTGGCTGGGCGGTCAAGGCTGTCGACGGTCATGATATGGGCGCCCTGCGCCGCGCCATGGCCTGGGCGATCAAGCAGGATCGGCCCAGCCTGATTGCCGCCAAGACCAAGATCGGCAAGGGCTCGGCCAATTTTGAAGGCAACCCCAAGACCCATGGCGTGCTCGATGCCGCGGAGATCGCGGCGTCAAAGGCCAAGCTTGGCTGGACGGCTGCGCCGTTTGACGTTCCTGAAGACATTGAGACCGCCTGGCGCAAGGTCGGCCGCCGCGGGGCCAAGCTGCGCCGGGCCTGGGATGCCAAGGTCAAGGCCTCGGCCCAGGGCCAGGACTTGATTCGCGCCGCCAAGGGCGAATTGCCAAAATCGGCTTTTGACGCCCTGCAGGCCCATATTGCCAAGGCCGTGATCGACAAGCCTGACAATGCCACCCGCGTGCATTCAGGCGCAGCCCTAGAGGCCCTGATCCCGGCCATACCCGAAATGATCGGCGGATCAGCCGACCTGACCGGCTCTAACAATACCATCACCACCGGCATGAAGCCCTTTGATGCGCCAGACTATGCCGGGCGCTATGTGCATTATGGCGTGCGCGAATTTGGTATGGCGGCGGCCATGAACGGCATGGCCCTGCATGGCGGGGTCATTCCCTATTCCGGCACCTTCCTGGTGTTTTCCGACTATTCGCGGCCGGCCATTCGCCTTGGAGCCTTGATGGGGGTGCGGGTCATTCACGTCATGACCCACGATTCCATCGGCCTTGGCGAAGACGGCCCCACCCACCAGCCGATCGAGCACCTCGCCGCCTTGCGCGCCATGCCCGGCCTCTTGGTCATGCGTCCCGCCGATGCGGTAGAGACCGCCGAATGCTGGCAATGTGCCCTGACCGAAAAGGCCATGCCAACGGTTATGGCCCTGTCACGGCAAAAGGTTCCCGCGGCCCGCACCGTGACCTCGGCCTCCAACCTGTCTGCCCAGGGCGCCTATGAATTGGCTAGCTCTGGCCTTGGCGAGGCCAGGGTCAGCCTGTTTGCCTCGGGCTCGGAGGTTTCGATTGCCCTGGCTGCCCGCGATCTTCTGCAGGCTCAGGGCATAGGCACGCGCGTCGTCTCCACCCCCTGCTGGGAATTGTTTGACCGCCAAAATGCCAAGGTCCAGGCCGGTGTGATCGGCAAGGCCAAGGTGCGGGTCGCTGTTGAGGCGGCGGTGCGGCTCGGCTGGGAGCGGTTTATCGGCGAGGATGGCGGCTTTGTCGGCATGAACAGCTTTGGCGCCAGCGCGCCTTATGAAAAGCTCTATGAGGCCTTTGGCATTACCGCTCAGGCGGTAGCCGATGCGGCCTTGGCCAAGCTCTAGGGCAGCTCAGGCTTACTGACAACGCTAGACATAATGACCATAGACTTGACTTCGCCGCCGGGTGCCTCAAAACGCCCTGTTCATAGGTGTGAATGCGGGGCCTGCCTCGCATTTGTGCGATCATTTTAGGAGCTTGGTCCCATGGCAGTTCGCGTCGCGATTAACGGTTTTGGCCGGATCGGTCGTCTGGTTTTGCGCTCGATTATCGAGCATGCACGTCAGGATATCGAGGTTGTCGCGATCAATGATCTGGGACCGGTCGAGACCAATGCGCATCTGTTGCGCTATGACAGCGTCCATGGCCGTTTCCCGGCCAAGGTGACTTCGGGGGTCGACTTTATCGATGTCGGCACGGGCAAGATCCGCGTTACAGCCATCCGCAACCCCGCCGAATTGCCGCATAAGGAACTGGGCGTCGATATTGCGCTGGAATGCACCGGCATATTCACCTCCAAGGCCGCCGCTTCTGCGCATCTCGAAGCTGGCGCCAAGCGGGTCCTGGTTAGCGCGCCCTGCGACAATGCCGACAAGACCATTGTCTATGGCGTCAATCATGACCAGATCAGCGCCTCTGATCTGGTGGTCTCCAATGCCTCTTGCACCACCAATTGCCTAGCCCCGGTCGCCCAGGTGCTCGATGCCCTATGCGGCATTGAGCGCGGCTACATGACCACCATCCATTCCTATACTAATGACCAGCCGTCCCTAGACCAGATGCATAAGGATCTTTACCGGGCCCGCGCGGCAGCGGTCTCGATGATCCCGACCTCGACGGGCGCCGCCAAGGCCGTGGGCCTGGTCCTGCCCCAGCTTAAGGGCAAGCTGGACGGCTCCTCGATTCGGGTCCCGACGCCAAACGTGTCCGTGGTCGACCTCAAGATCGTCCCAAGCCGCGATGTCACTGCCGAAGACATCAATGCCGCCCTGGTGGCTGCGTCGGAAGGCTATCTGAAGGGCGTCTTGGACGTGTCCAATGATCCTCTGGTCTCGATCGATATCAACCACATGGCCGCCTCCTCGACCGTGGCCCTGCCCCAGACCCAGGTTGTCGATGGCAAGTTGGCGAGGGTCCTGTCTTGGTATGACAATGAGTGGGGCTTTGCCACGCGCATGAGCGATACGGCCCTGGTCATGGCCAAGTTCCTTTAAGGTCTGCTTAAGTGTTCAAAACCCTAGACCAGGCCGGTGACCTAATGGGCAAACGCGCCCTGGTGCGCGTTGACTTTAATGTGCCCTTGCAAGACGGGGTGATCAGCGATGATACCCGCCTGCGCGCGGCCCTGCCGACGATAGAGGTGCTGCGCAAGGCGGGTGCGATTGTCGTGCTCCTGGCCCATTTTGACCGGCCAAAGGGCAAGGTGGTCGCCACCATGAGCCTTGAGCCGGTGGCAGAGCCGCTGGCGGCCCTGATCGGGGCACCGGTGGCCTTTGCCTCTGATTGTATCGGCCCCGTGGCCCAGGCCGCGATCGCAGCCTTGACGCCGGGCGATGTGATCTTGCTGGAAAATCTGCGTTTCCATGCGGGCGAAGAAGCCAATGCGCCTGACTTTGCCAAGGCCTTGGCCCAGCTTGGCGATCTTTATGTCAATGATGCCTTTTCTGCGGCGCATCGGGCCCATGCCTCGACCGAAGCCCTAGCCCATCTGTTGCCCGCCTATGCCGGTCAGGCCATGCGCCGCGAGCTTGAGGCGCTGGAACTGGCGCTTGGCAAGCCGCAGCGGCCGGTGCTTGGCATTGTTGGCGGCTCCAAGGTTTCGACCAAGCTGGATCTTTTAATGAATCTGGTGGGTCGCCTCGATCATTTGGCGATTGGCGGCGGCATGGCCAATACCTTCTTGTTTGCGCAAGGCATTGAGGTTGGTTCCTCGTTTTGCGAGAAAGATCTGGCCAATACGGCGCGCGAGATCATGGCCATGGCCAAGACCAAGGGCTGTGCACTGCTTTTGCCCATTGATGTGGTGGTCGCCGAGAAAATGGAAGCTGGGGCCCCATCTCGCACCTGCGGACTTGACGCGATCGCGCCCTTGGACCGGATCTTGGATGCTGGCCCAAAGACGGCAGAGCGCCTGATTAGCGTCATGCAGTCGGCCAAGACCTTGATCTGGAACGGCCCGCTCGGCGTGTTTGAAATTCCGCCCTTTGATGCCGCAACCGTGGCCGCCGCCAAGGCCGCAGCCGCCCTGGCCAAGTCTGGCAAGCTGATTGCCGTAGCGGGCGGCGGCGATACGGTATCGGCTCTGGCCCATGCTGGCGTGACCGACGATTTTAGCTTTGTCTCCACAGCCGGCGGCGCGTTTTTGGAATGGATGGAGGGCAAGACCTTGCCCGGCATTGCAGCGCTCGAGGCCTAGACCCCTTCAAGCCTTAATTTTAACGGAGAGATACCTTGGCTCGCATTACCCTTCGCCAGCTTCTGGACCATGCCGCAGAGCACGATTACGGGGTGCCTGCCTTTAATATCAATAATATGGAACAAGGCCTGGCGATTATGGAGGCCGCCGATGCGGTCAATGCGCCGGTCATTATCCAAGCCAGCCGCGGCGCGCGGTCCTATGCCAATGATATTATGCTGGCGCGCATGATCGACGCCCTGGTCGAGATCTATCCCCACCTGCCCGTTTGTATGCACCAGGACCATGGCAATGGCCCAGCCACCTGTGCCACGGCGATCCAGTATGGCTTTACCTCGGTCATGATGGATGGCTCTCTGAAAGAAGACGCCAAGACCCCGGCCTCGTTTGAGTACAATGTCGAGGTGACACGCAAGGTTACCGAAATGGCCCATGCCTGCGGCGTATCGGTCGAGGGTGAGCTTGGCGTCCTCGGTTCGCTGGAAAGCGGTATGGGCGAGGCCGAAGACGGGCACGGGGCCGAAGGCGTGCTGTCGCATGACCAATTGCTGACCGATCCTGCCCAGGCGGTCGAGTTTGTGCGCATGACCGGGGTCGATGCCCTGGCCATTGCCATGGGCACTTCGCACGGGGCCTATAAGTTTACCCGCAAGCCCGATGGCGACATTCTGGCCATGAATGTGATTGAGGAAATCCACCAGCGCCTGCCCAATACTCACCTGGTCATGCATGGCTCGTCTTCTGTGCCACAGGACCTGCAGGACATTATCAATGCCCATGGCGGCGACATGCCCCAGACCTGGGGCGTGCCGGTCGAAGAGATTCAGCGCGGCATCAAGCACGGCGTGCGCAAGATCAATGTCGATACCGATAACCGCCTGGCCATGACCGGCCAGATCCGCAAGATCTTGCACGATAATCGCGAAGAATTTGACCCGCGTAAATATCTCAAGCCCGCCAAGGACGCCATGGCGGCGGTTTGTAAGGCAAGGTTTGAACAGTTTGGCGCAGCGGGCCAGGCCTCCAGCATCAAGCCCCTATCCCTCGCCAAGATGGCCACGCGCTATGCCAAGGGCGAGTTTGGATGACCGCACGCGCCCGCCTCTATCTGATTACCCCGCCCCGCATTGATGATGCCAAGGCCTTTGCCGCGCTCCTGGCCCAGTGCCTGGACGCTGGCGATGTGGCGGCGGTTCAGATCCGGCTTAAAGACTTTAGTGAAGACCATCTGGGCGAGGTGGTTAAGGCCGTTCTGCCCGTGGCCCATGCCATGGGGGTGGCGGTACTATTAAACGATCGTCCAGACCTGGCCGCCCGGTTTGGCTGTGACGGCGTGCATATTGGTCAGTCTGATGGCACGCTAAAGGACGCTCGGCGCATTATGGGACCGGACGCCATGATCGGGGTCACCTGTCATGACAGCCGTCACCTGGCTATGGAGGCGGCAGAGGGCGGGGCTGATTATGTGGCTTTTGGCGCCTTCTTCCCGACCCAGACCAAGGATGCAACGACCCAGGCCGAGCTTGAGGTCTTGAGCATCTGGCAAGAAAGCATGACCACGCCCTGTGTCGCGATTGGCGGTATCACTGTGGACAATTGCACTGAGGTGATTGAGGCGGGCGCCGATTTCATCGCCGTCAGTGCCGGGGTCTGGACCCACCCCGACGGCGCGCCGGCAGCGGTTGCCGCGTTTTTTGCCAAGACCAAGGCCGCCCACGCTGCAACCAAGGTCTAAAACACCGCTTGGCTTGCCTTTGTGCCCCTCGAGGGCTAGGTTCCGCCCCCATTGCTCCCGACAGACTGCGCCCGCCGCAGGGGGGCACCCTATCAACGCCAAAGCTCGAGCCCGCTCATGAAGATCAACGGCAATGCCATCAAGCCCGGCAACGTCATCCAGCACGATGGCGGCCTTTGGGTCGCGGTCAAGACCGCTCATGTCAAACCCGGTAAGGGCGGTGCCTTTGCCCAGGTCGAGCTAAAAAACCTGATCGATGGGCGCAAGCTCAATGAACGATTCCGCTCGTCCGATACGGTCGAGCGCGTGCGTCTGGAGCAAAAGGATCACACCTTCCTCTATGAACAGGGCGATATGCTGGTGTTTATGGACAAGGCCAATTACGAGCAGATCGAACTGCATAAGGATTTTGTCGGCGAAGAGCGCGCTCAGTTCCTGCAGGACGGCATGGAAGTGGTGCTGGAATTTCATGAAGAGCGGCCCATCGGCATTGCCCTGCCTGAAACCGTCGTCTTGACGGTTATTGAGGCCGAGGCCACTGTTAAGGGCCAGACCGCTTCGTCCTCCTATAAGCCCGCCAAGGCCGATAATGGCATGCGCATCATGATCCCGCCCTATATGGGCACGGGCGAGCGCATTATTGTTTCCACTGAAACCGGCGAATATCTGCGCCGCGCCGACTGATCTGCCCAAGCCTGACCTGTCTCCTCTGTTAGAAACAAACCTGCCGTGTCCACGCCCACTACCCTTTTGAAGGTCATGACCGCTGCCGTGCG
>CANGCO010000095.1 GCA_947452365.1 Caulobacteraceae bacterium
CAGACTTTTAAGACATAAGGCCATTGCCATGCTTGCCCGAATTTACCGGCCCGCCAAGTCGGCCATGCAGTCTGGAAAAGCCAAGACCCAGGACTGGGTTCTGGAATTTGAGCCGGCCTCGGCCCGCGCCCCCGATCCGCTCATGGGCTGGACCCAATCCACCGATATGGACGGCCAAGTGCGTTTAAGCTTTGCCGATAAGGACGAGGCAGTGGCCTATGCCGCAGCCCATGGCATTGCCTTCCAGGTCACAGAGCCCAAGATCGCGCGCAAGATCCTCAAGGCCTATGCGGATAATTTCGCCTATGGCCGCAAACAGCCCTGGACCCACTAGGCTTCCTGTTCACCCCGTAGCTCAACTGGATAGAGCATCCGCCTTCTAAGCGGACGGTTACAGGTTCAAGTCCTGTCGGGGTGGCCAAGGCCTGTCCCTTGCCATTATGCATAAATTTGTGTATAAAATTACACACGATTAATGAGGCTTGCGCCGATGGGAACGGTCGAAACCGATCTGCGCCGTATTCGCCAACGCCTTGAGGCCGAGGGCTGGCTGATCCTGCGCAATACCGGCGACCATACGGTTTATGGCCATGATGAGCGGGTCGGCCGGATACCGGTCCCCAAGGGGCGCGGTGATCTTCCGCAAGGCACCGCCAAAAGTATTGCCAAGGCCGCAGGTTGGATTTGAACGGCCAGATCAGACGCGAGGGACGCGCTATGGACTATATCGCCATTTTGGAGAAGGAACCCAACAGTCTTTGGGGCGTCTATTTTCCAGACCTTCCCGGCTGTGTCACAGCCGGTACGACGGCGGATCAGGCGACGCGGCGGGCGCTCGATGCCTTGCGTCTTTATGTTGAAACCGCAGGCCCTAACGAGATCTTGCCAGCACCGCGCAGTCTTGATGCCTTGCTCGGTGATCCAGATGTCGCCAAGGCCCTCGCGGCGGGGGCAATCGCCTTTCGGGTGCCAGTTCTGGCGGCATCAGGCAAGCCAGAGCGGGTCAATATCTCGGTCGATTCGGGTGTCTTGCGCGCCGTGGATGAGGCGGCAAGGTCGTCTGGCCTGACCCGTAGCGCTTTTCTGGTTGCGGCTGCAGAGGCCAAGATTGCGGATATGGTCTAGGCGAGCCCCGCCATCTGGCCATAGACCTTAAGCGCCTGGTCCAGATCGGCCTTTAGGTCAGAGGCGTCTTCCAGCCCGATATGCAGGCGGATCAGGGGGCCTTTTAGGTCTGGATCTGCGGCGGTACGGGTCAGTTGCGGGTCGCACGGTATGGCTAGGCTCTCATAGCCGCCCCAGGAAAAGCCAAGACCAAACAGGTCGAGCGCATTGATAAAACCTTCCACGGCCCGCCTTGGGCCAGGCTTGAGCGTAAAGCTAAAAAGGCCGCACAGGCCGGTATAGTCGCGCTTCCAGATCTCATAGCCGCGTGCGCCGGGCAGGGCGGGGCACAAGACCTCGCTGACCTCAGGCCGAGCGTTCAGCCAGCTGGCGATATCAAGCGTGCTGGCCGCGTGCTGGTTCATGCGTACATTGAGGGTACGAAGGCCGCGCAGCATCAGATAGGCATCGTCCGGCGAGGTCGCCCAGCCCATCTGCCAGACCTGATCATCCAGCTTTTGCAATAGGTCAGGATCACTGGCGCAGGCCGAGCCCATAAACACGTCCGAATGGCCGCCGACATATTTGGTCAGGGCCTGGATACTGATATCGACCCCATGTGCGAGCGGCTTAAAGATCAGGCTTGCGCCCCAGGTATTGTCCATCAGCGTGATGATGCCGCGGGTCCTGGCCAGGGCGGCAATGGCGGGCACATCTTGCAGCTCAAACGTCAGTGACCCTGGCGATTCTAGAAAAATGGCGCGGGTCCGAGGTGTGGCGAGGGCCATAATCGCCTCGGCGCTGGCGCGGGGCGGGAAATAGACCACCTCAATCCCCATGCGCTTCAAGACGGTATCGCCAAACCGGCGCGTCGGCGCATAGGCGCAATCGGGCAACAGCACCCCATCGCCCGCATTCAGCACGGCCAGCAAGGACCCGGTAATCGCCGCCAGACCCGAGGGAAACAGGCGCGTGCCCAATCCCCCCTCAAGATCGCTCAAGGCATCGCACAGAGTCTGATGGATCGGCAGGCCTGCGCGGCCATAGGTAATATGCCCATGATCATACAGGGCATCAGAATCGGACATCAAAATCGTAGAGCCGCGCTGGACCGCCGGATTGACGGTCTTGACCGGGGCCATGGGGGTTGCCTGATCGTGCAGCAGGCGGGTTTGTTGGCTAGGGCGGCTGGGCTTGGTCATGCGGTTGGTGCCTCGCCGGGCCAGCCAAGCCAGGCGCGGCCGTCTTTCACCGTGAGTTCGGGCACGGGCGCAAGCGTCAGGCCGTGCCCGTCACAGCTCGTATGGGTGCGAAGATCAAAGCGGTAATTGTGCCAGGGACAGCGCACTGTGCCGTCCTCGATCTCGGTCTCGTCCAGGGGGCCAAGCCAATGTGGGCACACAGCGCTAAAGGCGGTTATCCGACCATCTACCAAGGCCAGGCGCACGGCTTGGCCATCAAATGTCACGGTCTTGGGCAGGGGCAGGTCTTGCACTGGGCCAAGGTCTAGCGGCTTTGCGCTGCGCGGAAGGCTTGGCCTGGCGCTCAGGGTCTCACGCCGAACCATCATGGCCTCGTCCTCGTCCCAGAGGCGGGTATAGATGGTGACAAAGCCCTTGCCGATCGCGGCCAGCCTTGCCGGGTCTTGCTCATCAATATGATAGGTAATGACGACCTTGGTCTGGTGTTCAGATTGGCGCGCCATCTGGACCCGAATTTCAGAGCCTGCGCCGAGGCCCTGTTCGGTCACGACCCGATAGGCATGGTTTTTCCGGTCCGCATACAGTTTCAACACTTGGCCGCGGGCCGCATCGCCAGGCTGGCTGGTCAGGGCAATGCGCCAGCCGCTCTGGTCATTGTCAATCAGGCTGACGGCGGCAAAACTGGTCTCATGCAAGGCATCGAGATGTTGCCAGTCAAACACGTTTTCCCAGATCCGGGCTATGCTGGCCCCAACCTGGCGCTCATACACTGCGGCAATGGACAGACTTGCGGTCATGTCAGGCTGGGCCAGTAACCACAGGCAGGTCTTCGCGTCCGCCCCATTCGCTCCAGGACCCGTCATAGACCGCCGTGCGCCAGTGGCCCAGACGGGCCAGCCCCAGCGCTAGAATCGAGGCAGTAATGCCAGAGCCGCAGGTCGTGACCACAGGCTTGGACAAATCAATCCCAGCCTTGATAAAGGCGGCCTCAAGCTTTTCGGCGGCTAAGAAGGTGCCATCCGCTGCGCTCAATGTCCCCGCAGGTAGGTTGTGCGCCCCTGGCATATGGCCGCCGCGAAGGCCAGCGCGAGGCTCGGGCACTTCACCGGTAAACCGGCCCGCCGGGCGCGCATCGAGCAATTGCTCGCGGCCATTGCCAAGCGCGCGCAGGACCTGTCCGGCATCGCGGACCAGATCGCTATTGAGCCTTGCCGTAAAGTGCCGTTCGCGCGGCGGCGGTGGCATGTCCTCGGTTGGGCGACCCTCGGCCAGCCATTTGGGCAGGCCGCCATCGAGCACAACCACATCCTCATGCCCCATTAGGCGCAGGGTCCACCAGACCCTGGGCGCCGAAAACACGCCTTGGGAATCATAGATCACCACCCGATAGCCATCGCCAATGCCCATTTTGCGCATGCGCGACGAGAATTTTTCAGGCGAGGGCGCCATATGGGGCAGGGGGCTGTCTGTGTCGGAAATCTCGTCAATATCGAAAAACACAGCGCCCGGAATGTGGATCTGTTCGTATTCGTTGCGCGGATTGCGTTCCGAGCCCGGCATGAACCAGCTGGCATCAACAATGCGCACATCCGGCGCCGCAAGGTGGTCGAATAGCCAGTCCGTAGAGACGAGGGGATCTTGGGTCATGACACCTTCAAAGCCAGGAGGGAACCGGCAGGCCGCGTTCGCTTAAGAATGCTGGATTAAACAATTTGGACTGATAGCGCGACCCATGATCGCAAAGAATGGTCACAACGGTCTTGCCCGGCCCCAGATCGCGCGCAAGACGCACAGCGCCTGCCAGATTCATGCCCGCTGAACCGCCGAGGCACAGGCCCTCATGCTGGACCAGATCAAACACCAGATCCAATGCCTCGGCGTCTGGGATTTGATAGGCATAATCAATGCTCAGGCCTTCAAGATTGGCGGTAATCCGGCCCTGACCAATGCCTTCGGTGATCGAGCTACCTTCGGCCTTTAATTCGCCGTTTGAGTACCAGCTATAGAGGCTGGCCCCAAATGGATCGGCCAAGGCAATGGCGATATTGGGCTTGCGCTCGCGAAGGGCCATGGCTGTGCCCGCTAGGGTGCCGCCGGTGCCGACAGCGCTAACAAACCCGTCAATCTTGCCGCCGGTCTGGTCCCAGATTTCCGGGCCCGTGGTCTCAAAATGTGCCAGACGATTGGCGAGATTATCAAACTGATTGGCCCAGATGACGCCATTGGGCTCGGTCGCGGCGCGCTCCTGCGCTAGCCGTCCTGAATAGCGCACATAATTGCCAGGGTCGGCATACGGCACCGCATCGACCTCGATTAGTTCAGCCCCCATCAGGCGGATGGCGTCCTTTTTTTCCTGGCTCTGGGTGCGGGGAATGACGATGGCACAGCGATAGCCTAAGGCGGCGGCGACCATGGCCAGGCCAATGCCGGTATTGCCGGCCGTGCCCTCGACGATCAGACCGCCGGGCCGCAATAGGCCGCGCTTTTCAGCATCGCGAATAATATAGAGGGCAGCGCGATCCTTGACCGACTGGCCCGGATTCATGAATTCGGCCTTGCCCCAGATCTCACAGCCTGTGGCGGCGCTGATCCGGTTCAACCGGATCAAGGGCGTATTGCCAATCGCATCGACAACACTGTTCACACGGATCATGCTTCAAGGCCCTTATCGGTCACTATGTCTAAGGCTTGGCCTAAACCTTGCCGCTTCGCAAGAGACGGCATGATCCAGACGCCAGATCCTACCGTAGCCTATCCATACCGCCCATATTCTTTGCCCCTAGGAGTCGCCCATGTCGCTAATTGCAAGGCCGTCAGTGCCAAATGACGGTGTGGCCTGGGTGACGGGGGCGAGTTCCGGTATTGGTCTGGCCTTGACCAGGCGGCTGGTGTCACAAGGATGGCGCGTTGCGGTCACGGCGCGCCGGGCTGAGGCGCTGGCGGCCCTGGCCGCAGAATCGCCGGGTCAGATTGCCGTATTCGCCGCGGATGTTTCTAATACAGAGGCCATGGCCGCGGCGGCAAACGCGATCGAGACCCAGTTTGGCCCGATTGCCTTGGCCGTGCTCAATGCCGGGGTCTATCTGCCGGTCGATTCGCGAAGGCCCGATCCAGCCCTGTTTCGCCAGACCTTTGAGGTCAATCTCATGGGCGTGGCCAATGCCTTAGCGCCCCTGGTTCCCGCCATGTTGGCGCGGGGGCAGGGTCAGGTCCTGATCGTGAGTTCGGCGACGGGCTTTGGCGGCATGCCAACCGCCGCCGCCTATGGCGCGTCCAAGGCGGCCTTGATCAATATGGCCGAGACCTTGCGGATCGAGCTTGATCCGCTTGGCATCCGGGTTCAGGTGGCCACACCTGGCTTTGTCGAGACCCCGGCCCAGGACGATAATGGCTTTCCAAAGCCGTTCATGATCAGCCCAGACCGCGCCGCCCGCTATATGACCGACGGCATGGCCTCTAAGGCGGTCGAGATTAGTTTTCCGCGCCGCTTTACCTGGATGCTCAAGGTGCTTTATGCCCTGCCCAAGCGGGTCTATATCCCCATGGTGCGCAAACAGACCGGTTGGGACGGCCCCAACCCAGATTGGCCAAAATAGAAGGACGAGCGAGATGGAATATCTTCACACCATGGTTCGGGTCACGGATCTTGAAGCCTCGCTGGATTTTTATTGCAACAAGCTGGGCCTGGTCGAGATCGCCCGCTACGACAATGAGGCCGGGCGTTTTACCCTCGTGTTTCTCTGCGCAACCGGAGACGTCGACAAGGCCAAGGCCAATCGCTCGCCCAGCATTGAACTGACCTATAATTGGGACCCCGAAGCCTATACGGGTGGCCGCAATTTTGGCCATATGGCCTTTGAGGTCGAGGACATCTATGCGCTGTGCCAAAAACTGATCGATGGCGGCGTGACCCTCAACCGCCCACCGCGCGACGGCCGCATGGCCTTTGTCCGCTCGCCCGACGGCATATCGTTTGAGCTCTTGCAAAAGGGTAGCGCCCAACCCGTCGCTGAACCCTGGGCCTCGCTGCCAAACATCGGGGTTTGGTAGGACGATATGGTTCTAAGTTTTGTCTTGGGAGCCCTGGCTCCCCGGGCAGGACTCGAACCTGCGACAAGTCGGTTAACAGCCGACTGCTCTACCAACTGAGCTACCGGGGATCAGCAAACG
>CANGCO010000096.1 GCA_947452365.1 Caulobacteraceae bacterium
GCACCAGCAAGGCCTCAATCACGCCCTCATCAACCGCCTCGACCTCCATGGTCGCCTTGTCGGTCTCAATCTCGGCAATCACATCACCGGCCTTAACCACATCACCCACCGCCACATGCCACTTGGCCAGCGTGCCCTCCTCCATGGTCGGAGACAGGGCCGGCATCAGAATTTCAACGGACATGGGCTTAGCTCACATAACAGACGGCGCGAACGGCCTGGACGATCTTATCCACCGTTGGCAGCGATAAGGCCTCAAGATTGGCCGCATAAGGCAAGGGCACATCTTCCTGACAGACCCGCATGGGCGGCGCATCGAGATCATCAAAGGCGTGCTCGACCACACGGGCAATAATCTCAGCCCCGACCCCCATAGACCCCCAGCCTTCTTCGGCCGTTACCAGACGATTGGTCTTGCGCACACTGGCCAATATGGTGGCATGATCGAGCGGCCTAAGGGTGCGAAGATCGATCACCTCGGCCTCAATCCCGTCTGCCGCTAGCACTTCAGCGGCCTTAAGGGCCAAGCCGACCATGCGCGAATGGGCGGTGATCGTGACATGGGTCCCAGCACGGCGGATCTTGGCCTTGCCGATGGGCACGACAAAATCATCGATCTGAGGCACGTCAAATTCGGTGCCATAGAGCATTTCATGCTCAAGAAATACGACTGGATTAGGATCGCGGATCGCGGCCTTGAGCAGGCCCTTGGCGTCGGCGGCGTCATAGGGGGCCACGACCTTCAGCCCAGGCACATGCGCATACCAGGACGAATAGTCCTGACTGTGCTGGGCACCGACCCTTGAGGCCGCCCCATTGGGACCGCGAAACACGATCGAGGCCCTGATCTGGCCGCCAGACATGTACAGGGTCTTGGCCGCGGAATTGATGATCTGGTCGATCGCCTGCATGGCAAAATTCCAGGTCATGAATTCGACAATCGGCTTTAGACCTGCCATGGCCGCGCCAACACCAAGCCCGGCAAAGCCATGCTCTGTAATGGGGGTATCAATCACCCGGCGCGCACCAAATTCCTGCAAAAGCTCGCGGCTGACCTTATAGGCGCCTTGATATTGGGCCACTTCTTCGCCCATCAAAAACACGCCGTCATCGCGGCGCATTTCCTCAGCCATGGCGTCGCGCAGGGCATCTCGGACAGTTTGCTTGATGAAGACTGTGCCTTCGGGAAGGTCTGGATCCGCTAAGACAGGGCTGGCCCCCTCAGCCGCCACGACCGTAAAATCTTCCCCTTTTGGGGGAAGTCCCGGCGAAGCCGGGGATGGGGGCCTTGCCGCACTAGCCCCCTCCACCGCTTCGCGGTCCCCCTCCCCCTTGGGGGGAGGATTGGAGGATGCCCCACCAGCCAATTGCGCGATCAGGGTATTGACCTTGACCCCTTCGGTACCAGCAGGCACCAGCAAGGCCTCAATCACGCCCTCATCAACCGCTTCGACCTCCATGGTGGCCTTGTCGGTCTCGATCTCGGCGATCACATCACCGGCCTTGACCGTATCGCCGACCGCCACATGCCACTTGGCCAGCGTGCCCTCCTCCATGGTCGGAGACAGGGCCGGCATCAGGATATCGATGCTCATGGGGCGGCCTCGAGATAAACGTCGGTATAGAGTTCTGCTGGATCGGGTTCTGGCGAGGTGCGGGCAAATTCGGCAGCATCAGCCACAATGGCCTTAACCTCGGCATCGAACGCCTTGAGCGCAGCCTCATCGGCCCAGCCCTTGGTTTCCAAGACTTCGCGCAGGTGATCGATCGGATCGCGGGTCTTTTTGACCTTATCGACCTCCTCCTTGGTCCGGTACTTGGCCGGATCGGACATGGAGTGACCGCGATAACGATAGGTCTTCATCTCGAGAATATAGGGGCCATTGCCGTCGCGAGCAAAAGCCGCTGCCCGCGCGCCAGCCTCACGCACGGCCTCAACATCCATGCCATCGACCTCTTCGCCGGGAATATTAAAGGATACGCCGCGCCGATACAGATGGGTTTCGGATGATGACCGCTCAATGCTGGTACCCATGGCATATTGGTTATTTTCGACCACATAGACGACCGGCAATTTCCAGAGCGAGGCCATATTAAAGCTCTCATAAACCTGACCCTGATTAGCGGCCCCATCGCCAAAATAGACAAAGGCCACCTTGCCATTGGCCTTATACTGATTAGCAAGCGCCAAGCCCGTCCCGAGCGAGACCTGGGCGCCGACTATGCCATGGCCCCCAAAAAACCCCGCCTCGGTCGAGAACATATGCATCGATCCGCCCTTGCCGCGTGACGATCCGCCGGCACGTCCTGTCAATTCTGCCATCACCTCGCGCGGATCCATGCCCGCCGCCAGCATATGGCCGTGGTCGCGATAGCCGGTAATGATCTGGTCGCCCGCCAACTGGATCGATTGCATGCCAACCGCAATGGCTTCTTGGCCAATATAGAGATGGCAGAACCCGCCAATCAGGCCCATGCCATAAAGCTGTCCGGCCCGCTCCTCAAAGCGTCGCACCAAGAGCATGTCGCGATAGAATTTGAGTAGCTCGCCCTTGCTCGAGGTCATAGGGCCGGGGCTGGCAATCTTGCGCGCTCGCGCCATCGGAGTCTCCCAAGGCCTGGCTTCAAGTGGCCACTCTATCGCAAATATTTTCGGCGGTTTCTAGGCCGCAGGCGCCAAGCGCACCACATAATCCCTTGGATCAGAAAACCCAATGAGCGATCGCGCCCGCTCTTCCAAAAGGTCACGCGAAAGACTGGTGTCGCGCAAAAGCTGAGCACGGGCCTCAAGCTCGGTGCGCTCGCGGCGTAGGGTCTCTAATTGCTCTGTACGCTGCGACAGGGTCTTTGAGCGCTGTGACCAGGTCAGCAAGCCCCCCTCACCAACCAGGGCATGAAAGGCGAAATAGGCAATCAGAAGTCCGATCGCCGTGATGGGCCAATAGGGTCGCAGATTTGCCAACACTAGCCTGCTCCAAGGCGCACGCGCCATAAGATACTGATTATTCATGGCGCGGCTTAAGCAATGATTACCAAATCCTTGATAACCGGCCCTAGCGCCCCTTTAGGGCGCCGCGCCCAGCATAAATCGCCTGATCATCCAATTCTTCAGCAATGCGCAGCAATTGATTATATTTGGCCAGCCGGTCCGAGCGAGCCAGGGAGCCAGTCTTGATCTGTCCGCAATTGGTGGCCACGGCCAGATCGGCAATAGTGGCGTCTTCGGTCTCGCCGGACCGATGCGACATCACCGCTGTATAACCAGCGCGGTGGGCCATATCGACCGCATCAAGGGTTTCGGACAATGTGCCGATCTGATTGACCTTAATCAGGATTGAATTGGCTAGACCCGCCTTGATCCCGTCGGCCAGGCGCAAAGGATTGGTCACAAACAAATCGTCCCCGACCAGTTGCACCTTGGCCCCCAGGCGGTCGGTCAATAGCTTCCAGCCCTCAAAATCATCCTCTGAACAGCCATCCTCAATACTGACAATCGGGAAGCGCGCAGCAAGACCGGCTAGATAATCGACCATACCGCCCTGATCCAGCACCTTGCCCTCGCCGGTTAGGTGATAGCGGCCATCCTTGAAAAACTCTGTCGAGGCCACGTCTAGGCCCAATACGAAATCATCGCCGACCCGATAGCCTGCGCCCTCGCCAGCCTTGACGATAAAGGCCAAGGCCTCTTCGGCAGACGCCAGATTGGGCGCAAACCCGCCCTCATCCCCGACATTGGTGTTATGGCCCGCATCCTTGAGGGCTTTTTTCAAGCCATGGAAGATCTCGGCCCCCATACGCAGACCCTCAGCAAAACTGTGCGCGCCCGTGGGCAGGATCATGAATTCTTGGATATCAATGGGGTTATCCGCATGCGCGCCGCCATTAATAATATTCATCATCGGCACAGGCAGGGTCCGGGCTGAAACCCCACCGACATATTTATAAAGCGGCAGGGCGGCACTATCGGCCGCGGCCTTGGCCACGGCTAGCGATACGCCCAAGATCGCATTGGCCCCAAGGCGGCTCTTATTCTGGGTGCCGTCCAGATCAATCAATAGCGAATCGATTCGGCGCTGATCTTCCGCATCCAGTCCAGACAGGGCGTCAAAGATCTCGCCATTGACCGCAGCGACAGCCTGGAGCACGCCCTTGCCCTGATAGCGGCCCTTATCGCCATCGCGCCGCTCAACCGCTTCATGCGCTCCGGTTGAGGCCCCTGACGGCACAGCAGCACGGCCAGACGCGCCATCTTCCAGTACCACATCAACCTCGATCGTGGGATTGCCGCGGCTGTCCAAGATTTCGCGGGCAAGAATATCGACAATCTCGGTCATGAAGGCCTCCTGGGCACTAGGGCAGGCAATAGGGCGGGGAAACAGCGCAAAAATGCAAAACGGCGCGTAAGGCTTTACCTCACGCGCCGCCGATTGATCAACCGTACAAGCGCTCGTGCGACAAACCGCACCGGCGCAAACGGGTTAGACTAGTCTGCCTTTGGTGTAATGACCTGACGACCATTATACATGCCGGTCTTCAGATCGACATGGTGCGGGCGACGCAGTTCACCGGTTTCCTTGTCTTCGACATAGGAATTGGCGCCAAGAGCCTGGTGCGAACGGCGCATACCAGCGCGGGAGGGGGATACTTTACGCTTAGGAACGGCCATGGAACTTGTCTCTTGCTCGCGGCATAAATTAAGGGTCGAGGAGCCTAGGCCCACCGAATGAGCGGCGGTGTATGCCCTAAACCGCCGGGGAGTTCAAGTGAGGTGAGGAAACTCTGTTAAACCAATCGGCTCTGCACCTTGGCCGCCTTGATGAAGCTGGCAAATAGGGGGTGGGGCGCGAAGGGGCGGGATTTGAGTTCGGGGTGGTATTGGACGCCAACAAACCACGGATGGTCCTGACGCTCGACAATTTCGGGCAAAATACCATCGGGGGACAGGCCGGTGAATTTTAGGCCCGCGGCCTCGATCTGGTCGCGATAGGCGATATTGACCTCATAGCGATGGCGGTGGCGCTCTTGGACGGTTGATCCGCCATAGATTTCGCAGACCTTGGAGCCGGGCGTCAGATGCGCCTCATAGGCCCCCAGGCGCATGGTCCCGCCCAGATCATCGCCTTCTTGCCGCACCTGGCGCTGATTGCCCTGTACCCATTCCGTCATCAGGCCAACAACGGGATTGGGGGTTGGGCCAAATTCGGTTGACGAAGCGTCCTTAATCCCAGCGACATTACGTGCCGCCTCGATTACGGCCATCTGCATACCAAAACATATGCCAAAATAAGGAATTTTACGCTCGCGTGCGAACTGTGCGGCGCGAATCTTGCCCTCGGCCCCGCGTTCGCCAAAGCCGCCGGGCACCAATATGCCATGCACGCCTTCGAGCCGGGCCGCCGCGGCCCCCGCCTCGCCTTCAAACGTCTCTGATTCCACCCAATCGAGCTGAATCTTGACATTATTGGCCACGCCGCCATGTACCAAGGCCTCGATTAGAGACTTATAAGCATCTTTCAGCACAGTATACTTGCCGACAACCGCGATCGTGACCTCACCATCGGGATGGGTCATTGTGTCGGAAATCGAGGTCCAGCGCGACAGGTTGGGCGCCGGCGCATCGGTCATGCCGAACACGGCCAAGACCTCGGCATCGAGGCCCTGGGCATGATAATCCAGCGGCACGGCATAGATGTTAGAAGAATCCATCGCCTCGATTACGGCCGATTCCCGCACATTACAGAATAGGCCGATCTTGCGCTTTTCTTCCGGCGGGATCGACTGTTCGCAGCGGCACAGCAAGATATCGGGCTGAATACCAATCGAGCGTAATTCCTTGACCGAGTGCTGGGTCGGCTTGGTCTTCATCTCGCCAGCCGTCTTGATAAACGGCAGAAGGGTTAGATGCACATAACAGGACTGGCCGCGCGGCAATTGCTGGCCCAGTTGGCGAATGGCCTCGAAAAACGGCAGACCCTCAATATCGCCGACCGTGCCGCCGATCTCGACCAGCACAAAATCCACCTCACGGCCCGCTTCATCAAAGGCTGGGGTGAGGACAAAGCGCTTAATCTCATCAGTAACATGCGGAATGACCTGGACGGTCGCGCCAAGATAGTCGCCGCGCCGCTCTTTTTCCAAAATGGTCTGATAGATGCGGCCGGTCGTTATATTATCGGCCTTGGTCGCCGAGACGCCGGTAAAGCGCTCATAATGGCCAAGGTCCAGATCGGTTTCGGCCCCGTCATCTGTGACAAAGACTTCGCCGTGCTGATAGGGCGACATGGTGCCCGGATCGACATTCAAATAGGGGTCAAGCTTGCGCAGACGCACAGAAAAACCGCGCGCTTGTAGAAGCGCGCCAAGAGCGGCGGAGGCGAGGCCTTTTCCAAGCGAGGAAACCACGCCGCCAGTGATGAAAATATAGCGGGTCATGGGCACTCAGATTAGAGGTGATTCGGCAAAAGGC
>CANGCO010000097.1 GCA_947452365.1 Caulobacteraceae bacterium
ATCGCATCGGCCAAGGCCTGTTGCGACATGCGAAGGGCCCTGCGTCGGAGTCGGACGCTTTGGCCCAATGCGACATCGAGGGGATGCGGCTGATCGTCCGCGTTGGTTTTGACTGCGCCCATGGTGTTCTCGACCTGCAAGCTTCGTTTTGAATCTCGGATGGTTTATCCTGACGACGCATTTTGATACATAAAACTAGGCATTGACTAGTGCAAATTCATGCATGGTTGCAAATAAATGTATTTTTACGCCTGAAGCGTGTAATTTTTGGCGGGCCTGACGATCTCTCAACCCTGAAATCAGGCTAGGGCGCCCAAAAAACTTCGGTTGGAACCGCGCCATTGTGCAGTAGGCCGCGGATCGGAGCCTCGAGCACAGGGCCGGCCTGACACGCCTTTTGATATACGGCCCATTTTCGCGCGCCGGTTATCAAGAGGATAATGCGCCTTGCGGATCGCAAGACGGGCAAGCTCAAGGACAGCCGCGCGACCGTGCCGCCGATCGGCTGGACTGCACGCACCCTAGCTGTGCCCAAGGGGTCCATGGCGGCTTCTAGCCCCTCGCTGCCGGGAAACAAGGAGGCGGTATGCGCATCTTCGCCCATGCCCAGCAGGACCAGATCAAAGGGTTGGGCCAGCGTGGCCAGGGCCGCGTCAATCTGGACCTCGGCCTGTTTGGGGGTATCGGCGCGGGTTTTAAACCCGGTAAAACGCGCCTTGGCGGCGGGGCCTTGCAGCAGGGTGGCGCGGATCATGGCCTCATTACTGGCTGGGTCCTTGGCATCCACCCAGCGCTCATCGGTCAAGGTCAATTGCACTTGCGACCAGGGCAGGTCCCTTTGGCTCAGGGCCTTATAGACAGAAATCGGGCTTGAACCGCCACTCAAGGCTATACAGGCCACCCCGCGCGCGGCAATCGCGGCCAATAGAGTGGCCTCTATGGCGGCAACCAGCGCGGCCTCTAGTTTCGCGCGGTCTGGATAGACATGTTCGATGGGCGCGCGCATGCAACACTCCCGTTTTGTGTGCCTAGCCAGCCCTTGGCTTGGGAAAGGCTATGTGTTTGGAGCCAAGGAAATTGATCACCAGGCCTGTTGCCGTGCCCATGGCCAATGGAATGACCAGCCAATGCACAAGAGCTGGAAACACCGCAAGGGCTGCGGAATAGGTGGCAATATTGACCGCTCCGCCCGACATCTGGATCAGGAAGTATAGCCCCGCTTCCTTAATCGGATGGTGATGGCCGCGCAGGGACCTAAAGGTCCAGAGCCGGTTCAGGGTCCAGGTGGTCAGCATGGCAACGAGGAAAGAGCAAAGCCGCGCCGGGACCGGCCCCATATGCGCTAGACCAACCAGACTATAGAGCACGCCAGCATCCACGACAAAACCCGCGCCGCCGACCACGCAAAACCGCATAAAGGCCGGATCAATCAGTCGATAGACCTTGTCAAACAGCGGCCACTGCCGAAGCCAGCCGATCAGGGCCACAAAGCGCGCTTGAAAATAGTTCAGCATAAGGCTCGCAGTCTCCTTGGGCGTTGGTCTGGCTAGGCGTTGAGCGACCAAACCGGCTGCTAGCGGGATCAGCCAGGCCACCCGCGCCTGATAGCGTGGAAAGGGTCCCGACAATATGCCGCAAACCGCCGCATTAATGATGAACCCCGCGAGCAATAGGCTCAAGGCCGCTGTGGCCTTCATCACCTCATTGTCAAATACCAACTGCCTTTGTCGCAGTGCACTTGCCGCCTCGCCGCGCCATAGGCGCCAGCCCAAAAACGCCAGGGCCAGCAAAAACACGCTACTATGCCAGGCCCGCAGCGGGTCCATCCGCAGACGCGTGCGGCAATTGGCTCGGTCCTGCTTGCACCAGGCCGCATCGGGGATCAGCAAGGGCAGGTTGGTGTCACCCCAATAGCCATCATTCAAATAGACATAAGGATTGCGTAGCGGGTCCTCGACATAGATCAGGGTCATCTGCCACCACCAGTTTTGCAGGGCGGCGGTAAACTGGCCGAGCGGATCGTGCAGGACGGTGCCTATGGCAAAGCGGAACTCCTCCTTTTCCAGTGCGATCCGGTCGTCATAGGACAGGCGATTAAACACCCCTATGCCCTCGGCATCGGACCAGAGGATATAGTCGCTATCGTCCAGAACCTGATGGCGAAACCGGCAAAGGACATAGGGCGTAGCCGAGCGGCAAATATCGCGCAGATAGGACCGCCCCGGTCCGTCGGCCAGCACCCGGGCGGTTAGGAAGGGCGGCCTGCGCAGGTCCTCGCCCCATTTGGCCTTGACGCTTTGCGCATAGAGGGCATTGGCCGCGAACCCAACCACCACGGCGGCCACGATCAGGCTGGAGCGAAACACAGTCTCGCGCCACGGCGCCTTGAGCAGCAGCATGATGCCGGCGGCCAGGACGGCCAGACACAGGGCCGTCATGGTATGCGAGCCATGAAAGCTCAGACAAATGGCCATCAAGGCCCAGATCATGGCCTGTTCGCGCCGTCGCAAGGTATGGCGATAGATCAGGATCAAGACCGCGCAAAGAATGGCAATGCCGGCAAACACATCGGGCATGGCAAAGCCGGCAAACAGCGGCAGGGCCGTGCCTGCCGCTACCCCGGCGCAAACCAGACCAAACGTCCAGGGCCTGGCCCTTGGCGCAATGACCTGGGACAAGCGCCACATCGGCCAAATGGCGAGCAGGGCCTGGATGGCGGAGACCAGCCACAGACTGCCCAATAGGGTGCCGACATATAAGAACACGCCATAATAGGCCGATCTTGCCCCCATAGAGGTCAGGGCAAACCGTTCATCGGCCTTTTTCTGAGCCGCTTCGGCAATATCGTCTGGATAGGTGAGGGGGACAGGCGTGACAAAATGCGCCGAAAGGTCGCGCATGACGGTGCGGCCCTGATCATAATAGTCGTCCGTATCGGTAAAGACAGACGGCCTGCCATTGACCAATATGACGGCCATAACCAGCAGTGTGCCTAAAAGCACCGGCCAGGCCTTAAACACGGCCCAAGATTTCCAAATACGGCTCATGCCGAGCCGTACCCGGTTTAGCGGCGTAGTGTAAAGACCGATGCCAAAAACCCAGACGCTGCGATCTGGATACTGGCCGTGATCGCGGTCAAGGAAATCACCAAGACCCGGACCACGCCATTATAGACAATTGGACCAAATCCGACACTGGCCCAGTGCCCAAGCGCAAAGCTCGTGCCAATACAGCCGGCGATAAACAGCACCAGGGCGCCTTGCAAGATCGGCTCCAGCGTCATGCCCAGCAGGAATTTCTTCATGCTGCCGGCAGGCGGAAGCACGCCCTCAATCATGGCATAGCGCCGGGCTAGGGCGCTGAACATGACCAGCTGCGTGCCAATCACGAAGGAGAAGCAGGCCGCGACCAGGGTGTGGATGTCCAGCTCAATATGCGGGGTGATCTGGATGGCACCATGGGCCAAGAGGCTGACACCGGCCAGGCCTAGGCCGATCATGATCAGGCCGGGAAACAGGAACAGCCATTCGGGGCTGTGCAGCAGCAAAAAGCGCAAGTGACGCCAACCATCGCGCCAGGTCTTTAGGTGCGGCGGGCGCGAGCGGCCATCCGGGCGCAAGGTGGTGGGGACTTCCTCAATCCGGCGCTCATGCAGGGCCGACTTGACCACCATTTCGCTGGCAAATTCCATGCCGGGGCTTTGCAGGCCAAGGCTGAGCATGCTGTCGCGGTTAAAACCGCGCAGGCCGCAATGAAAATCACTGACCGGAATCTTGAAGAACAGCTTGCCGATAAAGGACAGAACGGGATTACCGAGATAGCGATGGAGGAAGGGCATGGCACCCTTTTCGATGCCGCCTAGGAAACGATTGCCCATGACCAGGTCCGCGCCCGCGCGCAGCCGTTCAACCATGGTGTCGAGGTTTTCAAAATCATAACTGTCATCGGCATCGCCCATGATCACATAGCGGCCCTTGGCGGCCTTGATGCCGCCCAATAGGGCTGCGCCATAGCCGCGCTCTGGGACCGCAACGACGCGCGCGCCTTGCGATTCGGCCAAGCCTTGCGAGCCGTCGGTGGAGCCATTATCGGCGATCAGGACCTCGCCGGACACGCCCGAGCGCTTAAGGAAGCCGAGCGCCTTGCGGACGCAAACTTCTATGGTCTCGGCCTCATTCAGGCAGGGCATTAATATGGTCAGCTCAAGGGCTGCCGCATCGCCCATAGGGACCGTTACCGCCGAACGTTTCAGGTCCACCGTCATATTCGCCTCATCTCGCAAATCACGATTGCGAGAGGGAAATACGCCTTTCTGATCAAGGTGCAAGTCTTGTGATCAGATTGAGGTTAATCGCCGCAGGTTTAAAGCCCCAAAGCGTGGCGCATAACTTGGAAAATATAGCTCTCTTCAACCACGCCGTGAAACAGATGCGCCTGAGGGCCACCGGCAAATATGGCGACATCCTCGCCGCCATGTGCGGCGGAATTGGCGGGAATGCCTGCCTGCTGACGATAGTCGGGATCTTGGGTATTGGTTTGGCTCAAATCATCACGCACATCATTTCCTTCCGGGCCACCCGGACCGGTGGCAAAGGACAAGATGGTATAGGGCTTGCCATCGCGGGCCTTCACCGGTTGGTGCGTGATCGAGCCGGGCTCATCAGCAAGGCCCAGAATGGGCGCATTGCGGCTGGGATAGCCGGAAATGACCAGGCCATGGCTGTGATCGGCCGTGACAATAATCAGCGTATCTTTGAGATTAACCTTGGCCAGGGCCGCGGACACGGCCTTGGACAGCTCAACCGTTTCGGTCAAGGTGCGGTAGGCATTATTGGCATGACTGCCCATATCAATGCGCCCGCCTTCAACCAGCAAAAAATAGCCCTTGGGATTGGTCGATAGGGCATCGATCGCGGCAACGGTCATGGCCGCCAAGGTCGGCTTATCCTGGCCGAGCAAGGCGCGCTCGGCCTCATAGGGCATGTGGTCTTCCGCAAATAGGCCAAGAATCTTTTTGGTTTGGCCAGGCTTAAGGGCGGCCAGTTGCGCCGCTGTGCTGACATAGACCCCGTCAGGGCCAGCCTTGGTCTGCCAGGCCTTGATTAGGTCCAGCCCATCTGTGCGGTTGCCGCCTTGATCATCGGGGCGAAACCGCGACCGGCCGCCGCCCATAACCACATCAAGCGGTCCGCCAAAAGGGGCCTCGACGAGTTGGCGGGCAATATCAATACAGCCAGCGGCCTTGGCCTCAGGCGGCATGTCTTGATCGCCCTCCCAACGCCGAAAGGGGGTATGGGCATAGGTCGCGGCGGGCGTGGCATCGGTTATGCGGGTGGTGGTCACCGCGCCGGTCGACCGCCCGGCAGCCTTGGCCAATTCAGCGAGGTTGGTGACCTTTGAGGTCTTAAGGGAATCGCAGTCCTCTTCAATCACTGACCCATCGACCCCGATCGCGCCATTCTTGGTCTTGACCCCGGTCATCATGGCCGAGGCGCTCGGCGCGCTATCGGTGACCAGGGAGTCGTGGCTATAGGTCTTGGACAGGGCCAGATAGGGCAGGGCCTCAAACGAGAGGCTATTGGACGGCCCATCGCGCCCAGCCTGTTGGCCGGCATAGATGCGCGAGGCAGTAATGGTGCTAATGCCCATGCCATCACCGATAAACAGGATGACATTCTTGGCCTTGCCGGTATTGGGCTGAAGCGCCAAGGCCGCCTTAAGGCTGGCTAGGCCGCTGACATAATAGCTATTGGCCTGCTGGGTCGCCGGAACAGGACCTGGGTCCTTGGCAAACACCGGCGCGGCAGGTCCGCTGGTCACCAATATGGCCAGGGCCATAACTGTCAGGTACGGGCGGACCATGGGTATCTCCTTGCGGTTATAGCCCTGTCTCTAGGTCAGCCTAGGCCATAAGGTCTAGGGGTTCATCAAAAATTCATGGCGTCCAGCCTAGCGGCGGTTACGCTTGGCCAGAACCCGCAGGCGCAGGGCATTGAGCTTGATAAAGCCGCCGGCATCGCGGTGATCATAGGCGACCTTGCCTTCTTCGAAGGTCACCAGGTCCTGATCATACAGGCTATAGGGGCTGGTGCGGCCAATGATTGAAACATTGCCCTTATAGAGCTTGACCCGCACCTGGCCGGTCACTTGGGCCTGCGAATAATCGATCGCCGCCTGCAGCATTTCGCGCTCAGGCGCAAACCAAAAGCCATTATAAACCAG
>CANGCO010000098.1 GCA_947452365.1 Caulobacteraceae bacterium
AGATAGGCCCGGCGGCGGCCCGCGGGTGTCGATAGATCAAAGCCTGACAAGATCATGGTTCCTTGTTGAAGCCCCTCGATAAGGCCATCTGAGCCAGAACGGAAGCCTTGGTGCGTCTTGACTTCGCCGCCACATCGGTCAACCCATCGGCTATGACGATACAAAACCCTGCATCGACCGCGGAGGCCAGCAATCAGGCCCTGGCTGGGCGCATAGTGAAGACCTATCTGGCCCCGCGCTGGAAGGGGCTGAGCGTCTCTGTCCTGTGCGCCGTGATTGTGGCGGCCTTGAGCGCCCTTCTGATCCAGATCCTGGATCCGGCGATCAATCAATTAATGGTCCAGCACAAGCCCGGGGCCATGATCATGATCCCCCTGACCATAGCCGCCCTAGCCCTTGGCCGCGGCCTTGCCCAGATCACCCAGGCCAGCCTAGTCAACCGCATCGGCAATGGCATTGTTGGCGATGTGCAGGTGCAATTGTTTGGCAAGCTGATCCGCGCCGATCTGGCCCGCCTGCGCACCGCCCATTCAGGCGAATATGTCTCATCTGTGCTTTATGATGCGGGCCTGATCCGCGAGGCCGCGACCTCTGGCGTCGTCAATTATACCCAGCACCTCCTGACCGTGGTCGGGGCGATTATTGTCATGATGACCAAGGATCTGGGACTGTCGTTCGGCGTTCTGGTCGTTGCGCCCCTGGCTGTGTCCGTCATGCGCCGATTTTCTAAGCGCAGCACCAAGGCCGCCAAGGGGGCCATGGCCGAGACCTCGGCCCTGTCGACCGCCGTCATGGAAAGCCTAGACGGCGTCAAGATCGTCAAGATCGAGAATCGCGAGGCCTATGAACAGGCCCGCGTCGCCACTGTGGTCGAGCGGCGTCAGGCGCACCTGATCAAGGGGGCCAATGCCCGCGCCGCCGCCGCCCCCACGACCGAGGCCCTGATGACCCTGATCACGGCTGGCGTCATGGCCTATGCGGGATGGCGCTCGGTGAGCGGCCAGATGAATGTCGGGGCCTTTATTGCGTTTTTGGGGGCCTTGGCCATGGCCTCGCAATCCCTGCGCCAGCTCGCCAATCTGCAGACCGTCATGGCCGAAGGCCTAACCGCAGCGCGCCGCCTATTTTCCGCCCTCGATATTGAGGCCGAGGTGCGCGATGCTGAAGGGGCCAAGCCCCTCACCCTAACCAAGGCCAGCTTGAACCTCGAAAACGTGTCCTTTGCCTATGGACCCGAGGCGCCGGTCCTGTCGGGCGTTAGTCTCGAGGCCCATCGCGGCGAGACCATTGCCTTGGTTGGACCCTCTGGCGGCGGCAAGAGTACGATCTTGAACCTGATCCCGCGCTTTTACGATGTCAGCGGCGGGCGGCTTTGCCTCGACGGCATCGATGTCCGCACTGTCACCCTAGCCAGCCTGCGCGCACAGATTGCCTTGGTCACGCAAGAGCCCTTCCTGTTCGACGACACGATCGGGGCCAATATTGCCTATGCCCGGCCGGGTGCCAGCCAGGACGAGATTGCCGAGGCCGCGCGTCAGGCCGCCGCCCATGACTTCATCATGGCCCTGCCCAAGGCCTATGACACCCCGGTCGGTGAGGCGGGCGCGCGCCTGTCCGGCGGCCAGCGCCAGCGCATTGCCATTGCCCGCGCCTTTTTGAAAAACGCGCCCATACTCTTGCTTGATGAGGCGACCAGCGCGCTGGACACTGAAAGCGAGGCCAAGGTTCAAGAAGCGCTAGAGCGGCTCATGGCCGGACGCACCACCGTCCTGATTGCCCACCGCCTGTCCACAGTGCGCGGCGCGGACCGCATCTATGTGATTGATCAGGGCAAGGTGGTCGAGACCGGCCATCACGATCAATTGATCGCCAGCGGCGGGCTTTATGCTCGTCTGGCACGGTCGCAGGACCTGGATACGCAAATTGGGGAAGATCCATCATGAAGGCCCTGTTTCGCTCGCGCCCGGTGCAATTGACCCTAGCCTATATTTTTGCCCTCTATCTGCGCATCACCCTGGCCACGATCCGCTGGCAAAAAATAGATCAGCCTAGCGTTGAGGCGGTCTGGAAGATGGATAGTGGGGCCATATTGTGTTTTTGGCATGCGCGAATCTCCATGTCCCCGGCCAGCTGGCCCCATGGTCATGGCCAGGATATGCGCGCCTTAATCTCGCTATCGCCTGACGGCGAATTTATTGCCAAGGCTATGGCGCTATTGGGCTTTCCCGCCGTGCGCGGCTCGTCGCAAAAGCGCTCGGACCCGGCCAAGGCCAAGGGCGGTCAGGCCGCCTTTCGCGATATGGCCAAATGGATACGTCAGGGCGGAGCCATGGCCATTACCCCCGACGGCCCGCGCGGCCCGGCCCTGGTCATGGCCGATGGCACGCCCATGCTGGCTAGGCTCAGCGGCGCGCCGGTCATGATGGTTGGCCTGGCCTGCAAGCCCTGCATCCGGCTGGGAACCTGGGACACAGCGGTTGTGCCCCTGCCCTTTGCCAAGGGGGCCATGGTCTGGGACGGGCCGCTCTATGCCGATAGCAAGAGCGATCTTGTTGCCTTGGCTAGCGACTGGGCCGCGCGCCTGAGCGCCGTAACCGACCGCGCCGAGCAATTGGTGCAATGACAGCCACCATCATGCTTGGGCTCTACCGGGCCTTGACCGGCCTTGCCCAGCCCCTGATCCGCCAGCACCTCGCCAGCCGTGCCAAGCGCGGCAAGGAAGACCCAGACCGCCTAGATGAGCGTTTGGGTATACCAAGCCTAGAGCGCCCGGCCGGGGCCTTGGTCTGGATCCATGCAGTCAGTGTTGGGGAGAGCCTGTCTGGCCTGCCCCTGATCGAGGCCCTGCACAGCCGCCGTCCGGACCTGACCTTGCTGGTCACCTGCGGTACACGTACCGCCGCGGCCCTGTTGGCGCAGCGCCTTCCAAAGGCGGCGATCCACCAATATGCCCCTGTTGATACACCCCAGGCCGCCGAGGCCTTTATGACCCATTGGCGACCCGATCTAGCCATCTGGCTAGAGGGTGAGCTTTGGCCAAACACGATTTTCGCCGCCAAGGCGAGCGGGGCCAAGCTGGCCCTCTTATCGGCGCGCATGACCGAGGCGAGCGCCAAGGGGTGGAACCGATTTTCACACTCGGCCCGCGCCCTGCTTAGCCAATTTGACCTGATCCTTGCCCAAGATGGTGACAGTCAGGCCAGGCTAACGGCGTTGGGCGCGCATGCTGTCGGCCTTGCTAATCTCAAGACCCTCGCCCAGCCGCTTGCCCATGACGCCGCCGCGCTTGAGGCCCTGGCCGACCAGATCGGCGATCGCGGTGTGGTATTGGGTGCCAGTACCCATGCGGGGGAAGATGAGATCATAGTGGCGGCCTGGGCGGACTTGGCCAAACCGCGGCCCCTGCTGATTCTCGCACCGCGCCACCCCGAGCGCGGCCCAAGCCTCGAAGCCATGGTTCAAGATTTAGTGATTGGCAAGACGGCGCGGCGCTCGCAAGGCCAGACGATATCAGCCTTAACCGACGTTTATATTGCCGATACGCTCGGCGAAATGGGTCTGTTTTACCGGCTGGCGCGCGTCACCATAATGGGCGGCTCGCTCCTGCCCGGCATAGGTGGGCATAACCCTCTGGAGCCCGCGCGGCTCGGCTCAGTGATTATTTCTGGAAATCAGGTCTTTAACTTTTCGAAAGTCTATGCGGATATGGTGGCCACGGGGGGACTGGAACTGGTCACCTGCGAGGCCGAGCTGATGAAGGCGCTTAATCTTATCTGGCATGACCAGACCCGGGCCAAGGCCATGGCGGCGGCGGCTCGGGACTATTGCGCGCGTGAGGCCGGGGACCTAGACCGCCTTTGGACCAGCCTATTGCCCATCTTGCCGACCCCGCCGCAAGCAGGGAACAGGGCATGAGTTTTTCCACGCCCCGTTGGTGGTATGTGCGCAAGGGTGCGCCCGCCAGCCGGTTATTACTTCTGCCCCTAGCCTGGTTGTGGGCGGGTGTAACGGCCTGGAAGATTGGCCATGGCAAGCCCGGCGATCCGGGGGTTCCTGTGATCTGTGTTGGCAATCTGACCCTTGGCGGCGCGGGCAAGACCCCTGTTGTACGTGAAATCCTGCTGCGGCTGACCAAGGCCAAGGTCAAGGCCCATGGCCTATCCAGAGGCCATGGCGGCCGCGCGATCGGCCCCTTACAGGTCGATCCAGACAATCATGATGCGGCCATGGTCGGCGATGAGCCCCTGATGCTGGCGCAAGACTTTCCCTTCTGGGTGGCGCAAGACCGCTTGGCCGGGGCAAAAGCGGCGCGGGCCGCGGGCGCCGATGTGGTGGTCATGGATGACGGTCACCAAAACCCGTCCGTCAAAAAAGCCTTGTCGATTATCGTCGTGGATGGCGAGACCCGGGGCCTAGAATGGCCTTTTGGCGATGGGGCTGTGTTTCCCGTCGGTCCCATGCGTGAGCCGCTGAAAAACGGCTTGGCCCGCGCTGATGCAGTGGTCGTGCTCTTGCCGCATGGGATCAGCAAGATGGATGCCGAGCTCAAGGCCCTGTTTGGCGACAAGCCCGTCCTGATCGCAAGGATCGAGGCCCCAGCCCCACCGCCACGTGGCCCGCAACTGGGCTTTGCCGGTGTGGGCAAGCCCTGGAAGGTCGAACGAGCCCTGACCGAGGCTGGATGCCAGCTGGTCGATTTCGCGCCCTTTCCCGATCATGATCCCTATGATGACGAGACCTTGACCTTTTTGGCCGGACGCGCCGCCCTGTTTGGCGCAGGCATGGTCACCACCGAAAAGGACTGGGTGCGCCTGCCCATGCATTGGCGCTTGCGCGTCACGCCCTGGCCGGTCCGGGCCCGTTTCGAGAACGAGGCCATGTTGGACCTGTTATTGGCCAAGGCGATCGGCAAGGCTTCGGTCTAAAGCCTTAAGGCGGGTCTAGGCGCCCGCCTTCTTGGCAAAGCGCCAGGCTGTATCGGCTAGAACTGGCACGCGCTCGGACATGGCCACAGCATAGGGCGAGGCCGCCGTGCCATCGCGCACCCGGCCAACAATGCCCTGACAAATCGCGGCCAGACGGAACAGGTTATAGGCAAAATACCAATCCAGCTCTGGCACGCCTGAACGACCGGTCAGGGCGCAATACTGGGCCACAGCCTCTTCAATCGAAGGAATACCCGCCTTTTTCAGGTCCATGCCCGCAAGGCCGCCGCGCTGGTCCGAAGGCATAACCCACTGCATCAGGAAATAGGTGAAATCGGCCATCGGATTGCCAAGGGTCGATAATTCCCAGTCCAGCACTGCCGTCACCCGATTTTCGGTGGGGTGCAGGATCATATTGTCCAGCCGATAATCGCCATGCACGATCGAGGTCACATCATCAACCGGCGTGGTCTGGGGCAGCCATGCCATCAGATTATTGACACTCTCCAGATTGACGGTTTCAGAGGCCTTATACTGCTTGCTCCAACGATCAATCTGGCGGGAGAAATAATTGCCGGGCTTACCAAAATCGGCCAGGCCAATGGCCATGTAATCTGTCGTGTGCAGCTCGGCGAGGGTCTTGATCTGGGCGGCATAGATTTCGCTGCGCTGGGTCGGGGTGTGGCCTTCCAGACGGCCGTCCCAAAGAATGCGGCCCTCAACCATGCCCATAATATAGAACATGGTGCCAATAACGCTCTCGTCCGTACAAAGCGCATAGGCCTTGGCGACGGGAAAGCCGGTCTTATTGAGGGCGGCAATCACTTTAAACTCGCGGTCGACGGCATGAGCCGAAGGCAGAAGCTTGCCAGGCGGCTTGCGACGCAGGACATAGGTCGCAGCGGGCGTAACCACCTGATAGGTCGGGTTGGACTGGCCGCCCTTGAACTGCCGCAGCTCCATCGGCCCCTCATAGCCCTCGACATTGGCGACCATCCAGTCGGCCAATTTCGCCTCGTCTATGCGGTGACGCTCCTCGACCTCCTTGGTCCCGGAAAATGTATCTTGTGCGTCCTGGACGGCTTCGGCCATGTGGTTTCTCCCAAACACTTGTTTGGCCAGAGTTTAACCATCAAAGCCT
>CANGCO010000099.1 GCA_947452365.1 Caulobacteraceae bacterium
AAAGACCATAACCGGAAAACCGGCCCCACTGTTTAGCGCCGGTGGTCGGCGGAGGGCGGGTTCTAGTCGCCCCCAAAACCTAAGTCAACCAACAAATCTCAACCTTTTGAAAAACACCCCAGCCACCAAAATGGCCCAAACCCTTAACAAAAAATCGTCCCCAAGGCCGACACATATGCACCATCCCCAAAAACACAAACCCATCGGCTGAGCTGCGAAGTTTATCCAAGAACGTTTCAGTAATCAAGGAATAAAAGTATTTTCCAAAACTTCCGAACCGCTCAGGTGTCCCCGAAGCGAGGGGGGCTTGTAGGCGGCACACGGAGGGTTAGCAAGCACCATCTGCATATTTTTTTAGCGGGGCCTGCGCAATTTCTTAGCGCCCATTGCGGGGCGGCCCAGCCCCTGCGTGTGCTAGGCCTTCGCATCAAAACCGCGCGCCGCGGATGCGGGACGCCGACCCACACCGGACAGGGCCTGTGCACGAAAAACACAGTGTAACGAAAATATGACGGTATCGGCCGTTTTCGTCGCAAAACCTCTGGCAGACTCGATGCCAAAGCTTACCAAATGGGCCATGGGCACACGCTTTGGTGGGTCGTTTAATCAGGGGGTTTTTCATGACCAAGCGCAATAGGCGAGCTTTTCGAACCTTAATGTTATCCGGCGCGGCCTTGAGCCTGCTCAGCACGGCGGGCATGGCCAGCGCCCAGACTGCCGCCGGCGCCAATGACGGCCCGATTGACCAGATTGTGGTCACCGCTCGTAAGCGCGAAGAGCAGGTCAAGGACGTCCCCGTCTCGGTCACGGTCATGGCTGGCCAGGGCCTTGAGGCGGCCAGCTCTGGCGGTCTGGATATCAGCTTCTTATCTGCGCGCGTGCCCAGCCTCGTGGTGGAGTCCTCATTTGGCCGCACCTTTCCGCGCTTTTATATCCGCGGCCTTGGCAATACCGATTTTGATCTGAACGCCTCGCAGCCGGTTTCGCTGGTCTATGATGACGTGGTCTATGAGAACCCGATCCTAAAGGGTTTCCCAGTCTTTGATGTTAAGGGCATTGAGGTGCTGCGCGGTCCACAAGGCACACTGTTTGGCCGCAATACGCCCGCGGGCGTGGTTAAGTTTGACAGCGTCAAGCCAAGCGAGACCTTTGGCGGCTATGCCAAGCTTGGCGTGCGGTCTTTTAATGGCACTGATGTCGAGGCCGCGGTCGGCGGGGCCTTGGCACCTGGCTGGTCAGCGCGCGCCTCGGTCCTGTCCCAAACCCAGGGCGATTGGGTAACCAATGCCCATCTTGGCGGCGGCAAGACCCTTGGCGATTATCGCGACCAGGCCGGGCGGGTGCAGCTGCGCTATCAAGACTCTGACCTCGATGCCAATCTGAACGTCCATGGGCGCAAGCTTAGCGGCACCTCCCAGCTGTTCCGGGCCAATATTATCGCGCCCGGCACTAATGACCTTGTCACCGGGTTTGACCCGAAAAAGGTCTATTATGATGGCGGCGCGGGTAATAATCAGACGCTCGAGACCTATGGCGCCACGGCCAATGTGGCTTATGACATGGGCGCCCTGACCCTGACCTCCGTCACCGGCTATGAGCATGCCAAATTCTATGGCCGCGGCGATATTGATGGCGGCTTTGGCGCCTCCTATGCGCCGCCGTTTGGCCCAGGCTTTATTCCGTTCAGCTCCGAGACCGCTGATGCCGTCGATGGGCTTAGCCAGTTCAGCCAGGAAATTCGCCTGTCCAACAGCGCCAAGGAAAAGCTCTATTGGCAGGTTGGGGCCTATAGCTTTAACGAGACCGTCAAGATCTCGTCCTATAGCTTTGACAGCCTGTTTGGCGCCGGCCAAAACGGCTATGCCAATCAAAAGCAGGACACCACCGCCTGGGCCCTGTTCGGTTCTGCCACCTATAAGCCCAGCGACAAGCTGACCCTGACCGGCGGCCTGCGCTATTCGGACGATTCCAAGGATTTCTCTGGGTATCGCTCGGTTAGCCCCGTTGGCGGCGGCGCCTTGCCGACCGTGAAAAAGAGCGTTGGCGACTCGGCCATGAGTTGGGACGTCTCGGCCGTGTATGAAGTCTCAGCAGAGGCCAATGTCTATGGCCGCATTGCTAGGGGCTTCCGCGCCCCCAGCCTGCAGGGTCGGCTCCTGTTTGGGGATGTCGTGACCACAGCCAAGTCCGAATTTGTCACCTCCTATGAGGCGGGCGTCAAATCCACCCTTTTGGATCGCAAGCTGCGGCTCGATGCCTCGACCTTCTATTATGAGATCAAGAACCAGCAACTGACGGCCATTGGCGGCGCGGGCAATTTCAACCAATTGCTCAATGCTAAAAAGGGCGAGGGCTATGGCTTTGAGATCGAGTCCGAACTGCGCCCGATCGAGCACCTGGCCCTAACGGCGGCGGTTTCCTATAATCATACCGAGATTAAGGACGCCGATCTGACGGTTGGACCCTGCGGCGGCGGTTGCACCGTCACCGATCCGGTTGTCGGTGGCGCCGCCAAGATCAATGGCAATAGCTTCCCCAATGCGCCCGAATGGATCATGGACCTGACCGGCCGCTATAGCTATCCGCTGGCGTCTGGCGGCGAAGTGTTTGTCTATACCGACTGGGCCTATAAGGGCCAAACCAACTTCTTCCTCTATACGTCCAAAGAATATGTGGTCGACGGCTATTGGGAAGGCGGCCTGCGCACCGGCTATATCACCGCAGACGGCAAGAAGGAGTTCACCGTCTATGGCCGCAATATAACCGACGAGGTTCGCCTGGTCGGCGGTGTCGACTTCAATAATCTAACCGGCTTCATCAATCCGCCCCGGGTCTGGGGCGCGGAAATCAAGCTGCGCTACTAGGATTGGGCGGGGGCTGTCGCAAGGCGGCCCCCTTCCCCCGCCCCCTTTTACCGTCTTCCCCGCGAAGGCGGGGATCCAGACCCGTTCACACGGCCTGTAAACAACACTCTGGATCCCCGCCTTCGCGGGGAAGGAGGGGGTGGGCTCGAGCCTGTATTTTGGCGGGCATAAGTGCCCCCTACCCCCGCTTCGCGGGTACTTCCCCCAAGGGGGGAAGATTTGTGCCGTTCTTAATCCTCCCCCAGAGGGGGAGGGGGACCCCGAAGGGGTGGAGGGGGCTAGCGCCGTAAGAGCCCACCCCCTTCCGCTTCCCCCGATGGGGAAAGTTATGGCGATCCTTAGCCGACCTGGCCCAGGGGCTGGCCCTGATCGTTTCCGGCAGGCTCGGCCTCGCCCTCGGGGCGCACCACCGCCTGGGCGGCGGCGCGAATATGGCAGCGCATGACTGAGCTGGCCCAGTCCTCATCCCGGGCCTCAAACGCCTCAATCAGCTCACGGTGATGGTGCAAGGACCGGCTCAGCTCGCTTTCGGAATAACGGGCCAGGGTGCGCAAGATCAGGGGCACCTCGACCACCAGGGTCGCCATGGCCGATAGACGCGGACTATCTGCTGCCTCCATAATAATGCGGTGAAACTCACTATTGGCGGTCGTATAGCGCTCATAGAGCTTGGTTTGCCTGCGCCGCACGGCCTGAGCTACCGCATCTTCCATTTGTCCGGCCAAGACTTTCAACCGCGCAATGGCCGATAGGGCGATGCGTTTGGCGGCGCGGCCTGCGGCATGGCTTTCGATCATGGCGCGCAGGGCATAGATTTCTTGCAGTTCAATCTCGCCAATCTCGGCGACCTGGGCGCCCTGGTGTGGGGTGAGGACCACAAGCCCCTCTAGCGCCAAACGCCGAAGCGCCTCGCGCACCGGGGTGCGCGAAACACCGCAAAGATCGGTTAACTCCTCCTCCTTCAGCCGCTCACCAGGGATGAAGCGTCCTTCTAAGATAAGGGACCGGATTACCTTATAGGCCAGAGCACTTACGGTCGACAAAACATACCTCCGATTAGGCTTTGGTGCGCAGCAACCTTGACGGCCCTCGGATTTGTATACAAGAATATCACGCTCGCGATTAATCGCACCGATTTTTGATTAATACAGCCTTGATTGGCTCGAGATCGCATACAATCCTAAAACAAATCACCACCAGAGGGGAAGTTTACATGAAGACATCGTTTAAAACAGTGGCCATAGGCGGGGTTTCGCTTTTTGCCATGGCAACAGCGGGTCTGGCCCAGGCTCAGACCGCGACCGCACCGGCTTCGGGCGGTATTGAAGAAATCGTCGTTACGGCGCGTCAACGGGCTGAAAACCTTAAGGATGTTCCAGCTGCGGTTTCGGCCCTGACCGCCTCGACCCTCAAGGCCGCTGGCGTCCAGCGCGCGCAAGACTTTGTTGCCCTTGTCCCCGGCGTTAGCCTGGTTCAGGCCGCCGAACAGGGCGATGCCCAGGTCAATATCCGCGGCGTCAATAGCGCGCGCGACGCTCAAGCCTCGTTCGCCTTTGTGATCGATGGCGTGCAAATGGCCAATCCCGGCGCGTTTAATCGTGAATTCACGGACCTTCGCCAGATTGAAATCGTTAAGGGCCCACAAGGCGCTGTCTATGGTCGTAATGCCGCCGCAGGCGCCATTATCGTCACCACAGAAAAGCCCGGCCAGACCCTGCAAGGCTCAGCCAGTGTTTCGGTTGGCAATAATAATACGGTCACGACCAAGGTGCGTATTGCCGGCCCGCTGGATGACAAGATCGCCGCCAGCTTTTCTGCCGATACGCGCAAGACCGATGGCTTTTATCAAAACACCTTGGGCAAGAGCTCGCTCGACCGTTTTGACGGCTATAACCTCAATGGCCGCATTGTTGCCGAGATCAGCGACAAGACCGAGATTGACCTAAAGGCCCGTTATGGCCAACTCGATGCCGGTTCGATCGCGTATAATGCCGTCTTCGCCCTGCCAAATTTCGCGGCGGCTTTTAGCGGCCCAACCTATTTCGAGGACGTCAACAAGCACAACTTCCTGTTCCAGAACAATATCGAACACACCAATCACCAGGAAAGCCTGGAATTGTCGGGCAAGTTTGATCACGATCTGGGCTTTGCCAACCTGACCGGTTGGGCGCTCTATTCTGACATCAAGAATGACCTGCTCGCCGACGGTACTGCAGCTTCTTTCAATTTCTTTAATACCGAGCCGACCTGTATTGCGTCATACGCTGTCCAGTCGGGGCCGGGCGGAACGCCCCTGCCCGCTCCGACCAGCTATGGCGCGGGCTTGGGCAATTTCTCCTTCTTTGGCCCCTATACGCCCCTGACCTGCGACGGCTATCAGTATCAGCGTCGTAACCAGAAGGACTCCAGCGCTGAGCTTCGCATCAGCTCCAAGTCCGGCGGCGCGCTGCGTTGGCTCGCAGGCGTCTATGCGCTGAATATTGACCGTGAAGTTGGCGTTGCAGCGGGCATCGATTCGGGCGGCACGCCCCCTGGATCACTCTATGTGCCAGCAGGCCGACCCTATGCCACCGAGCAATTGCTGTGGGACAATTTCAAGTCCAATGTCAGCTCGGTATTTGGCCAGGTGGCGTATGACATTGTGCCAAGCGTCGAAGGCTCCTTGGCCCTGCGCTATGACCGCGAAGATCGCAAGGTGCACAATCTGGTGCCTGCAAGCGCGCGCAGCACATACATCACACCAGGCCTGCCTCTCAACCCAGGCCTAATCGGCCCCGGTGGTGCATTCCTGACCAGCATTGCCGATCGCAGCAAGACCTATGACCAGGTCCAGCCCAAGATTGGCCTACGTTGGACGGTCAATGATCAGTGGAGCCTGTATACGGACTGGGGCGTTGGCTTCAAATCCGGCGGCTTTAACAATCAAGGCAGCAAGGCCACGGTTGACGGCTATATCAATACCCGCCGCACCGCCGCTGGCTTTGATACGGTCAAGATCACCGACGACTTCAATAAGGAAGTTTCCAGCGCCTATGAAATCGGCGCCAAGGCCCGTCTGTTCGATGGTCGCCTGACCCTAGACGGCACGGTCTATGACACCACCGTCAAGGATATGCAGTTCTTTGAATTCTTTGTTGGTCCGTTCGGTCTTCTGCGCGTGGTCT
>CANGCO010000100.1 GCA_947452365.1 Caulobacteraceae bacterium
CTCTTCGCCTAAGCCTAGAGCGTCATGGCCAGCGAAACCTCACCAACACACGCGACAACCGAAGCGGCTGGCCATGCCAGCGGCGGCGGCTTGCCTCAATTCCAGTTCGTGTGGTGGCCCGGCCAGATTGTTTGGCTGCTGCTGATCTTCGTCGTGCTCTATGTCGCCCTGTCCAAGCTCCTATTGCCGCGCGTCGGTGATACGATCAAGGCCCGGGCCGATAAGATTGCGGCGGATATCGCAGACGCTCGGGACCTTAAAGCCAAGGCTGAGGCTCAAAGCGCACAGGCGGCTGCCGAACTGGCAAAAGCCCGCGCCCAATCTCAGAAGCTGGCTTCCGATGCCAAGGCCAAGGCCAATGCTGAAGCGGCCTCACGTCAGGCCGCTGAAGAAACAGTCTTGGCTGAAAAGCTGGCCCTTGCGGAACAGCGGATCAAGGCCTCACGCGATCTGGCCCTGGGTAATGTTCGCACCATTGCGTCCGACATTGCCTTGGCGATCACCGACAAGCTGACTGGCGTTGCCGCCACGACCGAAGAGGTCGAGGCTGCCCTGTCACAAGCCAAAGCCTAGGGGACCCAATTCATGGAACTTCTGCAAGAAGCCGAGTTTTGGGTCGCTGTTGCCCTAGCCCTGTTCTTTGGCCTTCTGATCTATCTGAAGGTCCCAGGCGCTGCGGCGAGCGGGCTGGATGGCTATGCCCAAAAGATCCAGAGCGAACTCGATGAGGCCAAGCGCCTGCGAGAGGAAGCCGAGGCCCTATTGGCACAGATCCAGCATCAAAGAGATGAGTCTGAACGTCTGGCCGCAAGCATGATTGCTGCGGCCAAGGCCGATGCCAAGCGTCTGGCCAAGGACGCCAAGGCCAAACTCGATGATGAGATTAATCGCCGTCAGGCCTTGGCAGAGCGCAAGATCGCTTCTGCTGAGGCTGCGGCCACAGCCGAGGTCAAGGCCGCCGCTGCCGAACTGGCAGCCCAGGTCGCGGCCAGCATATTGCAAAGCCGTCTTGCGGGTCTCAAATCCGACCCCTTGATCGATAGCGCCGTATCGCAAATGGGCAGCAAGCTGCAATAGACCCAAAAGTCTAAATCAAAAAAAAAGCCGGGCCGGGGAGTGATCTCCGGCCCGGTTTTCGTTTGGGCTTGACGGCATTGCGCCCCTAGTGCGCTGGGCGAGCCTTTCGCAAATAGCGAACCCGGAGCTTACGGCCAATCCGCCACTTACGCGGCAGGACCATGCGCTCAGTGCGCAAGATTTGCTGCCAGACCACGGGCACGACCTCCGGCTCGCGCCGCATCAGACGGCGCAAAGGAAACACGAAATTGGGGTGCTTGCGTTGCAGCTTGATGAATTCTTTGCGCGCCGGCAAAGAATTTCGCAGCACGATCATTAGGCCAATCACCAAGATAGGCACGCCCAGATGCCCCGGCAGCAAGGCCAGGACCACGCCCACAGCAATGACCAGACCGCCAAACACGACCAAGGCTAGGCGCGCCAATTGGCGCACGCTGGCACGGATCGCAGCGGCATTGTCGGTCATCGACATTGGGTTCTGACTTAGGGCAAGAGCCATGAATGGGTTTGAACTCAAGAGCGGGCGGTTAAGCGACTCTCTTACGGCTTAAATAGGTCCGAAATCATGACAAACCCCGCTGGAATTGGCTGAATTTATAGCAACCGCACCGATTTTTTTTGTGCGTTGCAACAAAGCCTCAGGCGCGGCGCTCACCGCGGCATTTGAGCCTGAATTTTCGGGCAAAATGCCAAGTTCGCGGCAGGATCATGCGCTCGAGCCTTAACATCTGCTGCCAGACCACCGGCATGACTTCAGGGTCTCGGCGCAAAAGACGGCGCAAGGGAAACACAAAGCGTGGATGCCTGTGTTGCAGCTTTAGAAAGGTCCGTTTAGCCCAATAGGAACTGCGCAGCAGCAGCATCAGGCCAACCACCATGATCGGCACGCCAAACGGCCCAGGCAAGGGCGCAATAACAATGCCAAGAATCGTTAAGACACCGCCAAGTATGGCCAGCCCCCAACGCGACAGGATCTGGACGAGGCCTCGTGGGGCCGAAGCTGAGCGTTCAGGTTTCATAAAACACAAGACAGGGGTTTGAGGCATGGCCTAGATGGTTGCACACGACCAGCTATCCGAACCATTCCGAACCCCCGCCCCGCGACCCACCTGATATGCTTATGCCATAGCCCAAATTAAAGACCCGTTTGTTACAATGAATGATTATTATTCTACCAAGGCCCAGATTTTACCGCAGTCCGGCTGACCGGTCAGGTCATCTCCTGCAATTGGGCATGGAAGCGCGCACCCAAGGCCCAAGGTTTCAGGCACCCGGTTCACGGCCTTGATTTTTGAGCGCCAAACCGTCAGTTAGCGGGCACCCAATCCCGTCACCGCTCAAGGCCCGCCATGACCGATCTATCCGCCTTTATTCAAGGCCTGCCCAAGGCCGAGCTTCATCTGCATATTGAGGGTAGCCTGGAGCCGGAACTCATGTTTGCTCTGGCGGCGCGCAATGGCATTGCCCTGCCCTTTGCCTCAGTCGAGGCGGTGCGGGCGGCCTATAATTTTTCCAATTTGCAGGACTTTCTCGACATCTATTATGCCGGGGCCAATGTCTTGCAGACCCGGCAGGACTTCCACGACCTGGCCATGGCCTATTTTCAGCGTGCCCATGCCGACACGGTACGCCATGCCGAAATCTTTTTCGACCCCCAGACCCATATCGATCGCGGCATTGGCTTTGATGTGGTGATTCAAGGGCTGCTATCGGGCATGAAACAGGCCAAGGCTGAGCTGGGCATCACGTCCAAACTGATCTTGTGCTTTTTGCGCCACCTGCCCGAAAGCGCGGCCTTTGAAACCCTGGCCATGGCAGAGCCCTGGCTGGACGAGATCGCCGGTGTCGGGCTGGACTCGTCCGAACAGGGCCACCCGCCCTCCAAATTTGCTCGCGTCTTTGCTGCTGCCGCTGCCAAGGGCCTAAGGCTTGTTGCCCATGCTGGAGAAGAAGGCCCGCCCGCCTATGTCTGGGAGGCGCTGGATGATTTGCATATCCACCGCATTGACCATGGCAATCGTGCGCTTGAGGATGAGCGCCTGGTTCAGCGGATCGTCGCCGACGGCCTGACCCTGACGGTCTGTCCCCTGTCCAATCGCAAGCTGTGCGTGGTCGGCGACCTCAAAGACCATCCACTCAAGCGCATGCTCGAACTGGGCCTTAAAGCCACGGTCAATTCCGACGATCCGGCCTATTTTGGCGGCTATGTGAACGCCAACTTCACGGCGGTCGCGGAAGCGCTTAGCCTAAGCCGAACCGACCTAGTCACATTAGCCCGCAACAGCTTTACCGGGTCATTCCTGCCCGCCGATCAGGTCGCCAAGCACTTGGCCGAGATCGAGGCCTATACGGGCTAGGCCTACATCCGCTCGGGCGTCTCGATCCCCAAAAGCTCCAAGGCCTGTTCCAACTGCTTTAAGGTGGTCTGGGACAGGGTCAGGCGCGAGGCCTTGAGGACCGAATCCTTGGCGCTCAAGACCGGGCAGGCGGCATAGAATTTGGAATAGGCCTGGGCTAGGCGATAGGCATGTTCGGCGACAAAATGCGGGGCCTTCTTCTCATAGGCCTCTGACACGGCCTGTTGGAAGGCGTCTAGGGTCAGGGCTAATTCGCGCTCAGCTGGCTCGCCAATCACTATATCACCCGCAACCAAGCCCTCATCCGCGGCGCGGCGCAGCAGCGATTTGACCCGTACGGCCTGATACAACAGATAGGGGCCGGTCTTGCCTTCGAAACTGGTAAACCGGTCCAGGTCAAACACATAGCTGGTGCCGCGGAAGTTTTGCAGATCGGCAAATTTCAGGGCGGCAATCGCCACCTTATGGGCGGTCTGTTCAAAGGCTTCTGGCGTCAGTTCCGCCCCTAGCCCCGCCTCACGCAGCCGCTCGCGCGCCTTGTCTGTGGCCATCTGGATTAGGTCATGCAGTTTTAGCACCCCGCCCGCGCGGGTCTTGAAAGGCTTGCCATCTGTGCCATTCATGGTGCCAAAGCCAATATGCTCTAGCCCCTCATCCGTGGCATAGCCCGCCAGGACGGCCGCGCGGAACACTTGAACAAAGTGATCGCCCTGACGCTGATCGACGCAATAAAGCACAAGATCGGGGTCTTGGTCGCGCCTGCGTCCGACAATCGTGGCCAGATCCGTGGTGCCATACATGGCCGAGCCTTCGGACGAAATGACCAGAAGCGGCGGCAATTCGCGTTTATCGCCCTCACGCACCACCCGAATGATCTGGGCGCCCTGATCCTCAACCAACAGCCCCTTGGCTTTTAAGTCCTCGACCATGGCCGGGATTAAGGGATCGGCATCGCTTTCGCCCATCCAGAGGTCAAAATGAATACCCAGCGCGTCAAATTCGCGCTTAAGCGCCGCGCGGCTAACCTCGGCAAAATGCCGCCACAGCGCCAGATAACCGGGCTTGCCGCCCTGCAACAGGGCCGTTGCCTTGCGGGCACGGTCGCGAAACTCTGTGTCTTCCTTGGCCTTGGCCGCCGCGATCGGATAGAGCCGGTCAAGGGCGGCTAGGTCCAGATCGGCCAAGAGGGCGGGATCGAGTGTGCCATCGCCCTCGGCTACGGCAAGCCAATCTGGGTTCTCATCGCCCGCCGCCACGATCAGCAGGCCCATCTGAAAGCCCCAATCGCCAAAATGCGCGTCACCCCAGACCGTATCGCCGCAAAACCGGTAGATGCGCTTGATCGATTCGCCGATGATCGAGGCGCGCAAGTGACCGACATGCATGGGCTTGGCCACGTTTGGCCCGCCATAATCGACAATCACCCGGCGCGGCGTGGCCACAGCCTCGGCACCAAGATGGGGATCAAGCGCAAGCGCGCGCACCCGATCGGTTAGGGCCTGATCGCTAATGCGAAGATTGACAAAACCCGCGCCAGCGACGTCAACCGAGGCTAGCAGGGGATCACCCGCGAGTTTCGCTGCGACCTCAGTCGCAATCTCGCGCGGATTACGCCGGGCGAGCTTGGCCGCGGCCAAGGCGCCATTGCACTGAAAATCGGCAAGGTCCGGGCGGTCAGAAACACCGACCTTGCCCAAGGACTCATCCAGACCCAAGGCCACAAAAACGGCCGAGACCGCCTGGCCTAGGGCCGCTTTTAGATCACTCATGGTTTGGTCGGTGCCGCCGATCCAGAATTGACGCGGAAGCGTTTGCCGTCGCGGTTGAACTCGGCCATTTCTGGGGTCACATCAAAGCCGATCAGGACCTCGAAATTGCTGCCGCTAACCTTTTCATTGGCGCGGGGAATGACAATGTTATCGAGATTTTCCGTGACCAGGACCCGGTCCTGACCATTGGCAAAATTTACCGGGATGGTGAAGTATTCCTTGGCAATCACTTCGCGATTGCGATTGGTGACCGCCACCCAATAGGTATAGGTCTTGCGCGGTTCAGCGCCCTGTGGGCCGCGGCCAAAGGCAAACAAGGCCTCCATGCGCATCTCAATCGGCTCAGACTCGCGATATTTGCAGCCTGCGGAAATGCCCTGAATTTCACCGGTATAGGCCACTGTACTCGAGGCCTCTCGGTTATTGACGAATTCAACATATCGGCCCGCATCATAAAGGACCTTTACATAGGGACAGGGACCCGCATTGCGCAGGCCCGGCAAGGGTGCGGCCTGATTGCCCCATTCTTCATCGCGCTTCTTACGCTTGGCATCGTCCTTGGCGTCATCATCGCCGCCGCCGCGCCCGCCCTGACCACCGGGCCTGCCTTGCGCCGCAGCATCCGACACATGAGCAAGGCTCAAAACACCGCTGATCGCGGCGATAACGAAATAGGCAATGATCGATGTGCGGCGCATGGGCGATCCGAAGCAAACCGGGCCGCCGCAAGATTACGGCGCTTTGTTGTGATCGTTGATAAAGGCTTCTCTTTGACCTCGCAACGTCATCTGGCATTAAGAGGGCTGGCGAATGCAGAA
>CANGCO010000101.1 GCA_947452365.1 Caulobacteraceae bacterium
CTTGAGTTTAGACCCTTGCGGCGCATCGCCGCAATCGCCCGCCCCCTCGAGTCGCCTCGAGCATCAAGCCTCTTATCTGGTTCCGATAGAATGCGCCTCGCACTTTTTCAACCCGACATTCCGCAAAACCTTGGCGCAGGCATCCGCCTTTGTGCCTGTCTTGGGGTCAATCTGGACATAATCGAGCCGTGCGGCTTTCCCGTTTCGGACAAAAACCTCGGCCGCGTGGCGATGGACTACGGAAAACTAGCGCAAATTCAAAGGCATAATAGCTGGTCAGATTTCCAAGGCGCACCAGAACGCCAGCAAGGCCGTTTGATCATCCTGACCACGGCGGCCGAAACCGACCTTTATGATTTTTCGTTTGAATCGGGCGACACCTTGATGCTGGGCCGCGAAAGCGCCGGTTTGCCTCCAGAAGTACACGGCGCTGCAAATGCTCGGTTAAGGGTGCCGCTGGTGGCTGGGGCGCGGTCCCTCAACGTCATTATCACCGGGGCCATGGTGCTGGGCGAGGCCCTGCGGCAAACGGGCGGCTTCGCAAATCGCATCGGCATGGCTTAATAGACACCCTCATGACCGACTCCCCCGATCTCGAAACCCGAAAGACCCTGGCCAAGGCCTGGTTTGAATCCCTGCGCGACCAGATTTGCGGTGCGTTTGAAGCCTTGGAGGATGCCGCCCCGCAAGGCCTCTATCCCCTCGCCCCTGCGCGGTTTGAGCGCACCCCCTGGAGCCGCGAGGGCGGCGGCGGCGGGGTGATGTCGATGATGCATGGCCGCCTATTCGAAAAGGTAGGAGTCCATGTCTCGACCGTCCACGGCACCTTCCCACCCGATTTTGCCAAGACCGTGCCGGGCGCCGATCAGGACCCTCGGTTCTTTGCCACTGGGATCAGCCTGATCGCCCATATGCGTAGCCCCCGCGTTCCGGCTGTGCATATGAATACCCGCTTTATCAGCACGACCCAGAGCTGGTTTGGCGGCGGCGCAGACCTAACCCCGCTTCTAGCCTATCAACGCGACCAGACATTTGTCGATGCGGTCGATTTTCACGCCGCCCTGCAAGGGGCTTGCGACGCCCATGACCCAAGCTGGCATGCTAAATATAAGGCCTGGTGCGACGAGTATTTCTTCCTGCCGCATCGCAAGGAGCCACGCGGCATTGGCGGCATATTTTACGACCACCACAATTCCCAAAGCTTTGAGCGCGATTTTAATTTTACCCAGGATGTCGGCAAGGCATTTTTGGACATTTATCCCGCCCTCGTCGCCCGGCGCATGGCCGAACCCTGGACCGCAGATGAGCGCGAGCAGCAACTGATCCAGCGCGGCCGCTATGTCGAGTTCAACCTCTTGTATGATCGCGGCACCATGTTTGGGCTGAAAACCGGCGGCAATGTGGACTCCATCCTCAGCTCCATGCCGCCCGAGGTGAAATGGCCCTAATAGGCCAGGCCCTGGACCACGGCTTTTAGCCGCTCAATCAAGGACAGGCCGTCCATGATAAAGTCGCTATCGATCCACCAGTCCTCGACCTCCTTGAGGGCCTGACCGACCAGCGGGCCAGCGGGCACACCGGCGGCAACCACGTCCTTGCCGGTCAGGGGAAAGGTCGGCACGCTCCAGCCTTCGCCAAGCGCGATTAGGCCGCGCCATTGCGGCGTGGTGGCCGGACGGTCTGAATGGGCCCAGGCTAGCTTGACCCGATCGCGGAAACACGCCTTGCCCAGCGCATAGAGGGCGCGCCGTGCCTCACGCGGGCTCATAAACGATACCAGACGCGGCTGGATGCCAAGCGCCGCCGCCAAGCGCTCGCGCTGAGCATTGGATAGCCGCAAGGACCGGCCCACAGCCTCACCCGCCTCGGCCGTCTGGGGCAATAGGGCCGCCAGCCGCAGCAGGGGATCGTTTTCGAATAATTGCTCGTCCTCGATTGCCACCAGCCTTTCCAGCGCAGTCAGGCCAAGGGCCTGGGGCAAGACCTGGCCAAGCACGCCACTGGCCGCCATTAGCCGCAAGGCCGGGCGCGGATCATCGGCGCCGAGCAGTTTGAGCACTTCCTTATTGACCCGTTCCGCCGAACAGTCGGCCAGACGCGCCCGCCCCGCCGCGCAGGCCGCAAGGGCCGCCGCATCCGGCTGGCCCTTGCCGTACCAGGCGAGGAAGCGAAAATAACGCAGGATCCGCAGATAATCCTCAGCAATGCGGGTATCGGCATCGCCAACAAACACCAGCCGCCCCGCCAAGGCATCTTGATAGCCGCGGCCGGTTGGATCAAACACGGCCCCGTCGCGATCGGCATAAAGGGCATTCATGGTAAAATCGCGCCGGGCGGCATCTTCGGCCCAGTCCTTGGTAAAGGCGACCAAGGCATGACGGCCATCGGTCTCGACATCCTTGCGCAAGGTGGTGATCTCAAACGTCTTACCCGCACTCAGGGCCGTGACCGTGCCATGCTCAATGCCGGTTGGAATGGCTTTTAGACCGGCCTGCTCCAAGGCGGCCACGACTTCTGGCGGGGTTAGGGTCGTGGCCAGATCAATATCGTCAATGACCTTGCCAATCAGGGCATTGCGTACACACCCGCCCACAAAGCGCACGCAATCTGGCCCGCCCACAGCGATCAAGGCGGCCAATACGGCCTGGGTCGCCTCAGCCTTGATCCAGGCGGTCTTGCCAAGGGTTTGAGTCATGGGCGCGGCTTTTCCCGCTCAAAATGGCCAGGACTGACCGTGCCGCTGGCATTGGGCTCAGCCGGGACATAGTGCTCGGCGCGATTATCGGGGTGAAAGGCAACCGTGACCATCAAGGACAGGCCAGCCAACACGGCCCCGGCACAGATCAGCCAGGCCCAGGGCGTCGAGCCCATGGGCCGCCCACTGCGCATAGCCAGCCTGCGCCAGATGAAATAGACCGCAAACGGCGCGGCCGCTAATAGAAGCCGAAACAAGACAACCCGGATCATGCGTCCACCAGGGCGTCTTGCGCGCCATAAAGCCGATCATAAAGCGCGCGCACCATGCCCGCCGTTGCCCCCCATATATTCCAGCGCTCATACGGCATGGCGTAAAAGTGCCGCCGGATGCCATCGGCGGAGTCGTAATGGCGCTTTTGATGGTTTTGCGGGTCCATCAAGAAGGCAAACGGGGTCTCGAACACGTCTGCGACCTCATCAGGATTGGCGATGGGCGCAAAGCCGGGACTGATAAAGCCGACCACCGGCGTGATCAAAAAGCCGGTCCCGGTGCGATAGGGCGTCGATAGGCCCGCCACCGTCACAATGCCCGGATCAAGCCCGATCTCTTCATGGGCCTCGCGCAAGGCGGTCTGGACCGGGGTCTCGCCTGGATCGCTGCGGCCGCCGGGAAAGGCCACCTGACCGCTATGCTTACGCATGGCATCCGAGCGCCGGGTCAGCAGCATCTGAAACCCGCCCTCATAGGCAATCAAGGGTGCCAGCACCGCCGCATGCACCAGCGGCACGCTGTCGCCCGGATGCTGGCCCGGATTGAGGTCAAAATCCGAGCGCATGGGCACAGGCGCGCGGTCTGGATGGGCTGAGCCATCGGCAGGCTCTAGCCGGCTTGTGATCCAGTCTGCTAACAGGTGCGGCGGCAGTGTGGGGCTCATGCCTCCGCCCCGTCCCAAGGCCCGATTGCAAACCAGACGCCATTGGATTGCACGGCCATGCAGGGTCCGTCTGGCCCCTGATGCGGCTGTGCCAATTCCGCCAGTTCATAAAACACAGAGCGATTGATCCTGGCCTCCAAGCCCCGGCGCACATGCACATAGGGCCTAGGCTCGCCGGTTAGGGGGTCACTCTGAACCCGGATGGCATGGTCAGGCCCGGCCTCGACCTCATCACCGACATTGGTCAAGAAGCGTAAAGCGCCGCCGACCTGATCGACACGCACCGCCAAAAAGGGTGCATCCTCGACCGTGATCTTCATTTTTTCGACTGGCGTGACCAGATGATAGCCGTCCGGGTCTAGGCGCAGAATGCTGGAAAACAGCTTGACCAGGGCCTCGCGACCAATCGGCGAGCCCTCGTGAAACCAAAGCCCATCGCGCTTGATGACAATATCAATATCGCCGCAATGGGCCGGGTGCCACAAATGCACCGGTGGCAGACCCCGCGTCTTGCCATCGCCCTGGGCCGCCTTGGCCGCGCTCATGACCCCGGCCAGCCCCGTGCTTGTCTGTGCTGGCGTCATGGCCATGGTTCAGCGACTCCTATTGATACCCTATTGTGAGGTAGGCGCTCGCCCATGACAAGGAAAGGCCCGGCGAGTGGCAAAATGTCTGGGGACGGCTAGGGTCAAATCGCCTAGGTTTCGAAGGGCTTGATCCAAGGACCGCCCATGCCCCTGCTCGATCTTATCGCCCTTGTCATATTTGTCCTGTCCTGGCTGTTTTATGAGCCCCTATTAAAATGGGTCTCGGTCGGCGGGCATTTAAACAGCAATATGACTGCGGTACGCGGTGCCTGGATGCGCAATATGGCCCTGCGCGACAATCGCTTTATCGACACCCAATTGATGGGCCATGCGCTCAATTCAGCCTCGTTTTTTGCCTCGACCAATCTGATTGTGATTGCCGGGGCCGCCGGGGTCTTGTTTGGCGGCGAGCGAAGCTATCGCAGCGTCGTGGGCATGGCCTTGCTGGATCCTGGAACGCGCATGTTATTCGAGCTCAAACTGGCGGTGATTATGATCATTATAGCTCGTGGCCTGCTCGACTTCATCTGGGCGATCCGTCAGATGAATTATACCCTAGCCGCCATAGGCGCAGCGCCCCTGTCTGCGCCCGCCCAAGACCTAGAGGCCTATGGCAAGGCGGTCGGCCTGATCCTCAACCCCGCCTTGAGCGCCTTTAATGCCGGGGTGCGGGGCTATTATTTTGCCCTGGCCTGCACCGCTTGGCTGGCTGGGCCGCTGGCCTTTATGGTCGCGACCTTGGGAGCCTTGGCCCTTTTGGTCTGGCGTCAGTCGCATGCCAGCGCCGCCAAGGGGGTGGCGCAAATTCAGCAAATACTCGAAAAGGGCTGAGGCCTCGACAGGGCCGCCAAACCCGTTAGTTTGCCCGTCAAGGTCTGCCAAAGACCACCGGGGGACCACAAACCATGACCGATACCACTGCACCAACCTTGCCGCCGCTCAAGCGGATTGGGTCGATCATTGGCGGCTCGATCGGCAATCTGGTCGAATGGTATGACTGGTTTGTCTATGCCTCGTTTTCGCTCTATTTCGCCAAGGCCTTCTTTCCCAAGGGCGATCCGACGGCCCAGCTTTTGAGCGCGGCCGCCGTGTTTGCGGTTGGCTTCTTGATGCGCCCGGTCGGGGCCTGGATTATGGGCAGTTATGCCGACCGACTTGGCCGCAAGGCGGCCCTGACCCTGTCCATGCTGATGATGTGCGCAGGCTCGATGATTATTGCCCTGACGCCCGGATTTGCCACCATTGGCGTCGCTGCCCCAATCATACTGGTTCTGGCGCGCCTGCTTCAGGGCCTAAGCGTCGGCGGCGAATATGGCGCTAGTGCGACCTATATGTCCGAGGTCTCGAGCAAAACCCATCGCGGCTTCTGGACCAGCTGGCAGTATGTGACCATGATTTTTGGCCAGCTCATGGCCTTGGCGACGCTCATGGTGTTGCAGTCGGTCCTGCCGGTTGCGGCGCTAGAAGCCTGGGGCTGGCGCATTGCTTTTGCGATTGGCGGCGTTTTGGCCGTGGTCGCGTTTTATCTGCGCAGCGGCCTGATCGAGACCCCAGCCTTTTTGAAACTGCAGGCCGAGGCCGCCGCCGCAGACCCCGCCACAGCCAAGGCGGGCAGAATGGCCGGCCTTTTAGCCCATCCGCGCGAGGCCTTGATGGTGATTGGCATGACCATGGGCGGGTCCTTGGCCTATTATGCCTTCACCACCTATATGCAAAAATTCCTGCACAATACGTCC
>CANGCO010000102.1 GCA_947452365.1 Caulobacteraceae bacterium
CATAGGCGCATCCTGTTTTCCATGCATGAACAAGGCTATGGGCCCAGCGGTGCCTATCGCAAATCAGCGCGCGTGGTCGGGGATGTGATCGGTAAGTATCACCCGCACGGGGACACGGCCGTTTATCACGCCATGGTGCGCATGGCCCAGTCCTTCTCCATGGGGCTGGTCTTGATCGATGGTCAGGGCAATTTCGGCTCGGTCGACGGCGATATGCCCGCGGCCATGCGTTATACCGAAGTCCGGATGCACAAGACCGCCGAGGCCTTGCTCGCCGATCTGGATAAGGGCACGGTCGATTTCCAGCCTAATTATGATGGCTCCGAACACGAACCCATAGTTCTGCCCGCGCGCATTCCCAATCTCTTGGTCAATGGGGCAGGGGGTATTGCGGTGGGTATGGCCACCAATATTCCGCCGCATAATCTGGGCGAGATTGTCGATGCCTGCCTGGCCGTGATCGATAATCCAGCCATTCCGTTAGATGAGCTGTTAGAAATCGTGCCGGGCCCAGACTTCCCCACCGGTGGAGAGATTATCGGCCGCACCGGCGCGCGCGATGCCCTGATGACGGGCCGCGGCTCTGTGATCATGCGCGGCGTGGCCACAGTCGAGGAGGCGCGCGGTAATCGCGAAGCCATTATCATTACCGCCATTCCCTATCAGGTGAACAAGGCCAATCTGGTTGAGCGGATTGCCGATCTGGTGCGCGAAAAGCGCATTGAAGGCGTGTCCGATATTCGCGACGAAAGCGATCGCCAGGGCATGCGGGTGGTGGTCGAGCTCAAGCGCGACGCCTCAGCCGAGGTTATCCTCAACCAGCTTTATCGCTATACGCCGCTGCAAAGCTCTTTCGGGGTCAATATGTTGGCCCTCGATCGGGGGCGGCCCGAACAAATGGGCCTGCGCCGTCTGATCGACTGTTTTGTTGAGTTCCGCGAAGAGGTTGTGGTTCGCCGCACCAAGTTTGAATTATCCAAGGCCCGCGATCGCGGCCATGTCTTGGTCGGTCTGGCCATTGCCGTGGCCAATATTGACGAGGTGATCCACATCATCCGCTCGTCCAAGGACCCGGCCGAGGCGCGTGAGCGTTTGGTGGACAAGGCCTGGCCCGCGGGCGATATGAACCCCTTGATCGCGCTGATCGCCGATCCGCGTACGCTTGTGGTGGCGCTTGAGGATGGCGGTGCGGGCGTGCGCCTGACCGACGAGCAGTCCCGCGCCATTCTGGCCCTGACCCTGTCTCGCCTAACCGGTCTTGGCCGCGAAGAAATCTTTGAAGAGGCGGGCACCCTGGCCGAGGCGATTGCCGGCTATCTGGAAATCCTCGCCTCACGCGACAAGATCATGGCCATTGTCCGCGAGGAACTGGTGGCTGTGCGCGATGCCTTTGCCATTCCGCGTCGGACCGCGATTGTCGAGGGTGATGCGGATATGGAGGATGAAGACCTTATCCCGCGCGAGGACATGATCATCACCGTCACTCATGGCGGCTATGTCAAACGCACACCCCTGGCCACCTATCGCACCCAGCGCCGCGGCGGCAAGGGGCGCTCGGGCATGGCGACCAAGAGCGAGGATGCGGTCACCCGCGTGTTCGCCGCCTCGACCCATGCGCCGGTGCTGTTCTTCTCCTCGACGGGCAAGGTTTATAAGCTCAAGGTTTGGCGCTTGCCGCTCGGTCTGCCCTCCGCTCGCGGCAAGGCCTTTGTCAATCTATTGCCGCTGGAGCCCGAGGAATCGATCACCTCGATCCTTATGCTGCCAGAAGATGAGGCCCAGTGGGGCGCTTTGGATGTGATGTTTGCCACCCGTTCGGGTAATATCCGTCGCAACCGCCTATCGGATTTTGTTCAGGTCAATCGCAATGGCAAGATTGCCATGAAGCTGGATGCTGGCGACGGTATTGTCGGTGTCGGGCTGTGCACCATTCAAAATGATGTCTTGCTAACCACCGCGCTTGGCCAATGCATCCGCTTTGGCGTCGATGAGGTGCGGGTGTTTGCGGGCCGGGAATCGACCGGCGTGCGCGGCATTCGCCTCGGCGCCGAAGATAACGTCATCTCCATGGCCATTTTGCACCATCTGGGCATAACCGCAGCGGAACAGAGGGCCTATCTGCGCCACGCCAAGGCCATGCGCGCCGCGACCGGCGAAAGCTTGGACGAGGCTGATACGGTCATTGCCGAAGACAGTGAGGCTGAAATTGTGCCCGGCGAAGAGGGTGAAGCAACCTTGAGCCTAGAACAGATCAGCGCGCTTGGGGCTCAGGAGCAATTCATCCTGACCATTAGCGATTCTGGTTTTGGTAAGCGCACCTCCTCGTTTGAGTACCGGGTCACCGGGCGCGGCGGCAAGGGCCTGGTTGCGCATGACCTATCCAAGCGCGGCGGCAAGGTTGTGGCCTCCTTCCCGGTTGAGGATGGCGATGAGTTGGTCCTGGTTACCGATCAGGGGCAATTGATCCGATGCCCAGTCGGTGAAATCCGCATTGCGGCCCGCAACACCCAAGGCGTAACCATATTCCGCACCGCAGAAGGTGAGCGGGTGGTGTCTGTCGAACGTTTAGCCGAGACCGAAGGCGATAAGTCCGATACAGACGATGATATGGACGACTCTGAAGGTGGGGTTGAAGCCTAGGCCAAAAAGACGCGCAAAGTTGCGTCCGGCTTGGGCAGAAGGGGGAATACAGGGATCATGACACGGGTCGGACTTTATCCTGGCACCTTTGACCCCATGACCAATGGGCATCTGGATATTATTGGCCGGGCGGTCAAGCTGGTCGATAAGCTGGTGATCGGCGTGGCGATCAATCGCGACAAGGGGCCCTTATTCACCCTCGAAGAACGCTGCGCCATGGTGCTGGAGGAAACCAAGCCCTTCACCAAGCATGCTGAAATCATTGTCATGCCGTTTGAAGGCCTATTGATGCATTTTGCCCAAGAGGTCGGGGCCCAGATGATTGTGCGCGGCCTGCGCGCCGTGGCCGATTTTGAATATGAATTCCAAATGACCGCCATGAACCAACAGCTTAACCGCGAAATTGAGACCGTCTTCCTGATGGCCGACCCAAGGCATCAGGCCGTGGCTTCAAGGCTGGTCAAGGAGATCGCCAAGCTGGGCGGCGACATCAAAAGTTTTGTTAGCCCTACAATGGCCAAGATTTTGCTGGCAAAGTATAATAAATCTTAAGGCGCAGTCGCGCTGCGCGAGATTCAACCTAGGAATACACACGCATGCGCCTCGTTGCCCTGACAGCCCTATTGGCTGTAACCAACCTGTCTCCTGCCTTTGCGGCCAAGCCTGCCAATGTTAGCCCGCCAGCCCCCGCCGCCTCAGACTGGCGCAGTGTTGATGCTGAAAACACCTTGGTCATTGATACCAGCAAGGGCCGGGTGATCGTCGAGCTAGCCCCCAAGCTTGCGCCTGCGCATGTGCAGCGCATCAAGGAGCTGACCCGCGAAGGCTTTTATAATGGCCTGAAATTCCATCGCGTGATTGACACCTTTATGGCCCAGACCGGTGATCCGCTCGGCACCGGAGAGGGGGGCTCAACCAAGCCTAACCTGACCGCTGAATTTACCTTTCGCCGCAGCGCGGAAGACGGGTTTACCCGGGTCAATAGGCCAGCAGGCGCAGAGCTTGGCTTTATGGGGTCCATCCCCATTGCCACCCAGCCCGACGATATCATGATGATGACCGCCGATGGCAAGGCCGGGGGCTGGGGGCTGTTTTGTCCCGGCGTCTTGGGCATGGCGCGCGGAGACGATCCCAATTCCGCCAATAGCCAGTTCTTCTTGATGCGTCAGGCCTATCCAGCCCTAGATAAGCGCTATACCGCCCTTGGCCGGGTGGTATCGGGCCTGCCCGTAGTGCGGGCCATAAAGGTCGGCGAGCCGGTCGTCGATCCAGACATCATGATTAAGGTCCAGATCCTAGCCGATATTCCCGCGCCTGACCGGCCCAAGGTCCAGGTGCTGAATGTGGCGACAGCTTATTTCGCCGCCATGGCCGAGCGCATGAAGGCACAAAAAGGTGCTGATTTTTCGGTTTGTGATCTAGAGCTTCCGGCTCAGGTTCGCTAGAAGCCCAGCTAGCTTTTACAGGTCGTCACGGCGCCTGTGAGGACAATCGATTAGTGGGTGGGCAGCAAGGCTGCCGATCCTGACCCGTCCACCCTTTTGCCAGAATGGAAACCTCATGGCTGCCGATCTCGAAAATACCCTGCTCTTGTCCCTTGAGTCCGGTTTGGTCACAATTGACCTGCGCCCTGACCTAGCGCCCGGCCATGTCGCGCGGATCAAGGAATTGGCCCGTGAAGGGTTTTATGATGGGGTGGTCTTCCACCGCGTCATTCCCGGCTTTATGGCCCAGGGCGGCGATCCAACCGGCACGGGCGGCGGCGGCTCGTCCAAGCCCAATCTGCAGGCCGAGTTTAGCAAGGAGCCCCATCTGCGCGGCGTTTGCTCCATGGCCCGCACCTCGGCCCCGCATTCGGCCAATAGCCAGTTCTTTATCTGCTTTGACGATGCCACCTTCCTGGACAATCAATATACGGTCTGGGGCGTGGTTTCCGACGGCATGGACCATGTCGATGCCCTGCCAAAGGGTGAGCCGCCGCGCAGCCCCGGTAAGATCGTCACGGCGCGTGTCGCCGCTGATGTCCAAGGCTGAGCTTGAAACTTTCTGATTTTGACTTTGATCTGCCGGACGCAAACATTGCCCTGCGTCCGGCAGAGCCCAGAAGCGCGGCCAAGCTCTTGGTCGTGCGGCCAGGCCAGGCCCTAGGCGATCACACCGTCGCCGACCTGCCGCAATTTTTACAGCCCGGCGACGCGCTTGTTTTCAACGATACCCGCGTCATTCCCGCCCGCCTGTTTGGTACCCGTCTGCGCGGCGAGCTGGCCGTGCCGGTCGAGGCGACCTTGCACAAGCGCTTATCGGCCAATCGCTGGAGCGCCTTTATGCGTCCAGGCAAGCGGCTCAAATGCGGCGATAAGATCGTATTTGGCCCGCAACACGACCGCGCCAATGCGGCTGAGCAACTGGTTGCAGAGATCACGCATAAGGGCGAGGGCGGCGAGCTTAGCCTGACCTTTGAGGCCTCGGGCCCAGGCCTTGATATGGCCATTACCAAGATCGGCCTGATGCCCTTGCCGCCCTATATTGCTGCCAAGCGCGCCGAGGATGCCCGCGACCGCACCGATTACCAGACCGTCTATGCCCGGCTTGATGGCTCGGTTGCAGCCCCGACCGCGGGGCTGCATTTTACGCCAGACCTGCTTGAGGCTCTGAAAGTGCGCGGCATTGGCCTGCATTTTGTCACCCTGCATGTTGGGGCTGGAACCTTTTTGCCGGTCAAGACGGATGATGTGTCCGAGCACAAGATGCATGCCGAATTTGGCGAGGTCTCTGAAGAGACCGCCGCGGCCTTAAACGCTGTTCATGCAGCCGGGGGACGGGTCATTTGTGTCGGCACCACCAGCCTACGCCTCTTGGAAAGTGCAACCGATCAAGAGGGTCAGGTTTTGCCGTTTTGCGGTGATACGGCCATATTCATCACACCAGGCTATCAATTTCGCGCCGCTGACGCCCTGATGACCAATTTCCATCTACCCAAATCGACCCTGTTCATGCTGGTCAGCGCCTTTGCAGGTCAGGTGCAGATGAAGACGGCCTATGCGCATGCCATCCGGTCTGGCTATCGTTTCTATTCCTATGGGGACTCATCCCTGCTATTTCGGGCCGCCTGATGGCAGAGTTTCCTTTTGATATTCAAGCAACCGACGGC
>CANGCO010000103.1 GCA_947452365.1 Caulobacteraceae bacterium
AGGGAGTCGAGCTTCGAGCGCAGCGAAGCGTCGAACAGACGGGATCCAACCCGCACCTTGATGCCGCCAAGCAGGGCAGGATCGATGCGGGTTTCAATTTCAGGGGCCTTACCCAGAGCCTGTTGCAAGGCCGCGGCCACAGACTTGGCCTGGGCGGCGGTCATCTTGACGGCGGTCACAACCTCGGCGGTAACTACGCCGCGCTCGGCGGCCGATAGGGCCTCAAACGCGGTTATGATCGAGGCCAGGGCCGCTGTTCTTTGGCTTTGCGCCAAGAATCCGAGGAACTTTTTGGTAATATCGCCAAACCCAGCCTTATCGGCCAGGGCCAACAGGACCTTGCCCTTAACGTCCGACTTAAAGATGGGCGAGGGCAGGAGGCGGCGCAGATCGGCGCTCTCTGCCAACATGGCCTTTAAGGCCTTAAGATCGGCCTCAATGGCCGCCAAGGCACCACTGTCCTTGGCCAAACCAAACAGGGCCAGGGCATAGCGCGCCCCTACATCCGTCGTCTTAGAATCGTCCGCCACTAAATCATCCGTCCGATGCGTTCTGGCCCCGCCCGCAAGACCCGCCTGCGGTTGGGGATTGTTGGCCGACCAGGCCCCAAAAAGGCCTGACTGCGCGGGGGAAATACGAGGGCTAGGCGGCCGTAAAACGGGACCCTATCCCAAAGTCGGGCGGGACATAGCACGCGATCCTTGCCACCGCAACCAAGGCAAGGGGTTGGGATTTGATGATTTTCACAGACAATCTGTGCAAGGGCCTATCGCAACCGCACCATCGCCCCCCTAAATAGAAAAAACCGTGTTTGCCGACAGGCATTCAAGCATTTTTGGGGAGCCCCATGACCGATCTAATGACGCTGGCCGCCGATCCCGCCGTTTGGGCTGCACTTTTAACCCTGGTGGTGATGGAGGTTGTGCTGGGGATCGATAATCTGATCTTTATCTCCATCCTGTCCAACAAATTGCCGGAAGATCAACGCCAAAAGGCGCGGCGCATTGGCATTAGCCTTGCCCTCATCCTGCGACTGGCCCTGCTCTCGACCATTAGCTGGCTGGTCACCCTGACCGCACCGCTGTTTTTCGCGCTTGGCCGGGATATTTCGTGGCGCGACATTATACTAATAGCCGGCGGCCTGTTCCTGCTCTGGAAGGCGACGACCGAAATCCACCATACGGTCGACCCGGCCAAGAGCCACGATCTGCTGGATAAGAAGGCTCAGGTGGCAAAGAATTTTGGCGCTGTCATTATTCAAATCCTGCTGATCGATATCGTGTTTTCAATCGACTCGATCCTCACGGCGGTAGGCATGACCGACCATTTGCCGATCATGGTCATTGCCGTGGTCGCGGCGGTGGCGGTGATGTTGGTGGCCGCGGACCCCTTGGCCAATTTCATTCATAAAAATCCGACCGTGGTGATGCTGGCGCTTGGCTTCTTGATCATGATCGGCGCGACCCTGATCGCCGATGGCCTGGGACACCATGTGCCCAAGGCCTATATCTATGCCGCCATGGCGTTTTCAGCCCTGGTTGAGGGCTTAAACATGATGGCGCGTAATGCCGATGCTAAAAAAAAGGCCCTTAAGGATCAGGGCCACTAGACCTCTAGCCGACGCAAGGCGGCTAGGCGGGCAAAGGCCAGGGTCAAGGCCCTGCGCCTTGGTCCGGCCAGGGGCGTGGCGGGGGCCGGTGTCACCACCGCCCCGTCAAAGCCGTCAGCGACGATCAGGCCAGGGCCTTCTGGCAAGATATGGTGCGGAAACTCCGGCGCGACGGCGAAATAAAACACGTCGCAAAACGGCTGGTATTCGGCCCATTTCTGGTCGGCCTTAAAATCCTCAGGCCCAGACTTGACCTCGACAATGACAATCTCGCCGCGCCGCCCAAGCCCCATCAGATCGGCCCGGCGGCCATTGGGCAGGCAAACCTCGGCCACCGGCGCATAGCCCAGCCCGACCAAGAGCCTTGCTGCCCCGCGCGTCACCAGCTGGGTCACTTGTGGCCTTAGGCCCACCGTCCCGCTTGGCCGCGCAATCTCTAGAACAATATCCATACCGCCATTTTGTTCCGGCTTTGTTCGTTTGGCAAGGGGGCGGTTTTACCGTGCCGCCTCATTATGGGCTAGGGGCGGCTGTTTCGTAAAGCGCAGCAGGGCGGTGTTGAAGCCCATGGCCTTGGCCTTGGCGACCAGGCTGGCGAGTTCGGCGGGACTGGGGCTGGGCTGGCGGTGCAGGATCCACAAAAAATGGCCTGTGCGGTCGCTGACAATGGCCCATCTATAGTCTTCTGCCCGGTCCAGTACCCAGTAATCGCCGATAAATAGCGGACCTAGAAACGAGACCTTGAACTTGGCATTGCCACTGCCCGGCACCAGCTTGGCCCGGCCGCGCACCGACTTGATCTTGCCATCGGCTGCGCCTTGGCGGCAGATATTAAAGACCTCGATCAGGCCATCGGGCAGTTTGCGGTAATCGGCGCTGACGCCCTCGCAATCGCGCTGGAACATGTTTTCATAGCGCGCCAGCTCATAATAGCGGCCGACATAGCGATCGACATCAACCGGCTTGGACGGCGCGGGCACATTGGCATTGCCAGGCCAGGCAAGGGCAGCCGGGGCGGCGCTAAACCAAAGCATCAAGCCCAGACAAAGGCAAAGATTGGCAGATCGGGTCATGGGGTGCTCCCGCGGCTCACACCCTCCTATCTACGCCAAGACCTTAAGACAGGATGACCGGCTTGATCACTTTTTCCGGCATATAACGAAAAACGCCCCGCCAAAGGACCGGCGGGGCGCATCTCAAATACCAAACCTGGACCGATCTATTCGGCGGCGATGCGCACGGTCTCGGCCACCCGATCCTTGAAATTGATCGCTTGCAGATAACGAATGCCGTCTTCGGCAATATCATCACCAACCATGCGCTCGCCCTCATTCTTGAGCTCTTCCATATCCACATACATGGCATAAAAGGCGCGGGTGCGGTCGGTAATGATCCCGGCATTGAGCAGGGTCTTGATCAGGACGCGGAAGATATTGGCCGATTCGCGCATGCTTTCGCGGCGCACATCATCGGTCATGACCTTTTGGAACTCTTCGATCACCTTCATACCGTCGAGGCCAAAATCGGCATAGAGGGCCATTTGTTGGGTTGGCGAGACCAGATTGAATAATAGGGTCTGGAAGCAGTGCGCGGCCCAGTCCTCGATAATCGCATGCTCTTCAGGATCCAGTTTGGGCACGGTGCGGTCGGCCCAGATCTTGCCAAACTTGTGGTGGAAGGCCTCGTCGGTCATGACCAGTTGCAACAGCTTCTTGCCGAGCGGGTCACGGATATTGTTATAGAAGCTGGCAAAGGCACCCATGGCCAGACCCTCAACCAGCATCTGCATGCCGATAATCTTTTTATAGACTTCCGGCGCATGAATGATCTCGACCAATAGGTCCTTGAGCACGGCGCCGCATTCGAGCGGGCGGCCCCAGCGTGCCTTGATGTATTTGGCAAAGCCAGTGACGTGACGGGCTTCTTCGCGGGTCTGGTTGGCGGCATATTCCTGCGCGCCTTGATCCTTGAGCACATGGCAGAGCGAGGCTGACAGGTTCAGCGCGCCTTGCTCGCCATGTAGGATGGACGAGAAATTATGCAGCACCATGGTATTGATAAAGCGGGTGCGCTCCTTGGGGTCGGACAAGTGATTGGACACATAATCGGTCTGTAGGGCCGCGATCATTTCCTCTGGCACCAGAGGCTCATTAATCATGTCAAACGGCTCGTCAAAATCGATATATTTGGTGTCGAGCGGGTCCCAAAAATGGTCGTGGGTGGCGGAGATGATCTTATCAAAGGCCGTGGAGCGGTTGTTATAGCGGTCCAGTTCCAGCATGGACTCAAAATCGTCCGGCGCCACGGCGTCGTACATGGAATCCTTGGTGATATTCTTGTCGGTCATGGAATGCGCTCCGCAAACTGGATCAAACCTGCACAGCGCGCGCCGTCAGGTTCCAAGACCTTGAGCGTCCTTCCTAAGGCGTGGGGCGTCAAGAAAAAAATTGACGGACCCGTCAAGTTTGCAGGCGGCCGGGCAATATTTTGACGATTGTGTCAAAATCGGCCGTGTGTGAACCAATGGGCCAGTCCGCGCGTAGACCCAACATACCTACTCTATAGGAGACCCGATATGCGCAAGATCGCCTTAGCCGCCGCTGCCGCCGCCAGCCTCGCTCTTGGGGCTTGCTCTACATTGACACCGCAAACCAATAGCCAGCCGACGCCCAATTTTGTGCTGGAGGATTATTTTCAGGGCCGCACCTATGCTTATGGCCTGTTTGAGGGGCGCGATACCAAGCTTCAACGCTCCTTCACTGTGGTGGCCGACGGGGTGCTGGCGGGCGATACCCTGACCCTGCATGAGCAGTTCCTATGGAATGATGGCGAGCGCCAAACCCGCACCTGGACCTTTAAAAAGGTCGCCTCAGGCCGCTATGAAGGCCGGGCCGGTGATGTCGAGGGCGTGGCCAATGTTACGACCAGCGGCAATGCCCTGCGAATCCAGTACAAGCTGCGCCTGCCCATGGGCAAGTCGAGCATTGTTGTCGATGTTGATGACTGGAGCCACTTGTTCGCCGACGGCGCCGTCATCAACCGCGCCGATGTCAGCAAGTTCGGCGTCCATGTCGGCCGCATTACCCTGACCTTCGTCAAGCCGGACCAGAAGCGGCCGGTGGCGGAGGGGTTGGTGGGGCAGTAGGGGGCTGGCCCAGCATTACTTGACGTGCGAATTGAATGTGCTGGCCATTTGAACTAATTTCCGTTATACAAAAACCGATGGATATCCTACCTGATCCTGAAATGATCGATGACGACGCGCCCGAATGGACGGTGGCCATGAATGCGGCTGCGGTCTCGGTAAGGGCCCTGCCCAAAACCTTGCAAGCCAAACTCAAGATTGGCAGACCAAAAGCTAAAGACCCCAAGCGCATCGTCACCTTGCGCCTAAGATCCAGCCTATTTGCGGCCTATGAAGCCCAAGGCAGCGATTGGCGCGCCCGGATGGAGCGGGTTTTGGGCGATGCGATCGCCAAAGACGGTGGTTCGAAGCCGGGCTAGGGCGCTTATTCAGCCCCCCCCTTGAAACAACCCTAAATCGTGGCAATCTGTTCATCTACCGAAATGGCGGCTGGAGGTGGGGGCGGCTATGCGTGAGATGACCCTTGAGGAAATGGCTTTGGTTTGCGGCGGCACTGACGGCTTAAGTCCGCGTCAAGTGGATTGTTTGCTGGGCGTGGCCAATGGCCTGGGCTCGGTCCAGATCGGCCATGAGCTGGGCCTGTCGCCGCGCACGGTTGATCACTATGTCGCCGATGCCTGCGCCCGGCTAGAGGCGCGCAACCGGGTTCAAGCGGTCCAGATCGCCGCGCGCCGGGGCCTGCTTGAGCCGCTAGATCAAGACAATCTAGAATGTCAATACGGTAATATTACCGTATTGCGCGAAGGCTTTTTATCCGCTCCCATCCCCTCCGGCCCCAGCAATCGTGCCGCGCGGCCAGAAACCAAAAAGGGTTGATGATCATGCGTGAGATGACCTTGGAAGAAATGCGGATGGTGACGGGGGGCACGGCCGGGTTTTCGTGGAGCGGCGCGTATAAAGA
>CANGCO010000104.1 GCA_947452365.1 Caulobacteraceae bacterium
GGGGCAGGGGCCTATATCTATTCGCGCCTCAACCATCCCAATCTGGACATGGTCGAAAAGCGGCTGGCGGTCCTGGATGGGGCTGAAGATTGCGCGGCGTTTTCCAGCGGCATGGCGGCTTTGAGCACCACCTTGATGGCCCTGCTACGGCCCGGCGATAGCCTGGTCTATAGCCGCCCGATCTATAGTGGCACGGACGGCCTGATGAATGGCCACCTGACCAATTATGGCGTCAAGGCGTTTGGCATTGCCAATGCGGTCGACCGGGCAACCGTCCGGGCGGCGGTCGATCTGGCGCTCGCCGCCGGGCCGCTGGGTGTGATGATGATCGAGAGCCCAGCCAATCCGACGGCTGCCATCGCCGATATTGCCATGATCCGTCAGATTGCGGATGCGGTGGGCGCAAAGACCGGTCGCCGCCCCATGATCGTGGTCGACAATACGTTTTTGGGTCAGCTCTTGCAGTCCCCCCTGACCTGGGGCGCGGACCTGACCATGATCTCCCTGACCAAGTATTGCGGCGGGCACAGCGACCTGCTCGCGGGCGCGGTCAGTGGCTCGGCTGAGTTGGTGCGAAGCCTCAAGCGCCTGCGCACCACATTTGGCTGCCATCTTGACCCCAATACCAGTTGGCTGGTCCTGCGGTCCTTGGAAACCCTGGCCCTGCGCACTGAGCGGTCCTGTTCCAACGCCAAGGCGATTGCGACGTTTTTGCAAGGTCATGCCAAGGTTCGCTCCGTCACCTATCTGGGCTTTTTGCCCGAGGGCTCGCCGGAGCGCGCGGTCTATGATCGCCAGTGCAAGGGGGCAGGCTCGACCTTTTCGTTCCGTATTAAGGGCGGCGAGGCTGAGGCCTTTCGCATGCTCGACAGGGTGCGGCTCGCCAAGATGGCGGTCAGTCTCGGCGGGGCCGAAACCTTGATCTGTCATTCGGCCACCACCACCCATTATGCCGTGCCTGAGGCCCAGCGCCGCGAGGTCGGAATCGACGATGGCACTATCCGCATCTCGGTGGGCCTAGAACATATTGATGATCTGATTGCAGATCTTTCCCAAGCTTTAGAGGCGGTTTGATGACAAGCCCAACTATTGACCGCTTCTCGATCACCGGCAAACTCCCCCATGCCAAGCAAAAGGCCGATATCGTCGTGGTGGGGGCCGGGCAGGCCGGGGTGGCCGCGGCCGTCGCGGCTGCCAAGGGCGGGGCCAGCGTCTTGCTGGTCGATGAAAACCCGGTTTCCGCCTCGCTTATGGGCCTAGATACGCCGCTCTATTTTGGCGGACGCATGACACGGGCGGTCGATAATAAGGCCCGCATGATCGAGCAGGTGTTTGCGTCGGACCCTCAACTCGAGGAGGCCTTTGAGGCAGGCGTTGAGGTGTCTTTGGGCGTCTATGCCTGGGGCGCGTTCCAAAACGGTCCGGGCATGGCCGCCATGCCCGAGGCGGCGATTGGCCTTGCCGATGAAGAGCGCTCCTGGATGGTGGCCTATAAGCAGCTTATCCTCGCCACCGGCTCGCGCGATCTTAGCCTGTCGTTTCAGGGCTGGGATCAGCCCGGTGTGATGGGCGCTAATGGTCTGCATGCCCTGATCAAGCGCTATGACGCCTTTGCCGGAAATGAGGTCCTGATCCTGGGCTCTGGCGATCTGGCCCTGAACACCGCCTTGATGGTGGTTGAGGCCGGCCTAAAGGTGGCGGCCCTGATTGAGGTGCGCGATACGGTTCAGGGCGACATCGGCCTTGCCGACAAGGTGCGCGGCCATGGCATTGAGATCTTGACCGGCCATGTGATCGTCTCGGCCAAGGGCGGCGCCGATGGGGTCGAACAGGCCACGGTGGTGCCAGTCGGCGGCGGCGATAGCCGCACCCTTGTTTGCGATACGGTTTGTCAGGCGATTGGCGTCGTGCCCGCAATCGAATTGTTCAATGTGCTTGGTGGCAAGCTGGCCGTGCGTTCAGACCTTGGCGGCCATGTGCCGCAGCGTACCGGCGCGGTTAGCACGGCCCTGGCCAATGTGCTGGTCACGGGTGATTGCGCAGGTCTCGGCAGCCTCGATGCCGCCGCCCATGGCCGCGCCGCTGCGGCCCTAGCGCTTGCCGGTATCGCCGGTCAGGCCATGGCCGATGAGCCTGTGGCAGCGCAGGCCCCTGGCCTTGATGCCCATGCCTATCATACCGACTGGATGGCGGCCCTGCTTAAGGTCGGCGACGATTCCATCGTGGTTTGCCAATGCGAAGAGGTTACACGCGGTGACCTGACCGCCGTGCGCCAGCCGCGTTATTTGGGCGCGCCGTCCGACGTGGCGGCCAAGCGCGATATCAATAGCCTGGCCGCGGATGGCCCGCTCAATCAAGACCAGTTCAAGCGTCTGACCCGGGCCTGTATGGGCCAGTGCCAGGCCAGGCGTTGCCGCGAGCAGGTGGCCCTGATCTTGGCCCAGTCGTCTGGCGTGGACGTGTCCAAGGTGCCCTTGGCTGGCTATCGCGCGCCAGTGCGGCCCCTGCCCATGAGTGTGCTGGCCGCCGATGATGAGCCAGCAGCCCTGACGGCGGACTGGGATGTCTGGTTCGGGATTCCGACCCAGTGGATTCCCTATCAAGATATCGGCTCGGATCGCGAGCCCTATCACATCGCCAATCTTACCGACACGATCTAGAGGCCGCTGATCATGAGCAATCCAAAAGGTGCGACCGTTATTGTTGTCGGCGGCGGTGTTAGCGGTCTGAGCGCGGCCTGGTGGCTGGCTAGGTCCGGGGTCGATGTGCTGGTCCTAGACAAGGGCATTGTTGGCTGGGAGGCGTCGGGCCGCAATGGCGGTGGTGCGTCCCACTATCAAAGCCCGCTATTTGCCGAAGAACAGCGTCTGTGGCCGCTGATGGACGAGATGCTCGGCTATACAACCGAATATCAGCGCGGAAAGATTGTTCTGGCCACGACCGAGGGCCAGCTCAAGCACTATAAATATGTTGCCCAGATGTTCACTGAACAGGGCTCGCCCTCGCACGAGATTGACCGACAGGAAATCCGCGAGCGCGTGCCGATGAGCGGCGACAATATCCTTGGCGGCGTGCACCTAACCATTGCCGGTCAGGCCAATCCCCAGCGCACGGTTCAGGGCTATGCCTGGGCGATCCAGGATCTGGGGGGGCGGATCTTGCAACATACGCCGGTCCTGCGACTTGTGTCCGAAGGCGGCAAGGTGGTTGGGGTTGAGACGCGTGATGGCATCCTCAACTGTGACAGTGTGGTGGTGGCCGCCGGTCCGCAAAGCGCAAGCCTCTTGGCCGGGATTGGCATTGACCTGCCGATTGCTGCGGCGCGGGCCGAAATGATTGTCACTGAGCCTGCGCCCATGATGGCGATTGGGGCTGTGGATGGAAACGGCCTCTATGGTCGCCAGACCAAGCGCGGTAATCTTGCCTATGGCGGTGGTCCGCATGAATGGCTCGATGTCGGGCCCAGTGGCCCTTCGGCGCGGCCAGGCTCGCCCCTGATCCGCAACCTGACCAAGCGGCTTTATGGCCTGTTTGCCAAGGCCCCGAGCCTGAGGGTCATCCGCAGCTGGGCCGGTGTGATCGAGAACACCCCCGATGGCCGCCCCGTGATCGACCGGATCGATAATGTGACCTTTGTCACCATGTCGAGCGTCGGCTTTGGTCTGTCACCGGCCAGCGGCCATGCCGTGCGCGATCTGGTCATGGACGGCAAGTGCTCGTTCGCTGACCTTGAAAAACTCAGCCTCAAGCGCTTTGACGGTCTGGACAAGGACTGGCGCGAGCAAAAGGGCTGGGTCTCCCGCTCCGAAACCCTCTAGCCCAAGGGCCCGTCCCTAACGCGGGATGGGCCTAGCCTAGCGGCGGGGCTGGCCTCTGAATGACGGGCCGCAGGGCAAAGCTGGACTGGATATGCGCAACGCCGGGTATGCGTGTCAGGCTGTTCATCAAAAACGCCTGATAGCCGGCCAGATCAGGGGCTAGGACGCGCAGCAAATAGTCTGCCCCGCCGGTCATCAGATAACAGCTCATCACTTCAGGGGCCTTGGCGATTTCGCGCTCAAAGGCCGATATGGCCTCTTCGGTTTGGGCGGTGAGTGTGACCGAAACAAACACGCTTATGGCATGGCCCAGCCGCGCCTCATCCAGCCTGGCGCTATAGCCCAGAATATAGCCGGTCTCTTCCAGCCGCCTTACCCGCCGCAGGGTCGGGGTCAGGGACAGGCCAATCTTTTCCGCCAGTTCGCGCCAGCTCAGGCGGCCATCAATCGCTAGAGCATCAAGGATTTTCAAATCATAGCGGTCAAGTGCGGCGTCTAGGTTCATTAATGCTGCCTATTCCAAATTCGTAGGTGTTTTGAACTCATAATAGACGTTTGAACAGGCCTAATGAGCAAGAAAGACTTTTGATCCTAGCGTATATGGGTTCCAGTTCCCGACCTGCCAAAGGCTGCCCCATTTCATGCCCGCTAAAATCGCGCCATCACCTGCACCGAATGATCAAAATCATCTGATCAAGGACCTAGACCGCAAGGTGCATTGGCTGGCCTCCTGGACCATTCACAATGCCAACCACCTGCGTGAAAGCCGCGATGGGCTAAAGGTTGGTGGGCACCAGGCCTCATCCACCTCATTGGCCACGGTCATGTCGGCCCTGTATTTTTCGGTGCTGAGACCGGAGGACCGGATTGCGGTCAAGCCGCATGCCAGCCCGGTGTTTCATGCCATTCAATACCTGTATGGCCGTCAAACCCTTGACCAGTTGCAGCGGTTTCGCTCGCTCGGCGGGGCCCAGTCCTATCCCTCGCGTACCAAGGATCAGGACGATGTCGATTTCTCGACGGGCTCGGTTGGCCTTGGCGTGGCCATGACGGCTTTTGCCTCAATTGCCCAGGACTATATGCTCGCCCATAAGCGCATGGACCCGGGCCGTCAGGGGCGCATGATTTCGCTGCTCGGCGATGCCGAACTGGATGAAGGCAATATTTATGAGTGCCTGATCGAGGGCGCCAAGCACGATCTGCGCAATACTTGGTGGATTGTCGATTATAATCGCCAGAGCCTGGATGCGACCACGTCGGACAGCATGTTCCTGCGCTTTACCGATATTTTTGCCGCCGTTGGCTGGGATGTGATTACGCTAAAACATGGTCGCCAGCAGGAAGCGGCCTTTGCCAAGCCCGGCGGCGCGCATCTGCGCAGCTGGATTGATGATTGCCCCAATGACCTGTTTGCGGCCTTGAGCTTTCAGGGCGGGGCGGCCTGGCGCAAGCAATTGATCAAGGATCTGGGCCACCATAAGGGTATGGCCGAACTCTTGGCCGGCTATGATGACGAGGCCTTGGGCCTGGTCATGACCAATCTGGCCGGTCACGATATGGACCTGTTGCTTGAAACCTTCCATGCGGTGCGAGATCAAAAGCCCAAACTGTTTATCCTCTATACGATCAAGGGCTTTGGCCTGCCGTTCCAGGGCCATAAGGACAATCATTCCGGTCTGATGACGCCGAGCCAGATGCAGACCTATCAGGGCCGGATGGGCGTGCCCGA
>CANGCO010000105.1 GCA_947452365.1 Caulobacteraceae bacterium
ATAACCGCTGCCATAGACTTGGCGGCCCTAAGGGAGATCGCCAAGATGGCGCGCAAACCCAATTATAATTTCGAACGCATGGAGCGTGAGCGGCTTAAGGCTGCCAAGCTCGCTGAAAAGGCCGCCGCCAAGCGCGAAGAGCGCGAACGCGAAAAGGCCGGGTCGGGCGATCAGGCCGATGCGGATCAGGACGATGAGGCCTAGGGACTGACCATGCAGACCGACACACTGTTCAATCATGAGACGGTCCAGCTCGATGGCGAGGCCTTTGCCGACTGCGAGTTTCGCGGCTGCCGTATGGTCTATAAGGGCGGCGAAGTGCCGGTTTTTACCGACTGCAAATTTGATGCCTGTGACTGGCGGTTTGAGGACGCCGCCGCCCGCGCCTTGGCGCATATGAAGATTGTCTGGGGTGTCGGTGGCAAGGCCCCGGTTCAGGCCCTGATTAAGGAAATCACTGGCGGCGGCGGGCGTTAGGCCTAGTCCTAGTAAGCGATGTGCTGATTTAGGGATTTTCAAACGCGCGTTTTAGCGTCAAGGTCACGCCCAAGATTGGCAATTTATCAGGACCTGACCCCATGAAGACCCGCATTACTGAAATGTTTGGCATTGAGCGCCCCATCATGCAGGGCGGCATGCATTTTGTAGGCTTTGCTGAACTGGCTGCGGCCGTGTCCAATGCGGGCGGGCTTGGCATTATCACCGCCCTGACCCAGCGCACGCCTGAAGATCTCGCCAAGGAAATTGCCAAGTGCCGGGGTCTTACCGACAAGCCATTTGGCGTCAATCTGACCTTCCTGCCCTCGGTCAACCAGCCGGACTATCCGGGCTATATCAAGGCGATTATCGAAGGCGGCGTAAAGATTGTTGAGACGGCGGGCAATAACCCGGTCAAATGGCTGCCCGTCCTGAAAGAAAATGGCATTAAGGTGGTGCATAAGTGCACGGCTGTGCGCCATGCGCTCAAGGCTGAGGCCATTGGCTGCGACGCGGTCAGTGTTGATGGCTTTGAATGCGGCGGTCACCCCGGCGAAGACGATGTGCCCAATATGATCCTTCTACCCCGGGCGGCCGAGGAGTTGAAAATCCCGTTCCTAGCCTCTGGCGGCATGGCCGATGCCCGCTCGTTGGTTGCGGCCCTAGCCATGGGCGCAGACGGCATGAATATGGGCACCCGCTTTATCGCCACCAAGGAAGCGCCGGTGCATGAGAATGTGAAACAGGCAATTGTCGCGGCGTCCGAGCTCGATACCCGCCTGGTCATGCGGCCCCTGCGCAATACCGAACGCGTCTTGAACAATGCCGGCGTCGAAAAGTTATTGGCCAAGGAAAAAGAACTTGGGGCCAATATCAAGTTTGAGGACATTATTGAGGAAGTTGCCGGGGTCTATCCGCGCATCATGCTCAATGGTGAAATGGATGCCGGGGCCTGGTCTTGCGGCATGGTGGCGGGCCTGATCCATGACATCCCCACCTGCCAAGAGCTTCTGGACCGGATCATGATCGAGGCCACCCAGATCATCCGCGGCCGTCTCGAAGGCATGCTGGCCGCCTAGATTTAATCCACATTCAGGGATTCTGGTTTGCTTGAATGTGGGATGCATAGGTCTGCGCTAGTTGCGGTGAAGGCCCCCTCCACCGCTTCGCGGTCCCCCTCCCCCAGGGGGGAGAATTAACCGCGATAAATCTTCCGCCCTTGGGGGAAGTACCGGCGAAGCCGGGGAAGGGGGCCTAAACCCCCTTTCCTCCTCGTCTTCCCCGCGAAGACGGGGATCCAGATGATGGATCACAGGCCGAGGCAAACGGTCTGGGTCCCCGCCTTCGCGGGGAAAGCGGAGGGGGGCTGGGACCTAGCACTCACGGTCTTACTGGCGGCGCCATATCAAACGCCATCAGTAGGGTCCTCTGGGTCTTGGAGAAATTATCGTCAGACAGAAGATAAAGCCGCAAGTGCCCGTTCGCGGCCTTGGTTACGGCAATGCCTTCGAAATTGTCCGTGCTCAGGGGCGGGGCCAGATTCAAGATCGGAATAGTCTTGGGCGCAGGGCCAGCCGGGTCCGTGACCACGCTCAACACAATCCGCGAGCCTTGAGCGGGGTTCCAACTATGGTGCAGGATGAAGAGTTGGCCCTCCGGCCCTTCACGCAGGCCCGATAGGCGATAGCCTTGCGGCGGCATGGGCAGGCTTGGATCGGCCTTGCAATCGGTCTTAATATGGCAAAGCCAGATACTGCCAGCCTCCACCCCGACCCAATAGGCATCAAGGCCCTGCGATGGGGCCAATGACAAGCCCTCCATCCCGTCATTGGGCGGCATGGCGACGTCGGGCATGGGTAAGGTCTGCGGCGTACCCCCCGCAGCCGGATAGAGCCAGATGCGATGATCATGCTCAAAACTGACCATCAGATCGCCATTGGGCCACAGGGCCAGACCCTCGGCATCGGCTTCAAACTTGCTTGGTAAGGCCTTGCCATCCTGGCCCAAAACCGGCGCGAGCTTGGCCTGGTCCAGCCCTGACAGGCGCCCGTCTGGCCCGGTGCGCACCTGCGCCTGCAACAGGTCGCCTTCATCGCTGATCGCGGTCAAGGCCCCCTTGGCATTGATGACGAGATCCGACAGACCGCCCAGCCTTTGGCTGTCTGGGCTGGTGAGCGCCAAGCCCCCGGCAAAGGTCAAGGCCCCAATCTGGGTCTGGTCGGGGGCTTGCGGATTAAGCGCGACGGACTGGGCGGTGATCGTGATCGCGCGATCGCCTGTCCCATCTGATTGGGCCTTGGCTGTACAGGCTCCGAGCAGGGCGACCAGGGCCAGACCGATAAGGCCGCCGCGCGACATTAGCCCGCCGCCTGGCGCACAGCCTTAAAGCTAGTCTTGGCTGTACCCTTTAGGGCGGGTGGGCCCTGGGTGGTGAGGGGCGAGCTTAAGAGATTGGCCCGTTTGGCAACGCGGCGGGGCTCTTCTTCAAACAGGCTGGCCAATTGCTCGGTCATGGCCCCGCCCAATTGCTCGACATCGACAATGGTCACGGCGCGGCGATAATAGCGCGTGACATCATGGCCAATGCCAATGGCAATCAGTTCAACCGGCGAGGCGGTTTCAATCTCGCTAATCACCTGGCGCAGGTGGCGTTCTAGGTAATGGCCCGAATTAACCGATAGGGTGGAATCATCGACCGGAGCACCGTCCGAGATCACCATCAAGATCTTGCGCGCCTCTGGCCGCCCAATAATCCTTTGGTGCGCCCAGATCAGGGCCTCGCCATCAATGTTTTCTTTCAAAAGGCCTTCGCGCATCATCAAGCCAAGATTGCGTCTGGCCCGGCGATAGGGCGCATCGGCATTCTTATAGATGATATGGCGCAAATCATTCAGGCGGCCCGGCGTGGCGGGCTTGCTCGAGCGGATCCATTCATCGCGGGCCGAGCCGCCCTTCCAGGCGCGGGTGGTAAAGCCCAAGATCTCGACCTTGACGCCGCAACGCTCCAATGTCCGAGCCAGGATATCGGCGCAGACTGCGGCGACCATGATTGGCCGTCCCCGCATCGAGCCGGAATTATCGATCAGGAGCGTCACGCAGGTATCGCGAAACTCTGTGTCTTCTTCCTGTTTGAAGGAAAGCGGCGCGGTCGGGTCGATAATCACCCGGGTCAGGCGCGCCACATCCAGCATGCCCTCCTCCAGATCAAACGACCAGGACCGGTTTTGCTGGGCCATCAGCCGCCTCTGCAGCCGATTGGCGAGGCGCGAAACGACGCTGGAAAGATTGGCCAATTGTTGATCCAGATAGGCGCGCAGCCGGGTCAGTTCTTCGGCATCGCACAGCTCGTCAGCATCAACGGTTTCATCAAAGGCAGCGGTAAAGATCTTATAGGCCGCCTCGCGTCCGCCGGGATCCTTGGCTTCTGGCCGCGCCGGCTTGGCCCCGTCTCCCATATCGGGAGACTCGTCGCTCATTTCGGTTTCGCCGTCATCCTCGGTCTGGCTCTGTTCATCGCCGGGCTGGCCGTCGGTTTCGCTGCTATCGCTCTCCTCCATCGAGGCTGAGTCCTGGCTCTCGCCCTGACCCTCGCCGTCATCGCCCTGATCATCCGGGGTTTGTTGCTGGTCGTTGGATTCGTCTTCATTGGGTTCAGAGGCATTGGCCTCGTCCTCATCGCCCATATCCAGATCGCGCAGGATTTCGCGGGTAATTTTGCCAAAGGCGGACTGGTCATTAATGGCCTTGGCTAGCCGGTCCAGATCGGCCCCGGCCTTGGCCTCAATATCGGCGCGCATCATATCGACTATGGCCCGGGCTGCCGGTGGTGGCGCCTCACCGGTCAGGCGCTCGCGCACCATGAGGCCAATCACGTCGGGAATTGGCACGGCGGCGCGGTCTTCCATCCGGGCTAGGCCCTTGCGCTCAATCGTAGCATCCAAAACCACATTAAGATTGTCGCGCACGCCCATCAGCGCATTGGCCCCAATCGCCTCAATCCGGGCCTGTTCGACCGCCTCGAATATGGCTGCAGCGGGCGGGGCTGTGGGGCGCAGGCGGGTATGGGCACTGGCATCATGGTGCGATAGCCGCAGGGCCATCTGGTCGGCCAGACCACGCAGGCGCGCGGCCTCTAGGGGCGGCAGATCGCGCGGCGGATGCGGCAAGATCAGCTTATTGCCAACAAGGCTTGGCCCATCGCCGGAAAACACCACGTCAAGGTCAGACATTTCCGCCAAGGACCGGGCCGCATTGGCTAGGGCACGCTTGAAGGGCTCGACGGGGGATTCAGGTTTGTTCGCCATAAGCGTCAACATAGGCCGCTATGACCGGGACGAAAAGCGTTTCAGCTCAGTCCAGCCCGTCCAATGGCGTAAAATCTTTCGGCGCGCTGGGTGAGCAGCTCAGCCGATGACAGGGCCATTAGGGTAGTCAGCTCTTGTTCTAGAGCATCGCCAACCGCTTGGATCGCCGCCTGAGGGTCCGAATGCGCTCCGCCAGCCGGTTCTTCAATGATCCGGTCGACGATTTTCAGACCCAACAGGTCCTGAGCGGTGATCTTCATCGCCTCGGCCGCATCCTTGGCCTTGGAGCCATCGCGCCACAGGATCGAGGCGCAGCCTTCTGGCGAAATCACCGAATAGATGGAGTGTTCCAAGATCAGGACCCGGTTGGCCCCGGCCAGGGCAATCGCGCCGCCCGATCCGCCTTCACCTGTCACGGTAGCAACCATGGGCACTTTTAGGGTCAGGCCGCGCTCGGTTGAGCGGGCAATGGCCTCGGCCTGGCCGCGCTCTTCGGCGCCAATGCCCGGATAGGCCCCGGCCGTATCAACAAAGGTAATCACTGGCAGGTTAAAGCGTTCAGCCAGGTCCATTAGCCGCACAGCCTTTCGATAGCCCTCAGGCCGGGCCATGCCGAAATTGTGCTTTAGGCGGGTGGTGGTGTCGTGGCCCTTTTCATGGCCCATGACCACGACGGGAATACCGCGAAACCGGCCAAGACCGCCAATAATCGCCTGATCATCGGCAAAACACCGATCGCCGCGCAGCTC
>CANGCO010000106.1 GCA_947452365.1 Caulobacteraceae bacterium
ACAAGCTCCAGCGTGCGGGCCGCATCAATCGCCTCGGTCGTCGAGACCCCGGCCCCGGCCAGCCGCAGGGCGCGGATATAATTGGTGAGCGTGCGCTCCATCAGGCCGGCACGGCCGCGTCGCTCAAGACCTTGCGCAGGATCTGATCCACCTGGCCGCCAACCTCGGCAATATCGGTCTGGCGCTTCAAGATCACATTTAGCGTGTTACGCACCATGACCGGGTCCAGCACATCGGCATGGAGCAAGAGCAAGGTCTTGGCCCAATCGATGGTTTCGCTGATCGAGGGTAGCTTTCGGATGTTCTCATCCCGCACCAGCTGGATAAAAGCGACCAGCTGGGCCAGCAGGCGCTCGGAAATATCGGGCACGCGCGAGCGAACAATCCGCGCTTCCAGATCGGCATTTGGAAAATCAATATGCAGGTGCAGGCAGCGGCGTTTGAGCGCGTCGCCCAGCTCGCGGGTATTGTTCGAGGTCAAAATGACCAAGGGCGGTACAATCGCCTCAATCGTGCCAATCTCAGGTACGGTGACCTGATAGTCGGACAGGACTTCTAGCAAAAGCGCCTCAAACTCTTCATCCGACTTGTCGATCTCGTCGATCAGCAGCACCGAACCGCCGGTCTGTTCCATGGCCTTGAGCAGGGGCCGAGGCTCCAGAAATTCGCGTGAGAAGAACAGGTCCTGGAACCCAGCCAGCTTTTCAAACGAGGCCGCCAGACCGTCAGCATCATCGATCAGGTGGTGGATTTTTTCTTTCAGGATCTGGGTATAGAGCAGCTGCTTGCCGTATTTCCATTCATACAGGGCCTTGCTCTCGTCCAGCCCCTCATAGCACTGCATCCGCAGCAGCGGAAATTCCATGGACTGGGCGAGCGAGCGCGCCAATTCGGTCTTGCCAACCCCAGCTGGCCCCTCGATCAATATGGGCTTGCGCAGATGATGGGCCAGATAGACCGCGGTTGAGATCGAGACGGTCGAGATATAGCCAACTGACGCCAGCCGCGCACTCACCGCATCGGCGGAGTCAAAACCTGTATGAGACACTGAAAGCCCTATCCCGTTTTAAACAAAAAAAGGCCGTCCGCGCTTTCGCATCGGACGGCCTGATCTTAATACCTAGTTGCGCCAAACAACGCCGGATGTGGCCTCGGCCTCGTCATTGGCCTCATAGCCGCGGATCTCATTGCGGCCAACCACCAGATGGTGGACCTCGTCTGGACCGTCGGCAATACGCAAGGTGCGCTGGCCGGCATACATGCGCGCCAGTGGCGTCCATTGCGAGACACCGGTTGCGCCGTGCATCTGCATGGCCTGATCAATGATCTGGCAGACCCGCTCGGGCACCATGGCCTTGACCATATGCACCCAGATACGGGCTTCGCGATTGCCGAGCACATCCATGGCCTTGGCGGCCTTGAGCACCATCAGGCGCATGGCCTCAATGTCAATGCGCGCGCGGCTGATGATCTCGATATTGCCGCCCAGCATGGCCAGCTTGCGACCAAAGGCTTCGCGCGACACGCCACGCTTGACCATTAGGTCCAGAGCCCGTTCGGCCTGACCGATCGAGCGCATGCAGTGGTGGATACGGCCAGGGCCAAGCCGCAGTTGCGAAATCTCAAAGCCGCGACCTTCGCCAAGCAGCATATTTTCCTTAGGCACCCGCACATTGTCGAACACGATATGCATGTGGCCATGCGGCGCATCGTCTTCGCCAAACACATGCATGGGGCCCATGATCTTGACGCCTGGGGTGTCGATGGGCACAAGAATCTGGGACTGCTGCTTGTGGGCCGGCGCGTCAGGGCTGGTCTTGACCATGGTGATCATGATCTTACAGCGCGGATCGCCAGCGCCAGAAATATAGAATTTCTCGCCATTCATGACCCATTCGTCGCCCTCGAGCACGGCGCGCATGCCGACATTCTTAGCGTCTGACGAGGCGCGGTCAGGTTCGGTCATGGCAAAGGCAGAGCGGATTTCACCGGTCAGCAAGGGCTTGAGCCACTTTTCCTTTTGCGCAGGCGTTCCGACCCGCTCCAGCACTTCCATATTGCCGGTATCGGGCGCCGAGCAATTCATGGTCTCGGACGCGAGCGAATTCTTGCCAAGCTCAACGGCGATATAAGCATAGTCGAGATTCTTCAGGCCCTCGCCGGTTTCGGCGTCGGGCAGGAAGAAGTTCCACAGGCCTTCCTTCTTGGCCTGGTCCTTGGCGGCTTCCAGCACTTCCAACTGACCGGGCGCATAGCTCCAGCGATCAGCGCGGCCTTCGCCCAGGCGATGGAACTCAACCGACATCGGCTCGACCGTGTCGCGGATGAAGCGCTTGACGTGCTCCAGCAGAGGCACAGCGGCCTCGGAAATTCTCAAATCGTTCAGGTCGTCATTGGGGTTGAACCCAAATGCGGTGCCTGTGCCCCCATCAGATTTTGCCACGGTATTTCCTCTTCCATTTTCTTATGCGTAGAGTTTGCATGAATGGAATGAGTTACGCTAGCCGCCACCGTATCAACAAGACCAAATCCACACGCAATAACCTCCCGACGAAGAATTTCATCGGAAGGCTTATGCAGATTGAACGCCCAAACCGGAGCAGACCCGGCGGACGGGCGCCAAGCCTAGGGCTTGGCGATGTGCCACCGGCCCTTGTCGGCACCATCTCCGGTCATTTCACCGGGGGCGGTATCCTTGCTGAACTGATAGAGGGGCTGGCCCTTATAGGCCCATTGCGGCTTGCCATCATCGCGCAGAATGATCGACCAATCGCCACTGGCAACGGCCCCGACCGCTGGGGTTAAGGGCAGCCAAACGCTTGCGCAGGTGTCATTGCAATTGGAATAGCCAGTCATGTCACGGGTATAGGTATAGAGGGTCATGCCATCGCTATTGGCCAAGATCGGACCCATGGCGGTCTGGCTGATCTTGGCGGGGCCCGTGTCCTGACCGTGGGCCGCCGAATAGCCAAACGCGGCGAGCAAGATCACGGTCGCAATTGTCATACCATTAAGGGCGCGCATATAGACCTCCATGATGTTTTGATGAGCAAATCTTGGCGGGTGCCGCTTCAGTCAATTTACTGGACAATGGCCCAGACCCCGTCGGGTTGGCGACAGGCCCGGCCGCTGGCGGCCTGGGGCGCGCCGTCTATATAGACCTGCTGGGTATAGGTGGCGCAGCGAAAGCCGCCCTGATCATTATAGTAATCACCAACCCGGAAATCACCATAATGGCCATTATCCGGATTTTCCCACTGCCAATTGCTGTTGGGGCGGCCGGAATTGAAGCCATTGGAATAGGTCTTATAGGCATAGCTGCGGTCTTGGCAGTCTAGGTGCTTAACCAGATTGGCACCCAAGGCGCCGCCGACAATGACGCCCGCAACGGTCGCGCCACTCTTACCACCGCCACGGCCGATCGCATTCCCAAGCAGTCCGCCGATCAAGGCCCCCGCAATCACACCCGCCGGATCAGGCGCATTGCGGCATTCCTGATAATACTGGTCATCATTATAGCTATAGGTCTGGCCATAACGTTGACGCCACTGCTGGTTAGGGTCACCGGGACCATAATAGCTGGCCTGGGCCGCTTGATCATTATAGGGCCGCCTTTGAGTTCCGGCCTGATAGCCCGTGCGATAACCCGCCTTATATGCGGCATCATAGGGATTGGCCTGGGAAGACGGATTATAAGATCCGCGCCCCTGGGCCTGGGCGGCAGCGAGCTGGGGTATCATGCCACCGGCGATGAGGCTGATGGCGGCCATAAGGAGCAAACACTTTTTCATAGCCAAGCTTTCCTGCTCAAACCGCATCGCAACTGCGTTAAACACGCGTTCGGCAAGACCACCGTATGGACTGAGATTTTGGGCGTACTGATTTGAATTAGCCTGGATTCAAAATTCGTCTGGCGAGGCAGCTTTGATCAACTCGGCCGTCGATGGTGCGTCTTACAAGTGGGAAGCATTTGGCAATGAAGACGCCAACCTACCCCAATTCCGACCGCGGGCCTTCAGTGTCGGGCTCGCAGTCCCAGCACAAACGCAATTTTAACCTGCAAGTTACGTTTTCTTAGTTATAATCACACAGAAATGAGCACCTTGGCTCTTGCCAAATGGGCTTGAAATGACAAGAAACGCAGTCAGGTTTAATCGGGAAGAGTGGATTCAATGATCGCTTTGAAATCAAGTGGGATTGTCGCTGGAGCCTTGGCTCTTGCCATGGGTTTGAGCGGATGCGCCACCCACAAGTATGTAGATCTGAAGGTCGCTGAATCCGAAGCCCGGACTAATGCGAGCCTGTCGGACCAAGCTGCCAAGATCGCGGCTCATGAGGTTCGCCTCAACCAGATCGACCAGACTGCACGCGACGCCTTGGCCCGCGCCATTGCCGCCGGCAAACTGGCCGAAGGTAAGTTTGTCTATTCGGTGGTCCTATCCGATGACGCCACTAAATTTACCTCTGGCAAGTCCGCCTTGTCCACCGAAGCTCAGGCTCGCCTGACCGAAGTGGCTGCCCGCCTGAAGTCGGATAACCAGAACGTCTATCTGGAAATCCAGGGCCATACGGATGCAACTGGCTCAGACGCCCGCAATACGGCGGTTGGTCAAGCGCGCGCCGATGCGGTTCGTAACTTCCTCGGCAAGCAGGGCGTTGCTCTGAACCGTATGGCCACGACCTCTTACGGCGAAAGCGCACCTGTCGCTTCGAACAGCACCAAGGGCGGCCGCGCTGCCAATCGCCGCGTTGTGATCGTGGTTCTGAAATAAACCTCACATGTCTGGCTAGGATCTGGCCAGATTTGAGACAAGTTGAACCCAGCGCCCTAAGCGGCGCTGGGTTTTTCTTTGCGCCTAATAGTGCGCGACCTTGTCCTCAACCGCATGACCGCGGGCCGGGATCAGCATATTGCGGTCAAAGGTGCAGACAATGGTGCCGTCCTGGTTCTTGCCAAGCGTGCGGATGGTGACAATGCCTTGACCCGGCCGCGTTGCGGACTCGCGCTTGGCCAGCACCTCGCTCTCGGCATAGAGGGTGTCGCCAGCAAAGACGGGCGCGGTAAACTTGACCGCATCCATGCCCAGATTAGCAATCGCCTTTTGGCTACAATCGGTCACGCTCATTCCGATTAACAGCGCCAATGTATAGGGACTAACCACCAGATTGCGGCCAAACTCTGAACCCTTGGCATATTCGGCGTCAAAATGGATCGGATGGGTATTGAGGGTCAGCATGGTGAATAGGTGATTGTCGTATTCGGTCACGGTCTTGCCGGGCCGGTGCTCATACACATCACCGATCTGAAAATCCTCAAAATAGCGGCCAAAGGTTTCGCGATAGCGTTGCGGGCCGACCTGTTTCCAGTTTTGTACCATTAGAGCGTCTTTCCATTTTGGGCGCGCGCGGCGCTGTCCAAGATCCGCTGGGC
>CANGCO010000107.1 GCA_947452365.1 Caulobacteraceae bacterium
CCGGCCCGCTAGATCCGGGGGGATCTTTTGCAAGAGGATGCAAGCGACGCTGTGACCGATCTGATTGTATTATCGATTGACGCCATGGGCGGCGACCATGGCCCCAGTATTGTCGTTGCAGGCGTTGCCCTAGCAGCAAAACAGGGCCTGTGCGGCCCGGCCCGGTTTATCCTTCACGGCCGTGAGGATGAGTTGGCAGCGGAGCTTAAGAAATTTCCGGGTGCGCAAGCGGTTTGCGAAATCCGCCATTCCGACACCACCATCTCGATGCAAGACAAGCCCGCCCACGCCTTGCGGCGCGGTAAGGGCACCAGCCTGTGGAACTGTATTGAATCGGTCAAGTCCGGCGGCGCCAGTGCTGCCGTGTCTGCTGGCAATACCGGGGCCTTAATGGCCATTTCCAAGCTGCAATTGCGCATGGCCGCCGATATGGACCGGCCCGCTATTGTCGCCAGTTGGCCCAATGCCAAGGGCGTGGCCACAGTGCTGGATGTCGGGGCTAATGTGGTTTGCAATGCCGAGCAGCTGGTCGAATTTGCCATTATGGGCGAGGCCTTTCACCGCGCCATGCACGGGGTTGAGCGCCCATCCATCGGCATTTTGAATGTCGGTTCTGAAGACGAAAAGGGCCATGACGAGGTGCGTGAGGCCAATAGGCTACTACGCGAAGCCGGGCTTAACTTGAACTATCACGGTTTTGTCGAGGGTACGGACCTGGCCAAGGGCACGGTCGATGTCGTGGTCACGGACGGCTTTACCGGCAATATTGCGCTAAAAACCGCTGAAGGCATGGCTAGATTCTTTGCCGGTGAAATGCGCAGCGCCTTGACCTCTAGCCCAATAGCCATGCTCGGGGCCCTATTGGCCTCGGGCGGTTTGAAGGCCATGCGGGCCAAGCTTGATCCCAGTTCGGTCAATGGTGGCCCTCTGCTTGGCCTCAATGGTGTGGTGGTCAAGAGCCATGGCAGTAGCGATGCCAGGGGTTTTTCCAATGCGATCAAGCTTGCGGCCAACCTGGCGCGCAGTGGCTATGCGGCGGAGGCTTCGGCCAAGATTACCCAGCTTGAAACGGCTTTGCATGCAGAGCACCAACCCGCAAAGGCGGAAATCAAGGCATGATCAAGCCGACCCTGCGCAGCGTGATAACCGGGGTCGGCGGTTATCTGCCTGAAGACATTGTCACAAACGCGGATCTGGCCAAGACGGTCGATACCAGTGATGAATGGATTTTCGAGCGCACGGGTATCCGTCAGAGGCACAAGGCTGCAGAGGGGCAATACACCTCTGATCTGGCCACTGAGGCGGCGCTCAAGGCCCTAGCGGCCGCTGGGCGTGGGCCTCAGCATGTTGATCTAATCATTGTGGCGACCACGACGCCTGACCTGACCTTTCCATCGGTTGCGACCATGGTTCAGGCCAAGATCGGCGCGCCGGTTGGGATTGCCTTTGATGTCCAGGCCGTCTGTTCGGGCTTTGTTTATGCCTTGTCCGTGGCCGATGGCTTTGTTGCCCGCGGACTTGCCAAATGCGCCCTGGTGATCGGGGCCGAGACCATGACGCGGCTGATGGATTGGCATGATCGCGGCACCTGCGTTTTGTTTGGCGATGGGGCAGGGGCTGTGGTGCTAGAGGGCCAGATGGGCCAGGGCACGACCGCCGATCGCGGCATGCTGGGCTTTAGCCTGCGCGCGGACGGCACAAAGCGTGATCTTCTGTATGTCGATGGCGGCCCGTCAACGACCGGCACCACAGGCAAGTTGCGGATGGCCGGCAATCAGGTGTTCCGCCATGCGGTCGTCAATATTTCCGAAGCGATTGAGGCCTCAGCTGCCGTGGCGGGGGTATCGATTGACCAGATTGACTGGTTCGTACCGCATCAGGCCAATCAAAGAATTCTCGAGGGCGTCGCCCGGCGCGTTGGGCTTGATGAGCATAAGGTAATATCTACTGTCTCTATCCATGCCAATACCTCGGCCGCATCAATCCCGTTGGCCCTGGCGCATGGCATAGACGATGGTCGAATCAAGCCTGGGCACATGGTGTTACTTGAAGCCATGGGCGGCGGCCTAACCTGGGGCGCTTGTGTATTGCGCCTTTAGGTATCGGATGTTTTAATTCTTCTAACCCTTTGACTTGCGCGTCCCGTCGAGGCAGATAGATATTCGAAACTAGGATGTGGGGGCATCGCTTATGAAGACCGAGACATTGACGCGGGCCGATCTTTGCGAAGCCGTTCATCTTGAAGTGGGTCTAACCCGCCAAGACGGGTCCGTCTTGGTTGAACGTACGCTAGATCTGGTGGCCGAGGCTCTAGAAGCGGGTCAAACCGTTAAATTGTCGGGTTTTGGAGTTTTTCAGGTTCGTGCCAAGCGCGAGCGTATCGGCCGCAATCCAAAGACGGGTGAACCGGCGACCATCAATCCGCGCCGCGTGATTGGCTTTCGGGCATCTCAAGTGATCAAGGCGCGAATTGACAGGGCCTTGGGCCGTTAATTCAGGGGACGGATATGCCAAAGGGGCCCGAGGCCTTCCGCACCATATCCGAGGCCGCCGAAGCGCTCGGTGTGCCGCAACATGTTTTGCGGTTTTGGGAAACCAAATTCTCCTTTATCCGGCCGATGAAGCGCGCCGGCGGGCGGCGTTTTTATCGTCCGCAAGACATCGCCATGCTGGGCGGGATTAAGGCCCTGTTGCATCGCGATGGCTATACGATCCGCGGCGTCAGCCTGTTGCATCGCGAACAGGGCATTCAGCGCATCTTGGCTGCAAGCAATGGCGAGGCTGAACTGGCGGCCCCGGCAAGGGCCACTGGCGCTTCAGGGGCTGAACCGACCCTGTCGGCCCATTTGCAGCCAAGCCTACGCCGCACCTTGCAAGCCCTCACCGAGGCCAAGGCACGGCTGGACAAGGTTGTTGACCCATACTGAGACCAAGTTTTGCCCCCGATCCGATTTGGCAAGATTTGCGATTGCGGCGCGCTCATAGCCTGCCTATAAGGCTCGCTCTTCTGTCGGAGCGTAGCGCAGCCTGGTAGCGCACTTGACTGGGGGTCAAGGGGTCGGAGGTTCGAATCCTCTCGCTCCGACCAGAAGACTTTTATCCCCTAATGGTCCTTATTCATCCAAGACAGTAGCGGGATCAGCGGCACACCCCAGCCAATCCCGACAACGGCATAATAGACGGCCTTGATTAGGATGATGTCGGGTAGCATTCCGCCAAGGGTCGCCGCCAAGGCTATGTACCCCGCCAAAAACGCCAATATGCCAAGGCCGCCAATAATCTTCTTGATGCGCGGGGTCATAAGTCTTCCATTACTGGATAAATCGCAAAACGCTCCGCCCTATGCCATAGGCGCGACCTCGCGTCACGGGGCATGGACGAAGGCGCCCTGTCGGTCTAGTTCCCCAAGCGTCCGATCCCTTACGCAAAAGCGGCCCCACCTATGTTGTCATCCCCTCGTTCTGATCGCTCGCGCCTCGTTTCGACTTGGCTATTCTTTATGGCCTGTCTGGTTTTGGCCATGGTGGTGGTCGGCGGTGCCACGCGCCTGACGGGCTCTGGCCTGTCGATTACCGAATGGAAGCCGGTCACGGGGGTATTGCCGCCGCTTAGCGCCCAAGCCTGGGCGATTGAGTTTGCCAAGTATCAGGCCATTCCCCAGTACCAGCTGATCAATAAGGGTATGAGCCTAGAAGCGTTCAAGGCGCTGTTTTGGTGGGAATGGGCGCACCGTTTGCTCGGCCGCCTTGTCGGCACAGCCTTTGCCCTGCCTTTTGTCGCATTGCTGGTGTTCAAGCAGATTCCCCGCCGTCTGGTCTGGCGGTGCTGGGCCTTGCTGGGTCTGGGCGGGCTTCAGGGTCTGGTCGGTTGGTGGATGGTATCGAGCGGTCTGGCCGACCGGGTTTCGGTCGCGCCGGAGCGTTTGGCTGTGCATCTGGGCTTGGCGCTGATCCTGTTCATCGGCCTGATTTGGACGGCGCTTGAAGCCGCCTATGGCAAGGCCAGGCCCCAGCAGCAGCCTTCGGCATGGCCGCTGGCAGCGGCGGGGCTGCTTGGGTTTGTCTATTTGCAAAGCCTATTGGGCGCGCTGGTGGCGGGCAATCATGCTGGCCTAATCTATAATGACTGGCCGCTAATGAATGGTCAGTTTTTCCCCGAGGATTACACAGCCGGGCAGGGGTTTTGGCTGTTTCATGCTCAGGCCGCAGTGCAGTTCCATCATCGCATCGGGGCCTATATCCTGCTCGGGCTTAGCCTGGCCTTTGCGTCCATTGGGGTAAGGTCCAAGGCACTAGCGGCCCCCGCCAAGGGTCTGGCCGTTATCTTGGCCAGTTTGGTGGTTTTGCAGGCCGGGTTTGGCATTACCACCCTGATGGCCCAGGTGCCGGTCTGGATGGGAATTGTGCACCAAGCGGGGGCGGCGCTTGTTCTTGCCGCTGCAGTTATGCTGGCCTGGCGGGCGCGACGGGCCTGAAAAGTGTGAGGTATTATTTTACCGCAACCCATAATTCCTTATGTAATAAGGGATTTTGCGAAGGGCTAAAATCTATGTGTTGACAGGGTGGGGGCTGGCTTGTAGCAGCAGCCCTCAATCCGGTGGCGCCGATTTTTGGCCTATCGCAATACAATGGACCTGTCCCATGACGACCAAGACTACGGTTTCCCTGAAGCCGGCGGACGTCGAGAAGAAGTGGATCTTGATTGATGCCCAAGACGCCGTCGTTGGCCGTCTGGCAACCTTCATCGCCATGCGTCTTCGCGGCAAGCATCGCCCTGACTATACGCCTAATGTCGATTGCGGCGACTATGTCGTTGTCATCAATGCCGACAAGGTCAAGCTGACCGGCCGCAAGCTGGAGCAAAAGACCTATTACTGGCATACCGGCCACCCCGGCGGTATTAAGGAACGCACCGCAGGCAATATCTTGGCCGGTAAGTTCCCCGAACGCGTGCTTGAAAAGGCTGTCGAGCGCATGCTGCCCAAGGAAAGCCCCTTGGCCCGTCGCCAAATGACCCACCTGCGCATTTATAATAGCGCTGAACACCCGCACGAAGCTCAGAACCCGCAGGTTATTGCCTTTGCGGGTCTGAATTCCAAGAACACCCGGAGCGCATAAGCCATGACCGAAGCTCAAGGTTTTGACGCCCTGCAAAGCTTGTCCTCGAACCCGGTCGAAGCCCCGGTTCAGCCCAAGATCGATGCCCAGGGCCGCGCCTATGCCACCGGCAAGCGCAAGAACGCCATTGCCCGCGTCTGGATCAAGCCCGGCAAGGGTACGATCAC
>CANGCO010000108.1 GCA_947452365.1 Caulobacteraceae bacterium
CTCGTCCAGCTTGAACGGCTTGATAATGGCTTCTATCTTTTTCATGCGCGGACTTTAGGGCCAAAAACGACGACGGCAAGGCGATTTCCAAGCCAACAAGGCGATAAATTGCTAGGAACATGCTCAATATCCGCCCGACAAGGGGTCGCTGTGTCGCAGGCACGATCCTGCGTCCATCCTTGGGTGAGTGCTCATTCTTTAAGCAAATCTTGCCCTAAAATTGGTCATGGTCACGAACGGCAAAACGCAAGCGCGAACGGCGGTCTTGGTGCCAAAATCTGAAAAAGCCGCGGGACAAGACACGGTTTTTATCGCAAATTCGGCACCTGCCTCGCAAGATTCGCGCTCAAACCACGACCGCAGCGCCGGGCTGTTTAACGGCTATATTGGCCTAGAGTGTACAAAGGCTATCAAATGAGCAGGGTTTATATGATCCGTCACGGCAAGCCCGCCGCCAGTTGGGGCGAGGCTGATCAAGACCCCGGTCTTGATGAAACCGGCCATGCCCAGGCCCGTGAGGTGGCGGCGATCTTGATGCAAATGCCACCGGAAGAACGGCCAAAATTTGTGGTGTCGTCGCCCCTCAATCGGTGTCGCCAAACCGCTCAGCCCCTCGCCGATGCCTTGGGCGTCGACGTGATTATTGATCCGCGCGTTGGTGAAATTCCCACACCCAAGGCCCTGAGCCAGGACGAACGCCCAGCCTGGCTTAAGGCCGCGTTTGGGGGACTGTGGCGTGATATGGTTGGGGACTTGGATTATGAGGCTTGGCGCGGTGAGGTCAGTGCGGCTGTGGCGGACTATCCCGGCGGCGCCGTGTTCAGCCATTATGTTGCGATCAATGCGGCTGTATCCCTGTGCCGCGGTGATGACCGGGTCTTGACTTGCCAGCCCGATCACACAGCTGTCATGAGTTTTGATATAGATGAGGGTGTACTGACATTAGTAGCCTTGGGCCAGGAAGCCTCGACCCAGGTACTTTGATGTTTGTTTCAAGTCGGCACGAAAGATAATACCCCATGACCGCCGTGACCGAAATCCTTAGCCTCGCCCAGATGGCGGCATGCGATCAGGCCGCGATTGCGGCGGGCACGCCGGGCATTGAACTGATGAATCGCGCAGGCCAGGCTGTTGCCAAGGCGGTGATGGGGCGTTGGCCACTGGGGCAGGTCCTGGTTATTTGCGGCCCTGGTAATAATGGCGGAGACGGGTTTGTCGCGGCGCAAGGCCTTGCCCAGGCCGGATGGCCCGTACGCCTGGCCCTGACATGTGCCTTAGAGGCCCTGAAGGGCGACGCCGCGATTGCAGCCAGTCGTTGGGGCGGGGCGGTCGAGCCTTTGGCCGGTCTCATCCTGGACGGCGTTGACCTGGTGATCGATGCTGCATTTGGCGCTGGCCTATCCAAGCCGCTGGAACCGGGCCTGGTGCAGGTATTCAAGGCCATTACGGCTGCAGGCCTGCCTATAGTCGCCGTGGATGTGCCATCGGGCCTGTCTGGCAATACGGGCAAGACGGTTGGGGACTTTGCCCCCATCAGCGCGGTCACCGTCACTTTTCACCGTAAAAAGCCCGCTCATGTGTTGAGCAGTGGTCGTCAGTATTGCGGCGAGGTTGTGCTGGCCGATATCGGCCTATTGGCAGGCCTCGCACAGGTTAGCGAAAACACCCCCGCCCTGTGGCAGGCGCAAATGCCTTGGCCCGGGCCCCTAACCCATAAGCATTCGCGCGGCCGCATGATGGTGGTTTCCGGTCAGGCCTGGAACACCGGTGCAGCAAGGCTGGCCGCGCGGGCTGGTTTGCGCATTGGCGCGGGTCTGGTCACGGTCCTGTCGCCGCCCGATGCTCTGGCTGTCAATGCCGCCCATCTCGAAGCCGTCATGCTGGCTGGGTTTGATTCCGATGCGGACCTAGAGGCCGCAGCGCTGGACGCGGATGTGGTGGTGATCGGGCCAGCAGCCGGGATCGATTCAGCAACCCATTCCAATGTCATGGCCCTGGCAAGAACGGGCGCTGTGCTTGTGGTCGATGCCGATGCCTTGAGCGTGTTTCGCCATGATCCAGATGAGCTCTTTAGCCTGCTCGACCGCGATGATGTGCTGACCCCCCATCCTGGCGAGTTTGAGCGGGTGTTTCCGGGGCTCTTGGCAGGATCGGTTAATCGCATTGCTGCCGCCCAGGCGGCTGCGCGCAAGGCCGGGGCGGTGGTCCTGCTCAAGGGCTCGGACACAGTGATTGCCGCGCCGTCGGGCCAGTGTGCGGTCAATACCAATGGCTCGCCCTGGCTGGCCACGGCCGGGTCTGGTGACGTCTTGGCCGGTCTGATCGCCGGACTTGTGGCCCAGGGCATGCCCAGTTTTGAGGCCGCCTGCGCCGGGGTCTGGATCCATGCCGCCGCCGCCGACCGCTTTGGCCCCGGCCTGATCGCGGAGGATTTGCCCGGACTGGTGCCGGCCGTGTTGCGCGGCCTGTTCTAGCCTCGGCTCCCATCCCTTAGCTAACGCGGGCGGCGGATTTGCTTTGTCATTAATCCTCCCCCCCCTCTGGGGGAGGGGGACCCCGAAGGGGTGGAGGGGGCTAGCACCGGCACTGCCCCCATCCCCCGCTTCGCGGGTACTTCCCCCAGAGGGGGAAGATTAATCGGTTCTAAACCATCCGCCGCGAAGCGGGGGAAGGGGGCCTGCCGTCCTCAGACTACCGCGTTGTCATGCCGCCATCGATCACCAGCTCCTGTCCCGTGACATAACTAGACGCGTCTGACGCGAGATAAAGCACGCCCTCGGCGATCTCGGCTGGGACGCCTGTGCGGGCGAGCGGTGTGATCATGCTGGTCATGGCATCCAGATCAATGCGGTTGGCCCCGTCCTGCTGGACCGCCGAAAGATCGGCCGTATCGGAAATGGAGTCCCAGATTGGGGTGTCGATAATGCCCGGATGCACGGAATTCACCCGTATCTTGTCGCCCGCAGCCGCGCATTCTAGGGCAATGGACTTGGAAAACAGCCGCACAGCCCCCTTGGTTGCGCAATAGGCGCTCATGCCCGCAGAACCCTTTAGCCCCGCCACCGAAGACATATTGATGATCGAGCCGCCATCGCCGCTGGCGCGCATCAGGGGCAGGCTATGCTTGACCCCCAAAAACACGCCCTCAACATTCACTGCCTGCTGCTTGCGCCAGGTCTCGAGCGTCATTTCCGTCACCAGACCGCCAATGCCAATCCCGGCATTATTGACAAAGATGTCCAGCCGCCCAAAGCGCTCGCGCACCTGATCGATCACAGACACCCATTCAGCCTCGCTGGTTACATCGTGATGCAGATAGACGGCCTTGCCGCCCGCCGCCTCGATCGCAGCGCAAACCGCCCGGCCTTGGGCGTCCTGCAGGTCGGTTAGGACCACGCTTGCGCCGGCCTGGGCTAGGCGTTCGCCGCAAGCCCGGCCAATGCCGCTAGCCCCGCCGGTAATGAGTGCGATTTTTCCTGAAAGATTGGTCATGTTTTTGATCCATTATGTGTTGTGGTCGCAGCGTCCCATGGCTGGGCGCGGGTTTCAACCACTCAACAGATGCGCAATTTCGATCATTGGCGTTCCAAGCGCTCAATCCTGCGCTAAGGTCAAGTCTGCGCACGGATTGTTTGGGGGCGGTGATGGCGGATGAGGCGGTAATAGTCCCGGCGCGGACTTCGCTTTTGTCGATTTGGCTCGTCTTTCTTCGGCTCGGCCTGACCTCATTTGGCGGTCCGGTCGCGCATCTGGCTTATTTTCGCCAGGCCTTTGTGACCCGCCGCCGCTGGCTGGATGAGCCGTCCTATATTGACCTTGTCGCCCTGTGCCAATTTTTGCCAGGCCCCGCCAGCAGCCAGGTCGGGTTTGCCATTGGCCTGTCGCAAAGGGGCCTTGCCGGAGGCCTTGTGGCTTGGCTAGGTTTTACCCTGCCATCGGCCTTTGCCTTGACCGGCTTGGCGCTCGCGGCCAGGTCTCTGGGCGGGCCCATGACAGACCAGGTCGTGCACGGCCTAAAGCTAGCCGCCGTGGCGATTGTGGCTCAGGCCGTATGGGGCATGGCCCGGCCCTTGGCGGCCGATTTCAGGCGCGTCCTGATTGGCTTGACTGCGCTTGGACTGGTTTTGGCGTTCTCGGGTGTCCTTGGTCAGTATGCCGCCATTGGCCTGGGCGCGGGGCTTGGCCTGATCCTTTGTCGGCACATACCCCCCCGTCAAGCTTCGCATCTGTCATTTCGCGTTTCATCTAGGGTGGGGACGGCCGCCTTGGCGGCGTTCATACTGTTCTTGATCGGCTTGCCGATGGCTGTGGCCATGACCCATGACCGCGCCCTGGCTGTGTTTGATGGGTTTTACCGCAGCGGCGCCTTGGTATTTGGCGGAGGGCATGTGGTCCTGCCCATGTTGAAGGCAGCGGTTATGGATCCGGGCTGGGTCAGTACCAATGATTTTCTATCCGGCTATGGCGCAGCTCAAGCCATGCCCGGGCCCCTGTTTACCGTCGCGGCCTATCTTGGCGCGGTCATGAACGCCCCGCCCAATGGCCTAATAGGGGCATTAGTGGCCGTGGTCGCAATCTTCTTGCCCGGCCTGTTGATATTGCTTGGGGTTTTGCCATTTTGGGACCGGTTTCGGACCCAAGCCAAGGCCCAGGCCGTCATGCTGGGGGTCAATGCTGCCGTTGTCGGCCTGCTCACCGCTGCCCTTATCGATCCAGTCTGGACCGGTGCGGTCAACTCTTGGCGCGACGCTTTGATTGCGATTGCCGGATTTTTGGCGGTCACATTTGCGAAAGCCCCAGCCTGGAGCCTTGTGCTTATTTTCGCACTCGGCTCTGTTCTCCTCGCCGGATGACGGCGCTGGAAAAGGCACACGCGCAATTTGCCCCTTGCAGCCAGAGCCTTTGCAGCCTAGGGAAGCGCGACCTAGCGGATGTGGCGGAATTGGTAGACGCACTGGATTTAGGTTCCAGCGCCGAAAGGCGTGGAGGTTCGAGTCCTCTCATCCGCACCAAACTCAAAACCCTATAAGACGAATTTTTGACAGAACCGGCCTTGATCGGCGTTTGACGCTGCCTTTGGGCTTGGATGGTGTGAAAGCTCGTGACATAAGGGCGCCCTCATGGGCCGCGCTTTGGGAGTCTCCTTTGGTGCGGCGCCGATGTTTTTTGCGCTCGAAGGCGGACTCCACAGCGGCTGGCCGTTGGTCCGGAAAATCAAAATGTCGATTCAGATTGTTGAAAAATCAGGCGAAGGCCTTAGCCGCGTTTACGGGGTCA
>CANGCO010000109.1 GCA_947452365.1 Caulobacteraceae bacterium
AGGCTATAGGGGCTGGTGCGGCCAATGATTGAAACATTGCCCTTATAGAGCTTGACCCGCACCTGGCCGGTCACTTGGGCCTGCGAATAATCGATCGCCGCCTGCAGCATTTCGCGCTCAGGCGCAAACCAAAAGCCATTATAAACCAGAGACGCATATTTCGGCATCAACTCGTCTTTCAGATGCATTGAGCCGCGATCAAGCGTGATGCTCTCAATGCCCCTGTGCGCGGCCAGCAGGATGGTGCCGCCGGGGGTCTCATAAACGCCGCGTGACTTCATGCCGACAAAGCGGTTCTCGACCAGGTCTAGTCGACCAATGCCATTATCATGTCCCAATTGGTTGAGCTTGGTCAGGAGCGTGGCGGGCGACATGGCGACGCCGTCAATCGCAACGGGGTCGCCGCGCTCGAAGTCCATGGTAAAGACATGCGGCGTATCGGGCGCATCTTCGGGAGCAAGGGTGCGCATGTGGACAAATTCAGGGGCCTCGACCGCGGGATCTTCCAGCACCTTGCCCTCGGATGAGGAGTGCAGAAGATTGGCATCGACGCTGAACGGCGCTTCACCACGCTTGTCCTTGGCGATCTGAATCTGGTGCTTTTCGGCAAATGCAAGCAGGGACTCGCGCGATTTAAAATCCCATTCCCGCCAGGGGGCGATGACATGGATGTCCGGCTCAAGCGCATAATAGCCCAGCTCAAACCGGACCTGATCATTGCCCTTGCCGGTCGCGCCATGGCTGACCGCATCGGCCCCGACCTTGCGGGCAATCTCGATCTGCTTTTTGGCGATCAGGGGCCGTGCGATCGAGGTGCCGAGCAGGTATTGGCCCTCATAGACCGTATTGGCGCGAAACATCGGAAACACATAGTCGCGGACAAATTCCTCGCGCACATCCTCGATAAAGATGTTTTCGGGTTTGACCCCGGCGGCCAAGGCCTTGGCCCGCGCGGGTTCAATCTCTTCGCCTTGGCCAAGATCAGCGGTAAAGGTCACGACCTCGGCGCCATATTCGGTCTGAAGCCATTTCAAAATGATCGAGGTGTCGAGCCCGCCGCTATAGGCCAGCACAACTTTTTTTACGGCAGGTTTGGCGGCGGACATGGCGGATGACCCTAGGCAATGGAAATTCAAGTGCGCTGAGGTTCAATGCCACCTTGGCCTCAAGGTCAAGACCCTAGCTGGCCCTCTTGCTCCAGGACCTTGAGGGCCGCTCGCATATGCCACAGATGGATCAGGCACAGCACCGGCGCGATGACGGCGCGTATGCCCAGCAAGAGGGTCCGCTCGGACGACCCTGATGGGGCGGTTTGGCCGATGGTCAGCAAAACCAGCCAGACACCGCAGGCAATGATTGGGGTGAAGGTCACGGCGATCAGACGCGGGGCCCGCCAGGTTGGAACGCCGCCAAGGTCAAATTGTACGGGCACCTTGGCCGATGACCGGATGCGGCCAAGGCTTTGGCGAGAGACGCTGCTCATAATCGCCAAGGCGGCGATCCATAGACCATCGACCAGCAGGGTGAGCCAATCCATCAGCCCTGTCCCATCAGACGGTCACCTGCGCGCCCAGCTCCACCACGCGTCCTGGCGGAATCTTGAAGAAGTCGGTCGGATTGGCGGCATTTCGCATCAGGAAGATAAAGATCTTGTCCTGCCATAGCGGCATGCCCGATTGGGCAGACGGCACGACCGAGCGGCGGCCAAGGAAGAAGCTGGTGGCCATGATGTCGAATTTCAGGCCCAGCTTGCGGCTGCGACCCAGGGCCTTGGGCACATTGGGGCTTTCCATAAAGCCGTAATTGATCACGACCTTTTTGAAGTCATCATTGACCTGTTCAATCGTGATCCGGTCTTCTTCACGCACGCGCGGTGTTTCAGACGTGCGCACGGTCAATATGACATTCTTTTCGTGCAGGACCTTATTGTGCTTGAGATTGTGCATCAGGGCCACAGGCGCGACATCGGGGTCTGAGGTCAAGAATATGGCTGTGCCCGGCGCGCGGTGCGGCGCCCGGACGCGCAAGATCTCGATCAGGTCGGTCAAGGGCACGCTATCGCGCCTTGTCTTGTCGGTCAGGATCTGGGTGCCGCGCGCCCAGGTCCACATCACCGCCACCAGACCGCCGCCAAGCACCAAGGGCAGCCAGGCCCCATCTGGGATCTTGAGCAGGTTGGACGAGATGAACACAATATCCAGCATGCCGAGCGGCACCAGCAGGCCAAGGCTCTGCCAGCGGCTCCATTTCCACATCTGGCGCATGATGACATAGGCCAGAAGCGTATCGACAAACATTGCCCCCGTAACCGCAATCCCATAGGCCGAGGCCAGGGCGCTGGAGGTCTGGAAGACAAACAGAAGCAGGAGCACGCCAATCATTAGGATTGAATTGACTGCAGGCACATAGATCTGGCCAGACTGGGTCTCAGAGGTGCGCTTAATATCAATGCGGGGCAGAAGGCCAAGCTGCACGGCCTGTTGGGTCAGCGAAAACGCCCCGGTAATCACGGCCTGGCTGGCAATCACGGCTGCGGCTGTGGCCAGGGCCAAGATCGGCCAATAGGCAAAATCTGGCACCATTTGCCAAAACGGATTTATTCTCGCCGCAGGATGGTTCAGCACCAGCGCGCCCTGGCCAAGATAGTTGAGCGCAAGGCAGGGCAGGACCAAAAACAGCCAGGCGGTCTGGATCGGCTTTTTGCCAAAATGGCCCATATCGGCATAGAGGGCCTCTGCCCCGGTCACAGCCAAGAAGACGCTGCCGAGGATCACAAACCCAACAAAGCCGTTTTCGAACAGGAAGCGCACGCCATAATAGGGGCTAAAGGCCCGTAAAATCGACCAGTTATCGGAGATATGGTACATACCAAGCGCGGCCAAGACCAAGAACCAGACGAGGGTAATGGGCCCAAAAAAAGTGGCGACGCTTTGGGTGCCCTTGGCCTGGACCAAAAACAGGCCAATCAGGATGCCTGCAGACAGGGGCAGGACAAAGGGCTGTAGGCTTGCGCCCAGATTGGGGGCCTCCTTCATGCCTTCCATGGCCGAAAGCACCGAAATTGCCGGGGTAATAATGCCGTCGCCATAAAACAGCGCCGCGCCAATCACGCCGAGAATAAAAACTGTGGTTGATCGCTTACCAATGGCCCGCTGCGCCAAGGCCATAAGCGCCAAGGTTCCGCCCTCGCCCTTATTATCGGCCCGCATCAAAAAGATCACATATTTGACGGTCACGACCAGCAAAAGGGCCCAGAGCACGAGCGACACCACGCCGAGCACCGCATGCTCATGCGAGGTCGTGGCCCGCGAATGGTGCAGGGCTTCCTTCATGGCATAGAGCGGGCTGGTGCCGATATCGCCAAACACCACGCCGATCGAGCCAAGCACCATGGCGCCAAAACCATGCTTGCCGGCTTGGTGCCCGCCATGACCAGGGCCCGGTGCGGCGACGGTCTCGATAGTGTCGGCGGAAGAATCTGTAGCCATGGGGTCCCCTCGAAGGCGCAGTCGTTTTTCCGCGCCGTTCGAATTTTCGGTCAAGCGCTCGCCCGATAGCCCCTTTCCCCGCCCGGTTCAATCGCTCTTGCGCTAAACATGGCCAAACCAAGGCAATATCCCGGTGTGCTATGCTCGGGTCTGCTGATCCGCCAAATCCTCGCTCGGGTCTTGACCGCTTGATCCAAGGCTCGGCTGGGGCCAAGATGAAGGTCAACAGTTTCGCATTGGAAGGCCACCGCATGACCCGGCGTTTATGTTTGATTACGGGCGCTTCTGCCGGCATTGGCGCGGCCATGGCGCGGGTGTTTGCCAAGGCGGGTTATGATGTTGCCCTAACCGCCCGGCGCACCGAAAAGCTCGAGGCCCTGGCCGACGAGATTCGCATGCGCTTTGGGGTCGAGACCTATGTGATCAGTGCAGATTTGGCCGACCCCGGGGCCAGCGACCAGATTCTGGCCGCCCTCGCCAATGAGGGCCGGGTGGTGGATGCGCTTGTCAATAATGCCGGTTACGGCCTTGCGGGCACCTATGCCAATACAAGTTGGACCGACCAGGGCGCGTTTTTGCAGGTCCTATTGGTGGCGGTCGCAGAATTAAGCCACAAGGTCTTGCCCGGCATGCTGGATCGCCGGTTTGGCCGGATCATTAATGTCGCCTCACTCGCCGGCTTGGTGCCGGGCTCGGCCGGGCATACCCTCTATGGCGCGACCAAGAGCTTTTTGGTTAAGTTTTCGCAAAGCCTGCATCTGGAAACGGCCGCTACAGGCATACATGTCACGGCGCTGTGCCCCGGCTTTACCTATTCCGAATTCCACGACGTCAATGCAACGCGGGATCTGGTTTCCAAGGCCACCCCAGCCTGGCTGTGGCTGGGCGCCGATGAGGTTGCGGCGGAAGGTTTTGAGGCTGTGGAGGCCAATCGCGCCGTCTGTGTCACCGGCGCGCCCAATAAGGCGATTGCCGTCCTGGCCAAGATCTTGCCCGATGACTGGGCCCTGGCCCTCATGGCCCGCAGCGCCGGGCGGTTTCGTAACCTTTAGCGAAAAAGGTGGGGGCCAAGACCCCCACCCTCTGGCCTAAAGATCGGTAAAGTCCTTCTTGCGTGGCCCAATATAGCCAAACAGATAGGCCCCGACCTTGCGCATCTGAATCTCTTCAGAGCCCTCGGTAATGCGATAGCGGCGGTGGTGGCGATAAATGTGCTCGAACGGCTTATGGCGGGAATAGCCAATACCGCCATGGACCTGCATGGCCCGGTCCGCTGCTTCACAGACCAGGCGATTGGACCAGTAATTACACATGGACACCTTGTCCGAGAGCCGCTTTTCAACCTCGGGCTTGGGCATCTGGTCCATTTCCCAGGCGGTCTTGCGGATCAAGAGCCGCAGCATTTCGCACTGGGTGGCTAGCTCGACCAGGGGAAACTGGATGGCCTGATTGTCGGCCAGCGGCTTGCCAAACGGCTTGCGGACCCGGGCATAGCGCACGCTTTGTTCCACGCAATAGGTGGCCGCGCCGAGCGACGAGGCCGCCTGGCGAATGCGGTTTTCATGCACAAAATGCTGGGCCAGCGACAGGCCGTGACCTTCGGGGGCAAACATGGCGCTATCGGGCACCCAGCAATTGGTAAAGCTGACGCGCGGGTGATCTGTGGGCATGTTGAAGGTCCACAAATATTCCTC
>CANGCO010000110.1 GCA_947452365.1 Caulobacteraceae bacterium
CAATCACCAGGTCCGGCGTCGAGATAATGAACAGGGGCGAGGCGATAACCGGCAGACGAAGGCGATCACGTAGGATGGGCGGCAGTGCCATAAAAACGAACTCCTGAAATTTTGCCGGGGCCCCGGCTATGTGTTCAAACAACAGTTTAGATCGAAGTCAGCCAAGGGCAAGCCATTGCAACCCTTGACGCCCGCCCCCTCCACAGCGCATTTCGGACTGTGACGATCGGACTATACGACGAAGGGGTCTTGGCTTGGACGATACAATCATTCCATTGGCAGCAGAGTTTACGCCGCCTTCGCGCGCCGAATGGCTGGAAATTGTCGAAAAAACCCTAAAAGGGGCCCCTTTCGAGAAAAGACTCGTCTCGAAAGCCTATGACGGACCGGCCCTGCAGCCGCTCTATACGGCGGACCAGACCATGCGCTCGCCCGTGCGGGCCCTGCCCGGCGATCTTGATCGGCCTTGGGATCTGCGCACCCGAATCAATCACCCAGATCCAAGCGCCGCCAATGACGAGACCATGGCCGATCTGGTTGGCGGGGCAGCCTCTGTGCTGCTCTGTATCGATCCAAGCGCCAAGGACGGCATAGCCGCCGCCAATGAGGCCGACCTGGCCAAGGCGCTGGACGGGGTCTTGCTGGATCTGGCGCCCGTCGCCCTCGATGCCGGTTATCTCGGCCCCCAGGCCAGTGACTGGATCGGCGCCCTGGCCAAGGGCGCGCCGCAAGCCCCCTTGGCCCTGCATATGGACCCCCTGAGCACCCTTGCGCGCTCAGGCATCAGCCCTGGACCGATTGAGAGCCATATTGTCTCGGCAGCAACCGTTGGGGTGCGCCTGTCCAAGACCTATCCCAAGGCCAGCCTGATGCTGGCCAGCGGCCAGGTGGTGCATGAGGCTGGTGGCGGCGATATTGAGGAACTGGCCGTCATGCTGGCCAGCGCCCTGACCTATGCCAAGGCCCTGAACCGGGCGGGCATGGGGCTGGATGAAGCGTTTGGTAAGCTGGTGCTGGGCCTTGCGGTCGATGGCGAATATTTTGTCAATCTGGCCAAGATTCGGGCGGCGCGTCTCTTATTTGCCAAGCTAACGGCGGCATGCGGCACAGAGCAAGTGGCCGTGATCGAAGCCCGGTCTTCCGACCGAATGTTGGCGCGCTATGATCCTTGGGTAAACCTGCTGCGCCTGACGGCCGCGGGCTTTAGCGCCGCAGCGGGCGGTGCCGACAGCATTATCTTGGCCAATTTCACCGATGCGATTGGCCTGGCCAGCACCTTTGCCCGTCGGCAGGCGCGCAATATGCAGCTTGTTTTGATGGAAGAAAGCCATCTGGGCCGGGTCGCAGACCCCGCTGGCGGGGCTTGGTTCCTAGAAAGCCTGACCGATGATCTGGCCCGTCAGGCCTGGGCCCGGTTCCAGACGATCGAGGCCGCGGGCGGACTGATCAGCGCGCTTACCAGCGGCCTGATTGCCGATCAGGTCGCCAAGACCCGCGCTGAGCGCGAGGCCGCGATTGCCAAACGCAAGGATGGTCTGGTTGGGGTCAGCGAGTTTCCGAATCTAAAGGAAACCCCAGTCGAGGTGCTGCATCCAGACCGCGCTGCCTTGGCGGTCAGCGGCCCCTCGGTGCGCCTGCCAGGCCCTGATACCCAGTGTCCAGCGCTTGTGCCCTATCGCGCCTCTGCCGCGCTTGAGACCCTGCGCGATCGCGTTGAGGCCTTGGCTGTTCGGCCGTGCGTGTTTTTAGCAACGCTTGGGAGCGCCGCCGACTATACGGGCCGGACCGGCTTTGCCCATAACCTGTTTGCGATTGCCGGGATAGACAGCCAGCTTGGCACCCCAGAGCAATTTGCCGACTCAGGCGCAGGCATGGCCATACTCTGCTCGTCCGATAGTCTGTATGCAGAAGGTGGCGCAGACGCCGCCATGGCCCTAAAGGCTGCCGGCGCAAAACAGCTCTATCTGGCCGGACGTCCGGGCGATCTAGAAGCGAGTCTGAATGCCGCTGGCGTCGATGGCTTCATCTTTGCCGGCATTGATATCACCGAAACCTTGGGCCAGGTTCTGGCCTTTTTTGGAGCTTAGCGATGGTCGATCGCAAGGGCTTTGATGCCCAGTCCTGGAAGACGACAAAAGCCTTTACGGGCCGCTGTGCAACGCCGCAAGACGTCGAATTGGGGGGCGCCGTCTTTGCCCTGGCCGATACCCATCATGGCCATCCGATTGATATGGCCCTGCCCTCACCGATCATCTGGTACGAGGATGAAGAAGAATTTGCTGCCCTCGCCGTTCAGGCAGAGTCGCACGAGAGTGAGGATGGCGAGGAGCTGGAAGTCCTAGGCCTGATCCTACCCGGCGGCCGCACGGCAGTGGCCTTTGTCGAGGATGTCGAATTTGTCACCGACCAGGACCACACTTGGCTTGCTCTGCTCGAGGCCGATCTTGAGATCGAGGACGAAGACGATGATGACGGCGTCTATGATCCCGCAGAAGACGACTATGTCGGCCCCGAAGACGATGATGATGACGAAGACGATGACTTTGACGATGGCCTAGCCGACGCCTTCGATGATGATGATTTTGACGACGAAGTCTTTGACGGCGAAGATGAATTTTTTGACGATGAAGATGATGACGAAGACGAAGAGGCCGAACCGGCCTTGGCTAAGGGTAAGACAAAGCAATGACCGCTGCTGTTCCAAACTTTGCAGAGCTTGATTTTGACGCCGTCGCCCTGAAAGGCTCAGGCCCTGCTTCCGACGGTCCGATCTGGGACACGCCCGAAGGGGTTGCGGTCAAGGCAAGCTATGAAGCTTCGGATTTGACGGGTCTGGATTTTCTTGGCGGCTATCCGGGGCTTGCCCCGTTCGGTCGCGGCCCCTATCCGACCATGTATGCGACCAATCCCTGGACCATTCGTCAGTATGCGGGGTTTTCGACCGCCGAAGATTCCAACGCTTTTTACAGGCGCAACCTAGCCGCCGGGCAAAAGGGCCTTTCGGTCGCCTTCGATCTGGCCACCCACAGGGGTTATGATTCCGACCATGAGCGGGTCAAGGGCGATGTCGGCATGGCCGGGGTGGCGATCGATTCCATCTATGACATGCGCACCCTATTTTCAGGGATACCGCTCGATCAGATGAGCGTGTCCATGACCATGAATGGCGCGGTCTTGCCGATCCTGGCCCTATTCATTGTCGCCGCCGAAGAACAAGGCGTTCCGGCGTCAAAACTGTCCGGGACCATCCAGAACGACATCCTCAAGGAGTTCATGGTCCGCAATACCTATATTTATCCGCCCCTGCCCTCGATGCGGATCATTTCGGACATTTTTGCCTTTACGGCCAAGGAAATGCCCAAGTTCAACTCGATCTCGATTTCCGGCTATCACATGCAAGAAGCTGGGGCGACGGCCGACCTAGAGCTGGCCTATACCCTCGCCGACGGCATAGATTATGTGAAGGCGGGCATTGCGGCGGGCATGAGCGTCGATACGTTTGCGCCGCGCCTATCCTTCTTCTGGGCGATTGGCATGAACTATTTCATGGAGGTGGCCAAGATGCGGGCCGCGCGCCTGATCTGGGCCAAGCTGATGAAGCGGTTTGATCCGCAAGATGCGCGCTCGCTCTCCTTGCGCACACACTCCCAGACCTCAGGCTGGAGCCTAGCGGCGCAAGATGTGTTCAATAATGTGCCGCGCACCTGTGTCGAGGCCATGGCCGCCGCCAATGGCCAGACCCAGTCGCTACATACCAATTCGCTCGATGAGGCCCTGGCCCTACCGACCGACTTTTCCGCCCGGATTGCGCGCAATACCCAGCTGTTCTTGCAGGTCGAAAGCGGCCTGACCAAGGTCATCGATCCTTGGGGCGGCAGCTATTATGTTGAGCGCCTGACCCATGACCTGGCCAAACGCGCGCTTGCGCATATTGCCGAAATCGATGCCCTAGGCGGCATGGCCAAGGCGATTGAACAGGGCGTTCCCAAGCTTAGGATCGAAGAGGCCGCCGCCAAGACCCAGGCCCGCATCGATGCCGGGCGTCAGTCCGTCGTCGGTGTTAATCGCTATCGGCCCGAGGTCGAGGACGATATCCCGGTGCTGAAGGTTGATAATAGCGCCGTGCGCCTGCAGCAGCTGGAAAAACTGGCCCGCCTCAAGGCCGAGCGCGACCCATTGGAGGTCGAGGCCAAGCTAACCGCCCTGACCGAAGGCGCGCGCGGCACAGGCAATCTCTTAGCCCTCGCCGTCGATGCGGCCCGGGCTAAGGCCACGGTCGGTGAGATCAGCCTGGCGCTCGAAAAAGTGTTTGGCCGTCACAAGGCCGAAATTCGCACCATTTCGGGGGTCTATTTGGCTGAGGCCGGGTCCGACCCCACCACCGCGACCGCCAAGGGCATGGTCAAGGCGTTTGAACAGGCCGATGGCCGCGCGCCCAAGATCTTTGTCGCCAAGATGGGCCAAGACGGCCATGACCGGGGGCAAAAAGTGATCTCGACCGCCTTTGCCGATATCGGCTTTGACGTCGATATTGGCGGCCTGTTCCAGACCCCCGCCGAGGCGGCCAAACAGGCCGTCGAGAACAAGGTGCATGTGGTCGGGGCAAGCTCGCTCGCCGCTGGACACCTAACCTTGGTGCCCGAACTCAAGGCTGAACTGACCAAGCTTGGCCGCCCCGACATTATGGTCGTGGTCGGCGGCGTGATCCCGGCACAGGACTTTGACGCCCTAAAGGACGCCGGCGCTGCCGCCATATTCCCGCCCGGCACGGTCATAGCGGAAGCCGCGATCGAGGTGCTGGAAAAGCTCAATATCGAACTGGGCTATGCCCAGCCCATGCCGAAATAGGCCTGGCCCCCTACCCCCGCTTCGCGGGTACTTCCCCCAGAGGGGGAAGATTGGTGACGGCTTAAATCCTCCCCCCTAGGGGGAGGGGGACCCCGAAGGGGTGGAGGGGGCCTGCCTCCCTCCCCTCTTCCGCCTTCCCCGCGCAGGCGGGGCAGGCGGAAAGAAATCTAATGCACCAGGGCCTTGCCGATCTTGAGTGCGCCTTCGCCGGGCGTGACCTCAATCACATCGCCGTCTTTCAGCGTGCCATCCAGCATCAACCGAGCAATCGGGTCGATC
>CANGCO010000111.1 GCA_947452365.1 Caulobacteraceae bacterium
ATCCGCTCCCATCCCCTCCGGCCCCAGCAATCGTGCCGCGCGGCCAGAAACCAAAAAGGGTTGATGATCATGCGTGAGATGACCTTGGAAGAAATGCGGATGGTGACGGGGGGCACGGCCGGGTTTTCGTGGAGCGGCGCGTATAAAGACCCATTCTACAAAGAAAAACGCAATAACGAGGACAAATATGAGCCTGGGCCAATTGAGCATGCGGCGGACTTATTGGAGAAGGGCAATGTTTTTCAATTCGTTGCCGATGTTGCTGCTAATTGGCCAGCTATGGGCGCTCAAGTCCTTGATGGCATGTCACGGGAACCTGCGAATGGCGCTTGGAATTGCGCGAAACTTGGGGACTGTAGTGGTGTGAAAAAGTGAATTATGTTTGGGGGCGTTGCCGATTGGTTGGCGCCCCCAAATTTGTGGGGCATTCAATGCGCAAATGCATAAATTCAAAGTCTGAGGCGCTAGTATTAAGCGCTCAAAGGTTTGCCGACTGGTGTCGTATACTTAAAAGTCCAAACCGGGCAGAATTTATCTTGATCACGGTTTTGGTTGCATGTTTGCAGCATTTAATAATTTATTTATTCAATCGCAGCGGTGAATTTTTAAGTTATTTAGGATTAACAGAATATTTAATTCGACTATTCTCAATGACAATATTATTAAGCATTGAAGAATTTATTCAATTTTCTATTGCATCAAGACTTCCAATTGATAAATTACTTCTAAACTGTGGAAAGTATGCTTTTGGGTGGTGGTTAATAGAGTTTTCTGCAATAATTCCAATTTTTATTATGTATGTAATGCCACACTTAGCAACAAAGGACTATATTGCGGGTTTTATAGTTCTTATTTATATAAGAATTTTGGGCCTTCCAGTGTTTATTTTAGCAACATTTACACGATATTTGTCATTAACAAAAATGAAGAAATACGCAATATTAATTTTTTTAATCCAACTCGCTTACCATACTTATTGGAATGTTGATGTAGCATTCAATGCAAACACAATAAAATTGCTTTTCGAGCCATTGTTTGCGGTCGAGCAATTCATAACGAAATAATCAGACTAAGCAGCATAACCAAGTTAAACTTTTAGAGTTTAGCATTTTCGGCAAATGACCACGGGTATTGGGTTATGTCTTGGGCGACCTGATCAATCGCAGCCGCCCCCTTCCTTGACCCCGACCCCGCCCTAGCGTACTAGTCCGAACTTCTCGGTGTCATCCCTGATGCGCCCTCCACCGTCACGACCCCTTGAGCAGTCAAGGACGAGGGCGGCGAGACCCCTCCGTCGGCGTGATCGCTCGCGGGGGCGATCTTCGTTTGGAGTGTGGGTCTGGGCGGGCACGCCCCTTTTGGTAGACCCATGTTCGACGGACTGACACAGCAGATTTCAGGCGTATTTGACCGGCTTTCGGGCCGCGGCGTCTTGTCTGAAAAGGATGTCGCCGAGGCGCTTGCCGAGGTGCGCACTGCCCTGCTTGAGGCCGATGTCGCCCTGCCCGTGGTCAAGGATTTTATTGCCAAGGCCAAGATCCGCGCGACGGGCGAGGATGTGATCCGCTCGGTTCGCCCCGCCGATCAGGTGGTCAAGATTGTTTATGATGGTCTGGTCGAGACGCTGGGCGGCGAAGAGCCCACCCCGCTAAACCTAGCCGCCAATCCGCCCGCCGTGATCTTGATGGCCGGCTTGCAGGGCTCGGGCAAGACCACGACCTCGGCCAAGCTGGCCCTGCGTATTACCAAGACCGAACGCAAAAAGGTCATGTTGGCCAGCCTCGATACCCGGCGTCCTGCGGCCATGGAACAATTGGCCCTGCTGGGCACCCAGATCGGGGTCGATACCTTGCCGATCCTGGCGGGCCAGGGCGCGGCCGATATTGCGCGGCGGGCGGTGAATGCGGCGCGGCTGGGCGGCTATGACGTCCTTATTCTAGACACGGCCGGACGCACGACCCTGGACGAGGCCATGATGGCCGAGGCTGCCGAGATTGCGCGGATTGCCAATCCGGTCGAGACCTTGCTGGTCGCCGATAGCTTGACCGGCCAAGACGCGGTGCGCACAGCGGCGGCGTTTCATGAGCGCCTAGCCCTGACCGGCCTAATCTTGACCCGTGCCGATGGCGATGGGCGCGGCGGGGCTGCCTTGTCCATGCGGGCGGTGACGGGCCTGCCGATCAAGTTTATGGGCGCGGGCGAACAGGTCGATGCGCTGGATGTGTTTGATGCCCGCCGCGTCGCTGGCCGGATTCTGGGCCAAGGCGATATTGTCGCCCTGGTCGAGCGCGCCGCCGCCGAAATGGATCAGGTCAAGGCCGAGAAAATGGCCCGCAAGCTGGCCAAGGGCCAGTTTGACCTCGAAGACCTGTCCGACCAATTGCGCCAGATGCAGCGCATGGGCGGCATGAAGGGCATTATGGGCATGCTGCCGGGCGTGCAAAAGGCCAAGCAGCAAATGGCCGAGTCCAATATGAATGACAAGGTCCTGACCCGGCAGATGGCGATCATATCGTCCATGACGCCGCTCGAGCGCAAAAAGCCCGATATTCTCGCCGCTTCGCGCAAGCGGCGCATTGCCGCCGGGGCCGGGGTCGATGTGGCCGAGGTCAATCGCCTGCTCAAGCAACATCGTCAAATGGCCGATGCCTTTAAGATGATGAGCCGCGATGGCGGCAAGGGCATGGCCCGCATGGCCCAGATGATGGGCGCGCAATTGCCGGGCATGCCGTCTGGCGGCGGCGCTGATCTGGCGCGCATGAAGGCCATGGGCGGCGGCAAGCTTGGCCCAACCGATCCTGTTTCACCGCTCCTGCCCGGCCTTCCGGGCCTGGGCAATCCCACCAATCCACCGAGTGGACTTCCCGGCCTGGGCGGTCTGTTCAAACCCAAATCCTGACCCATTCCCTGATTTCTGAAAGGACTATCCCATGTTACGCATTCGTCTGACCCGTGGCGGTACCAAGAAGCGCCCTTATTATTCCATCGTGATCGCCGACAGCCATTCGCCCCGCGATGGCCGTTTCATCGAAAAGGTCGGCACTTATAATCCTCTGCTCAAGAAGGATGACCCCATGCGGGTCACCCTAAAGGTCGAGAGCATTAAGGCCTGGCTGGCCAAGGGGGCTCAACCCTCTGACCGCGTTGCGCGCTTCTTGGCTAATGAGGGCCTAGTTGTTTGGGCGCACGGCAATAATCCAGAACGCGCCAAGCCCGGCAAGAAGGCGCAAGAGCGTAGCGCTGAGCGTGAAAAGCGCGATGCAGACCGCATTGCCGCGGCTGAAACCGCCAAGGCGGAAGCGGCTGAAGCTGCTGCTGCTGCCAAGGCCGCTGCTGCCGAAGCTGCCGCTGCCCCCGCGCCAGAGCCTGAGCCTGAGCCTGAGCCTGAAGTCGTGGCTGAAGCTGCGCCAGAAGCCGAAGCTGCCCCTGAAGCCGAACTGGCTGCAGAAGACGCTCCGACCGAAGCCTAAAAAGACTTCTTATCGCCAGACCCTTGCTCCTTGGTGGGGGTCTGGCGCCAAAGACTACAGGATGATCCATGAGCCAAGATGATCGCCTGGTCCTGGTTGCCAAGGTGGCCGGCGCGTTTGGCGTGCGCGGCGAAATTCGTCTCACAACCTTTACCGACGCGCCCCTGGCCGTCGTCAATTATCGCGACCTGTTGCGCAAAAATGGCGCGCCGGGCCTGACCATGATTGCCGGTCGCTCGACCAAGGGCGGCATTATTGCCCGCGCCAAGGAGGTCGAGACCAAGGAACAGGCCGACCGCCTGCGCGGCCTTGAGCTGTTTGTCCCACGCAGCCAATTGCCGCCGCCGGACGAGGAAGAATACTATCTCACCGACCTGATCGGCCTAGACGTGATCTCGCCCGAGGGTGAGAGGCTGGGCAAGGTCAAGGCCGTGCAAGATTTTGGCGCCGGCGACCTGATCGAGGTCCAGCCCGCGACGGGCAAGAGCTGGTACCTGCCCTTTACTAAGGCCCTTGTCCCCGAAGTCGATATTGCCGGCGGCAAGATTATTGGTGTGCCGGTGGTGGTGGTGGAATAGGGGGTTACCTTATCCCGTTTCCCCCGCGCAAGCGGGGGCCTAGACCCGTTTCCCCCGTGGGGAAGGCGGGGGTAAGGTTTACATCTCGGGCGGACGGTACCGGATCAGGCCCTCTTGGGCGACGGATGCGACCAATACGCCATCGGCGCTATAGATCTCGCCGCGGATAAAGCCGCGCGCGCCCTGAGCGGTGGGGCTGTCCTGGGCAAACAGGTGCCAGTCATCAAAGCGGCTATGGCGGTGAAACCAGATGGCATGGTCAAGGCTTGCGCTTTGAAAGCCCGGTGTGGTCCAGACAATGCCGTGCGGGCGCATGGAGGTGCCCAAAAGGCTCATATCCGAGGCATAGGCCAGCACGGCTTGATTATAGGCAATATCATCATTGACGGGGTCGGAGGCGCGCATCCAGACCTGCTGGTGCGCGGGCATGGGCTTGGGCTGGGTAAAGGACTGCGGCGCAACCGAGCGCAGCTCAATCGCCATGGGCCGCAAGACCGCGCTGGCGGCGCGTGGCGGCAGGTTGGCGGCCAGGCGTTTGCGCTCTTCATAATCATCCGGAACGCTCAAGGGCTCGGGCGCGCTCGGCATCGGGCTTTGGTGCTCAAACCCGTCTTCTGGGGTCTGGAAGGAGGCGGCGAGGTTAAAGATCTGCTCGCCATGCTGGATGGCGGCGACGCGGCGGGTGGCAAAGCTCTTGCCGTCGCGGGCCCGCTCGACCTCGAACAAGATCGGCACCCTTGGGTCACCGGGCCGGATAAAATAGCAGTGCAGCGAATGACAGACCCGGTCCTCGACCGTGCGATAGGCCGCCATCAGGGCCTGGGCAATCACCTGGCCACCAAAAATGCGCTTTTGGTTCTTATCCTGGGTAAAGCCCCGGAACAGATTGACCTCTATGGCCTCTAGGTCCAGCAGGGTCTTGAGGTTTTCATGGGTGGACATGGGCGCTCCGATGACAGGCTTGGGCGGCGAGCCTCTGAGATAGCCATAGAGGGGTCCCGGGACAAGCCTTTGC
>CANGCO010000112.1 GCA_947452365.1 Caulobacteraceae bacterium
GGGTCACGACCACTGCGCCGGCACCTTCGAACACGCCTTTAAGCGCGACGATGGCATCAGCTTTTTGAGCGCGGTCCATTGCGGTCTCCGTTACTCACGTTAGGCGGCCGGACCATCCGGCAGCCGAAATCGATCTTGAGCGCGGGCTTTCACCCACGCCGCAATCGGCTCAGCCTGTCCCAGGATGCATCGACGTCCCGCCTGATCCCTTAAGGGAAAAGGGCGATTGGTCTTGTGCGTCTTGTCTCCCCGCGGCATTCGATTAAGGCCCTAAGGCCCCGCAGTTCTCGGACAGGACTAGCGATAAGAAGCGTAGCTCCCATCACCAGAAGCGCGCCTCTTACGGGGTTTGGGCGAAAAGATCAATGGGCATGCGCAACATAGAGGCCCTCTAAATCCTCCCCAACCGGGGGAGGGGGACCGCGAAGCGGTGGAGGGGGCCGTGCCGCACCTAGCCCCCTTCCCCGGCTTCGCCGGTACTTCCCCCAAGGGGGGAAGATTTATCAGCTCTAAATCCTCCCCCACTGGGGGAGGGGGACCCCGGAGGGGTGGAGGGGGCTCACCTAGCCTATATCAAAGTCTAAACTGGGCCGAAATCATTTGACCGCCGCGCTGGATCGACAGGCTCCAGACCCGCGATGGGGTTTGCAGGGCCTGAGCCAGATCAGCGGTCGAGCCAATCGCGCGGCCATTAACCTCGCGGATCAGATCGCCGGGCTGAAAGCCTGCACCGCCGGCATAGGACTGGGCTGGAACCTTGGTGATCATCACGCCTTGCTTGGCTAAGAATGGATCAGCCCCAAGCGACTCGGCCGTGGCGGGCGACAGATTAACCACGCTGGCACCATCGAGCGGATGACGCCCACCGAGCACGCGTTCATCGGGCGCACGGTCCGAAGGCGGCGGGGCGACCCGCACGGCGACCATCTTGGTTGAGCCGCCACGCCGGATCTGGACCTGGGCCGTATCGCCAGGCTTGCGGGTGCCAATGCGATAACTGACCGCGGCCTCATCATTCACGGCCTGACCATCAATAGCCAAGATCAGGTCGCCGACCTCAAGCCCGGCCTTGTCGGCAGCAGCGCCTGGAAAAATGTCAGCAATCAGCACGCCTTCGGGCCGGTCCAGCCCAAGGCCCTTGGCCACGTCGCGGGTCACGGGCTGCATCTTGGCCCCCAGCCAAGGCCGCACAACCGTGCTGCGCCCGCCAATAGCGCTTTCGACCACCTGCTTGACCATGACCGCGGGAATGGCAAAGCCTATGCCAGAGCTGGAGCCTGAGCGCGAAAAGATCGCCGTATTGAGGCCGATGAGATCGCCGTCCATATCGACCAAGGCGCCACCCGAATTGCCCGGATTGATCGCCGCATCGGTCTGGATAAAGAAGGAATAGTCGGTAATGCCGACATCGGTGCGGGCTAGGGCCGAGACAATGCCATTGGTCACGGTCTGGCCGACGCCAAACGGATTGCCAATGGCCAAGACCAGGTCACCGACCAAGACGGGTTCCTTGTCATCGATCGCCAGCACCGGCAGGCGTTCGCCCTTGGTGTCAATCTGCAAGACCGCCAAATCCGAGCGCGGATCAGCCAACAAGACCTTAGCTGGGAACTCACGGCGGTCGGCCAAGACCACCATAATCTCCTGCATATCGGCAATGACGTGATTATTGGTTACGACAATGCCGTCAGAGCGCACCAGAACGCCTGAGCCCAAGGACTGCTCAACCCGGCTGCCGGGCATGCCGCCGCCACCAAAAAAGTCCCAGTAAGGATCAACCCTCTGGCGCACCATGCGGCGGCTAAAGACATTGACCACGGCAGGGGCTGCGCGTTTGACCACGGGCGCGAAAGAGGTCTTGATCGACCCGGCATCACCCGGAACATGCCGGGTGGGCTCTGCCAGCGGCGTTGTGCTCAAGGCGGGCATGACGGTCTGGGCAACACCCTTGGTATTGGGGCCAGAACAGGCGGCGACCAGGGTCAGGATGGGGATAATCAGGCGGCGAAAGCGCATGGGCGGGCTAATCCAGATCTAAGCTAGGGTGTCAAATATACTGATGCCGTCTTGATGGCGCAAACATGGCAATGGGCAAATTTTAGGCCCGTTCAGCCCGCCGCCTGCCCCGTGGCTGAAGACTCCGGCGCTTGCGCCCTTACCAAGCGCCAAGCCAGCACCAAGGCCATAGCGCAAAATGCACCCGCCGCCATAATCGGCAGACCCGGCAAGCCCAGCCAGGCCTCTTGGCGGATCGCAAATGCCAAGAGGGATAGATAAATCGCCGGACCAATAATCGCGCAAATGCCCATCATGGCCGAGTTTACGCCCTGCAAACGCCCCTGCTCCGAGGGCTTAACCCGAGCCGCCATCAGGCTTTGCAAGGACGGACCCGTCAGCCCCCCGAGCGCGCCGACCGCCTGGCCAAGATAAAACACCCACGGATTGGGCGCGAGACTATAGATGGCAAAGGCCGCCACCATACAGGTTAGACCAACAACCAAGGCTCCACGCTCGCCCAAGACGCGCACGGCCCTTCCGACCAAAAACACCTGCACGACCACGCTAACCACGCCCATGACCACCAGCATGGTCGCCGCCTCGCGCGGGCCCCAACCGAACTTGTGGCCGACGAACAAGACAAAAATGCTTGGAAACACATTGTGTGCCATCTGGTAAAGGAACCAGATCGCCGCCATCCCCATCAGGCCGGGGCTTGATTTTAGAAGATCTAGCGACCCAACCGGATTGGCCTTGCGCCAGTTCAAGGTCTTGGTCCGCCTATCCTTGGGCAGGGATTCGGGCAGGACAAAATAGCCATAAAGCCAATTGGCCAGGGCCAAGGCCGCCGACAAATAGAACGGCCAGCGTAGATTATACTGGCCTAAAAACCCGCCAATCGCAGGGCCGAGAATAAAGCCAAGCCCAAACGCCGCCCCCATCATGCCAAACGCCTTGGCGCGGTTTTCCGGGGTAGTAATATCAGCAATATAGGCATTGGCGGTCGAGAAGCTGGCGGCGGTAATGCCATTGATCAGGCGGCCAACAAATAGCCAGCCCAGATTGGGCGCTAGGGCCATAAACACATAATCAATGCCAAGCCCGAAAATTGAGATTAGCAAGACCGGACGCCGTCCAAACCGATCCGACAACATGCCAAGGATCGGGCTGCAGACAAATTGCATGACGCCCCAGGTCACGGCAAAAATCATTGTATAATCGGCCGCAACAGCGGTATCGCCGCCAACCATGGACCGAACCAGATTGGGCAGGACTGGGATCATAACGCCCATGGCGATGACATCGATCAGGGCCGTTGCGAAGATGAACCCAATGCCCGCTTGTCTAGGCGCGCGGGGCGAAACCGACATGGTCAAGGGTCTGCTCCTGATGGACGTTTAACCTAGATACAAAAAACCCCCGGTTTGCACCGGGGGCTAAAGCTTGGACTAGTCGTCGGCGGCGTCGGTGTGGACCGGACCAGAGTCCTTGCCCTTTTCCGATGGATCACGATCGACAAATTCAATCACCGCCAAGGGCGCATTATCGCCATAACGGAAACCGGCCTTCAGGACGCGGATATAGCCGCCTTGGCGCTCTTGATAGCGCGGACCAAGCATAGAGAACAACTTGCCGACCTGTTCGACATCGCGAACCTTGCTGATCGCCTGACGACGCGCATGAAGATCGCCGCGCTTGGCCAAGGTGACCAGCTTTTCAACAATCGGACGCAGTTCCTTGGCCTTGGGCAAGGTTGTGACGATCTGCTCGTGCTTGATCAGCGAAGCCGCCATATTGGCGAACATGGCTGTGCGGTGGGCGCTGGTCCGACCGAGTTTGCGGTGCGCAAAACCGTGGCGCATAGGGGTCTCTCCTTGGGCTGCGGGCCGCCTCCCGGCGGGCCGCACGAAACGGGGTCTATATCACATTTTCCGGTCAGGTCACCCCGGCTGGAAAATAAGTCGGGGCTAGATCTGGTCTTCGAACTTCTTGGCCAGGTCTTCGATGTTTTCAGGCGGCCAGTTGGGCACATCCATACCGAGGTGCAAGCCCATGCCCAACAGCACTTCCTTGATCTCGTTTAAGGACTTGCGCCCAAAATTCGGGGTCCGCAGCATTTCGGCTTCGGTCTTTTGAATCAGGTCGCCAATATAGACGATATTGTCGTTCTTCAGACAGTTGGCCGAACGGACCGACAATTCCAACTCGTCGACCTTTTTGAGCAGGGACGGATTGAAAGGCAGTTCCGGCTTGGATTCTTCGGACGACTTCTTCTTAGGCTCTTCAAACGTGATGAAGATTTGCAGCTGGTCTTGCAGAATGCGAGCGGCATAGGCCGCCGCATCCACGGGCGAGACAGCGCCATTGGTTTCGATGTCGAGCACCAGCTTGTCATAGTCCAGAGACTGGCCCTGACGGGTTGGCTCAACCTTGTAGGCCACGCGCTTGACGGGGCTGAACAGGCTGTCAACAGCAATCAGACCGATTGGCGCATCTTCAGGACGATTGCGCTCGGCAGGCACATAGCCCTTACCCGAGGCGACCGTGAATTCCATACGTACCGAGGCGCCGTCATCCAGGGTACAAAGAACATGGTCCTTGTTGAGGATCTCGATATCGGCAGGCGCATCGATCTGGCCGGCAGTCACTTCACCAGGACCGGTGGCGCGCAGGGTCATGCGCTTTGGGCCTTCAGCATGCATGCTGAGCGCCAATTGCTTAATGTTCAGGACAATGTCGACCACGTCTTCGCGCACGCCTTCCAGCGACGAGAATTCATGCACCACACCATCAATCTGCACTGCGGTGACAGCTGCGCCTTGCAGCGAAGACATCAGGACCCGGCGCAGGGCATTACCCAAGGTGACACCAAACCCGCGCTCGAGCGGTTCGGCAATAATGCGGGCCTTGCGTTGCCCGTCCACGCCCGTTTCGATTTGGGGCTTTTCGGGACGGATAAGCTCGTTCCAATTTCGTTCGATCACGGATGCTCTTCCTTGAACGCGACTCGCCGGCCAC
>CANGCO010000113.1 GCA_947452365.1 Caulobacteraceae bacterium
AACCGGTAAAACCAGCCTAGAAGGGGGCTCATGACTCAGACGAGCACGGATCTTTCACAGATGCAGGCGACCATGTTCGCCTTTCCTCGCCGTCATTTTATCTCCGCAGCCGATCTGGACCGCCCACAAACCGAGCAGCTCTTGAATCTGGCCGACAGTTTTGTTGGCCTGTCGCGTCAGAAGACTAAGAAGCTGGACCTGCTCAAGGGTCGGACGGTTATGAACCTGTTTTTCGAGAACTCGACCCGCACCCAAAGCTCGTTTGAACTGGCGGGCAAACGGCTTGGGGCCGATGTGGTCAATATGAGCCCGCGCTCTTCATCCATGAGCAAGGGCGAGACCCTGATCGATACGGCCATGACCCTCAATGCCATGCAGCCAGACCTACTCGTCATCCGCCATGCCTCGTCCGGAGCCGCAGCCCTTTTAGCGCAAAAAGTGGGTTGCAGCGTGATCAATGCCGGGGACGGACAGCACCAGCATCCGACCCAGGCCCTGCTCGACGCCCTGTCGATCCGCCGCGCCTTTGGCAAGATTGAGGGCCTAAGCGTGGCCATTTGCGGCGATGTTGCCCATAGCCGGGTTGCGCGCTCTAATGTTGCCATGCTCCAGACCCTTGGCGCCCGCGTGCGTCTGGTTGGTCCGCCCACCCTGATGCCGTCAGGCGTCGATCGCTGGGGCGCAGAGGTGTTTCACGATATGCGCCAAGGCATTGAGGGTTGTGATCTGGTCATGATGCTGCGGCTCCAGCTTGAGCGGATGAATGGGGCCTTTGTGCCGTCCATGCGCGAATATTTCCGCTTTTATGGTCTCGACCGCGAAAAACTCAGCCGAGCGGCGTCGCATGTGCGGGTCATGCATCCTGGCCCAATGAATCGCGGCGTCGAGATTGATTCCGAAGTGGCCGACGATCCCGCCATCAGCCTGATCCAGGATCAGGTCGAGATGGGGGTTGCCGCGCGTATGGCAGTTTTGGCTAGCCTAGCCGCACGACTGGACAATAACTAATGGCCGCTCCTGCCCAAGCCTGCGCCTTTATCAATGCCCGTCTGGTCGATCCAGAAAGCGGCTATGATGGCCCAGGTAGCCTGGTTGTGTCTCAGGGCGTGATTGCCGATGTGATCCCTAGGCCGCAATTCGACAGTCCATCCAACGAGCTTCGCATTATTGACTGTAATGGGGCCATGCTGGCGCCGGGCCTGATCGATCTGCGCGTCAAGACCGGCGAGCCGGGGGCCGAGACCAAGGAAACCCTGAAATCAGCGGCCCGCGCCGCAGCCGCCGGCGGCGTGACCTCGATCGTGGTCCAGCCCGATACCGATCCTGCGGTCGATGATCCGGCCATGGTCGATTTTATTCTGCGTAGGGCGCGTGATATTGAGCTTGTGCACGTCTATCCCGCCGGGGCCGCGACCAAGGGCCTGGGCGGCGAGCGCATGGCCGAGCTTGGTCTGATGCGCGATGCAGGCGCGGTCTATTTCACCGATGCGGATCATTCGATCGTCAATTCCAAGGTACTGCAGCGCATATTGACCTATGCCAAGGGCTTTGGCGCCCTGGTCTCGCACCGGCCCGCCGATCCGTGGCTAAGCGCGGGGGCAGCCGTGACCTCGGGCGAATTTGCTGGGCGTATGGGTCTGCCGGGTGTGCCGACCGTGGCTGAGCGCATCATGCTGGAACGCGATCTGGCGCTGCTGGAACTGACCGGCGGGCGTTTGCTGGTCGACCAGATCACCTGCGCCGATGCGCTAGACGCCCTAGCCCGCGCCAAGGCCAAGGGCCTTTCGGTCTTTGCCAGCGTCTCGATCAATCATTTGTGTTTTAACACGCTCGATATTGGCGACTACCGCACCTTCTATAAGCTGACCCCGCCCCTGCGTAGCGAGGATGATCGTCAGGCCGTGATTGAGGCCTTGGCCAGCGGCCTGATCGACGTGGTCGTCTCGGCCCATGCCCCGGCCCCAGCCGAAGACAAGCGCCTGCCGTTTGACGAGGCCGCCCCCGGCGCGGTGGGGCTTGAGACCCTGCTGCCCGCACTGCTTGGGCTTTATCATGATGGCCGTCTGCCACTTTTGGACCTGATGCGCACCGTAACCCTGGCCCCCGCCCAATTGCTGGGCTTGAGCGCCGGCCGATTGAGTGCAGGCGCGCCAGCGGACCTGGTCTTGTGTGATCTGGGTGCGCCGGTGATCATTGATGCCGACAAGCTGATTTCAAAGTCCAAAAACTCGCCCTTTGATGGCCGCCGCCTGCAGGGCCAGGTTCTGATGACCTTGGTGGATGGCCGCATTGTGCATCAAATCCAGCCTTGAACGGCGATGCACGGCTCAATCGGGCCTAGCTAGATTATAGATAAAACTTGAATTCGCCACCTAGGCGGGAACAAATAATCAGATAGGGTGAAACCATGATGGTGTTCGATCTTGCACTTCCTACGGCGCTAGCGGTTCTGGTCAGCGGCTATTTGCTGGGCTCGATTCCGTTTGGTCTGGTCGTGACCTATCTGGGCGGGGCGGGCGATATTCGCACCTTAGGCTCGGGCAATATTGGCGCAACCAATGTGCTGCGCACCGGGCGCAAGGGCCTAGCCCTGCTGACCCTGATCGGCGATGGCGGCAAGGGCATTGCGGCCGTTTTGCTAGCCCGGCATTTTTTGGGCGAGACGGCAGCCGCGCTGGCAGGCGGAGCGGCGTTTTTGGGGCACCTGTTCCCCGTCTGGCTGAAGTTCAAGGGCGGCAAGGGGGTGGCAACCTTTTTTGGCGTCATGCTGTCGGCGGCCTGGCCGGTCGGCGTCATGGCGGCGCTGACCTGGCTAGCGGTGGCGGCCCTGATGCGCTTGTCCTCGCTCGCGGCCTTGACCGCCGTGGCCCTAGCCCCCGCCTATGCCCTAGCCACCGATCAGCCGCCAGCAATCACAGGCCTTGCCCTCTTTATGGCGGTGCTGGTGTTTATCCGTCACCGTGAAAACATTGCCCGGCTTCGGGCGGGCACCGAACCAAGGATCGGGGCCAAAAAGGCCTCCTAAGACCAAGGCGGAGATCGGATGAAGCAAAAGGTCCTTTCCGACGCGGAGCGCCGCGACTGGCTAAGATTATCCAGAACCGAGAATGTCGGGCCTGTGACCTTTGCCCATCTGATTGAACGATTTGGCACAGCCACTGCCGCCCTCAAGGCCCTGCCCAGCTTAAGCCGCCGGGGTGGACGCCTGATGCCCCTGCACACGCCAAGTCCGGCTGAGGCCGAGGCGGAACTGGCGGCCGGGGCCAAGCTTGGCGCCGTACTGTTGTGCGGCTGTGAGCCCCTCTTTCCCGTTCGCTTGGCTGCCCTTGATGCGGCCCCGCCCCTGATCTGGACGTGCGGCCATGCCGAGCTTTTGAACCGGCCTATGCTTGCCATTGTCGGGGCGCGTATTGCCTCTGCTGCTGGTCAGCGCATGGCAAGAGACCTCGCCATTGCCCTGGGACAAGCGGGTCTAGTGATCGTATCGGGCCTAGCCCGAGGCATAGACAGCGCCGCGCATGAAGGCGCGCTCGCCAGCGGCACAGTCGCCGTGCTCGGCGGCGGCATAGATGATGTTTATCCACCGGAAAACGCCGCCCTCTATGATCGGGTCGTGGCGGAGGGCTGTCTGGTCGCCGAGCATCCCCCCGGCCGTAAGGCCCAGGCCAGGGACTTTCCGCGCCGCAATCGCATTATTTCGGGTCTATCGCTCGGGGTGGTCGTGGTTGAGGCCGAAATGCGCTCAGGTTCGCTGATCACGGCGCGGTTGGCCGCAGAGCAGGGTCGTGAAGTTTTCGCGGTCCCCGGCTCACCGCTCGATCCCCGCTCCAAGGGATGCAATGACCTTTTGCGGCAAGGTGCAACCTTATGCGAGGGCCCCGAAGACATATTGCGGGTCATCCAGTCCCTGCCGCAAAGCCAAGAGCGCGAGCGCGAAGGCTTTGACAATCCCCCCATGGATCAGATGGCCATGGATGCGGCCGTTGAGGCCTTGCGCGAGACCCTATTTCAGCTTCTGTCCCCGACCCCGATTGCCAAGGACACCTTAGTCAGGGTCTGCGGGGCACCCGCCCCGGCGGTTCACGCCGCCCTTGTCGAGCTGGTCCTAGCCGGCCGCGCCAGTTTTGTTAGCGGCGGCATGGTGGTGGTCGCCACGCCCTAGGACCTCAATTCGAGGTGAGTGGGTCCTTGCGATCCACCGTCGCTTGCAGGGCGGCCATCTGGATTGCAAGCGCAAGCTGGCCTTGGCCCTCATTCTGCGCCAAGCGTGCCAGTTGATTGAGCATATCGCCAATATAGTTCAGGGTCGCCCTGGGATCAGTGTCCTCAAGGGAGTCTTGAAAACGGGGCATGACGCGGCCTTTAGTAGCGCTTAAGGTGAGTTAAATAAGCACACTATCGATAAAGGTGCAAGAAAACCCGTCAAAGGCGCGTTGACAAGCCCTAGCGCTACCCCCCACTTTCGCGCGAGATGTCGAGGCCCCTCCTTGACGCACCCTATAGAATGATTTGATAGAGCCATAATGAACGTCGTCGTCGTCGAGAGTCCGGCCAAGGCCAAAACGATCAACAAGTATCTGGGCTCGAACTATATCGTTCTGGCCAGCTACGGACATGTGCGCGACCTGCAATCCAAGGATGGCTCGGTCCTGCCCGATGATGACTTCTCGATGAGTTGGGAAGTCGATGCCCGCGCCTCAAAGCGGCTA
>CANGCO010000114.1 GCA_947452365.1 Caulobacteraceae bacterium
GATTTGACGTTTGCTCACTGAAACATTGGCATTGGGAAGGAGGGCGGCTTATAGCCGGGCGTATTCGATCCGCCAACCTCTGCTCATCATCTGGTCACCTGATAACGGCAATCGCCGCACCGGCCGAACCATAAAGACGTGATTTTCCTATGCTGCAAATCAAAGACCTGACCTATACCGCCTGGGGTCGCCGCTTTTTCAATGATGCCACGGTCAGCCTACCGACCGGGGCCAAGGTCGGGCTGGTCGGGCGCAATGGCGTTGGCAAGTCCACACTGTTCAAGCTGATCTTGAACGAGCTGCATTCGGGCGGCGGTGACATCACCATGCCGCGCAATGCCCGCGTCGGCTCGGTCAGCCAGGAACACCCGGCCACACCGGTGACCCTGATCGACACCATCCTAGAGGCCGATGTCGATCGCCACAGCCTGTTGCAGGAGCTGGAAACCGCACCGCCAGAGCGTCTGGGCGAGATTTATGGTCGTCTAATCGAGATCGATGCCGACCGCGCGCCATCCCGCGCCGCTGAAATCCTGTCGGGTCTTGGCTTTTCCACGGCTGACCTTGGCAGGACCATGGCCGAGTTTTCCGGCGGCTGGCGGATGCGGGTGGCCTTGGCAGCGGCCCTGTTTGCCGAGCCGGACCTGCTGCTCCTTGATGAGCCGACCAATTATCTCGATCTGGAAGGGGCCATGTGGCTCGAGGCGCGGCTAAAGAAATACCCGCATACCGCACTGATCATTAGCCATGACCGCGAGCTTTTGAACAATTCGGTCGATCACATCCTGCACCTGACCGATGGCAAGCTGGAAATCTATACCGGCGGCTATGATGATTTTGAGCGGATGCGCGCCGAAAAGCTGCGCCTATTGTCGGCTAACCGCGTCAAGCAAGAAGCCGAGCGCGCCCACCTGCAAGCCTTTGTCGATCGGTTCCGGGCCAAGGCCTCCAAGGCCGCCCAGGCCCAGTCGCGCATGAAGCGGCTGGCCAAGCTGCAGCCGATTGGCGCGACCATCGAAGAGCGGGTTGCGCCCTTTACCCTGCCCTCACCGCCCCGCCCGCTCGCGCCGCCTCTGGTGCGCCTTGAGGGTGCCAGTGTTGGCTATGACGCCAAGACCATCCTTAAAGGCCTGAATCTTAGGATGGATATTGATGACCGGATCGGGCTGTTGGGCGTTAACGGCGCGGGCAAGTCAACCTTTGCCAAGCTGATCGCCGGGGCGTTGGAAATCCAAAACGGCCATATTCATCGCGATAAGCGCATGCAGGTCGGCTGGTTCCACCAGCACCAGATCGAGGCCATGGACCCCGACGACACGCCGCTTGAAATCATCCGCCGGGCCATGCCCGATGCCACCGAGGCGGCAAGACGCTCAAAGCTAGCTCAATTTGGTCTTGGCTATGACAAGACCGAAACCACGGTGGCCAATCTGTCGGGCGGCGAGCGCGCGCGGCTCTTGCTCAATATGGTGGCCATGCGCGCGCCGCACATGCTGATCCTCGATGAGCCGACCAACCATCTCGATATTGATAGCCGCCGGGCCCTTCTCGATGCCCTGAATGATTATGAGGGCGCGGTCATACTGATCACCCACGATCGCTCACTCATGGAAATGGTTGCTGACCGGCTGTGGCTCGCGGCTGATGGCTCGGTTAAGCCCTTTGATGGCGATATGGACGATTATGCCAAATTCGTGCTCGACCGCGCCCGCGTCGCGGCCCGCGCCCCAACCCAGGTGCGCGACGCGCCCGCAGCCAAATCCACAACGCCCGCTGCACCGGCAGGAAAGCCTGCCAATCGCGATGCGCAGGGCCTGATTGCGCCGCTGCAACGCAAGATGGAATCGGCCGAACAGGCCTTGGCGCGCTGCACCAAGTCACTCGCCACCCTCGACAGCCAATTGGCCGACCCGGCCTTTGCCGCGAAGGCCGAGGACCTGACGCGCCAGCGCGGCCGCGCGCAAGATCAGCTCGATGTCGCTGAGGCGCGCTGGATGGAGGCGGCTGAAAACTTTGAAAAAGCCAAGGTCGCGGCGGGGCTGTAGGCGGCGGGCGGCGGCCCCCTTCCCCGGCTTCGCCGGTACTTCCCCCAAGGGGGGGAAGATTAATCAGCTCTAAATCCTCCCCCTATGGGGGAGGGGAACCGCGAAGCGGTGGAGGGGGCTAGCCGCAGCTTAAGGCCAGTACCCGACCGGTATCGGGATCAAACACGATGTTTTGGCGCTCAGGCACCAAGTCCTCTGTGACCATGCAGGTGGCGCAATAGACCCGGCGGCGGCTTGGCTCGACCGGCACAGGGATTTCGGTCTTGGGCTTGCCGATCAGCCAGGCCAATTCGGCTAGGCCGCAACTGTCCACTGTCGGTATCGATGGCAGAGCCGGCGCAGCGATGCGTGCCGCAGCCGATGGCCGACCAAAGGGCTCAGGTCGCGGCGAGGCACAGCCGCTTAAGACTAGGGCGGCGATCAAGACGCCAGCGGCAAAGACCGTTTTCACGCCTTCTTCTCCCATCCGCGCCCTGCCCCTTGCTGCCAATAGGACACGGGCAGGCCATCGGCCTTAAACTGACGCCAATGGGCGCGGGCCTGGGCAAGGGCGGCCTCGTCGCGGCCATCAAACAAGAGCACGCAGCGCTCATAGCCGCCAAGATCGCCCGGCTGAGCCCCATCGATCAAGAACAAGGCCTCCGCAGCATTGGCATTAGCGACATCGGTGCCAACCAGTATGGGCTGGCGCTCGGGCATGGGGTCGGTGGCTGGGGCGTGGGGCAAGAAGGCCTCGTCGCGATAACGCCACAGCCAGTCATCGAGAAACTCAACCCGGTCCTGCGACGCGGTCCGCACCTGCGCCTTCCAGCCCCGCTTCAAGGTCTTTTCCAAAAGTTCGGGCAAGACCTTGTCCGAGGATGTCCGCTCGAGGTGATAGAACCAGACCTCACACGGCGCGGTCATATCAGGCCTCGTAATGATCGGCGACAAACCGGTCTAGCAATTGAACACCAAATCCGGTTGCACCATCGGGAATGGTGGCGTCGCTAGACGGTTTTTTCCAGGCTGTGCCGGCAATATCTAGATGCGCCCAGGGCAGGCCATTGACGAAATGTTGCAAGAACAGGGCCGCTGTGATCGACCCGCCTGGTCGGCCGCCGACATTCTTTATGTCCGCCGCCATGCTCTCGATCTGCTTTTCGTAAGAGGCGGGAATAGGCAGGCGCCACAAGCCCTCGCCCGAGGCCTTGGAGGCGGCCAGAAGCTTGTCGGACAAATCGTCATTATTCGAAAATAGCCCAGCATAATCATGGCCAAGCGCAATAATGATTGCCCCGGTCAGGGTGGCCAAATCGACCATGAATTTAGGCTGAAAGCGTTGCTGACAATACCAAAGCGCGTCGGCCAGAACCAGCCGCCCCTCAGCATCGGTATTGATGACCTCAATCGTCTTGCCCGACATGGAGGTGACAATATCGCCAGGGCGCTGGGCATTGCCGCCGGGCATGTTTTCAACAAGGCCAAGAATACCAACCACATTGACCTTGGCCTTGCGACCCGCAAGGGCGTGCATCAGGCCAGCAACCGCTGCCGCCCCGCCCATATCCCACTTCATGTCTTCCATGCCATCGGCGGGCTTAATCGAGATCCCGCCCGTATCGAAGCACACGCCCTTACCGACAAAGGCCAGAGGCTGGGCGGCTGGATCGGCCGCACCCTTCCACTGGATCACGGCCAATTGGCTTTCGCGGATACTGCCCTGCCCGACCCCAAGCAAGGACCCCATGCCCAGCGCCGCCATTTCCTTTTCGCCAAGGATTTCGACCTCAAGACCCAGGGCCTCCAGCCGCTTGACCCGGCGGGCAAATTCTTCAGGATAGAGGATATTGGCCGGTTCGGAGATTAGGTCACGGGCGAAATAGACCGCGTCCGACAGGGTCGATAGCGGGTCATACGCGTCGGTGGCCTTGTCTGGGTCAGACACGACTAGCTGGACCTTGGTCACGGACGGCTTCTTGTCGGGCTTTTCGGTGGTGCGATAGCGATCAAACCGATAGGCGGCGAGACGAACGCCAAGACCAGCCTGGGCGGCGACCTCTACTGGCCATTCGGCAAGATCTATGGCCAGGGCCTCAAGGCCGCTCGCCTTGACCGCGGCATAGGCGCTGGCGGCGATCTGCTCGGCGGCCTTGGCGTTGAACTCGGCCCTTGGGCCACCGCCCATCAGAATCACTCGGCCAATCCCTAGGCCATGCGGCGCTGAAACCTCCAGGCTCTGACCCTTGGCCCCGGTAAAGCGGCTAGCGGCGACCGCCCGGCCCAGCGCGCCTTCGGAGGCGCGATCGAGGTCTTGGGCGGCCTGGCTCATGGCCTTATCGGCAAAAACCAGGGCGGCAACGGCGGTATTGGCCGCAAATGCACTATCTGGGGCGACAAATTCGATCTGCATAGGTCTCTCCTGCGCCCAGAGCCCTGGACGGGGTTAATCAATGAGGGTCTGCATGCCACCATGTGCCGAGAGCGGTTGGCACAGGGGCTTCATGAGGCTAGAACATGGAACACTGGGCTTGTCGCTGCAATGGCTGGGCGAGACCATTTTGTTTTTTGTGTTTGCAGATTGCCCTCCTGCCCATGCGTTTGATCGAACACTATCTGTTCCGACAACTGCTCGGCC
>CANGCO010000115.1 GCA_947452365.1 Caulobacteraceae bacterium
GCACCGTCTTCGGGAGGCGGGGGTCGGAGGTTCGAATCCTCTCACTCCGACCATTTTTCCCGCTTCAATTTGATCTCAAGCCTCGCCATTGTTTGATCTAGGGCTTATGGACGTCAGGTTGCGTTTGACGGCCTTTGGCGGGAGATTTTGCGTGAAACAATTCATGATCACAGTGGCGGGCGTGTTTGTCGGCCTGATGCTGTTTTTTATCGGCCTGCCCTTTGTGCTGATCGTGATGGCAGCGGGCGCGGCCAAGCCCGCCGCAACGCCTGCGCATAGCGTCTTGCAACTGGATCTGCGCCAGACCCTGACCGATCAGTCGGTCCAGAGCCCGTTTGCCGCCTTTAGCGGCGGCGGCCTGTCGGTGATGGGCATTGTCCAGACCCTGCGCGCGGCCGAGGGCGATGACAAGGTCAAGGGCCTATTGGTGCGCCTGCCAGACGCTGGCATGGCCCCCGCCGCCGCCGACGAATTGCGCCAAGCCTTTCGCACCTTCCGCGCCAAGGGCAAGCCGATCTTGTCCTATAGCCAAGGGCTTTATCCGTCCGGCATGGTCACCTCGACCTATATGCTTGGCGCGGCCAGCAATAGTGTCTGGATGCAGCCCGGCTCCTCATTCCAGGTCACGGGCCTGAGCATTGAGGACATCTTCTTTAAGCGCCTGTTCGACAAATATGGCGTCAAGGCCGAGTACGAACAGCGTTATGAATACAAGAATGCGGTTAATCCTTACCTCTATAGCGATTATACCGCCGCCCATAAGCAATCGACCCTGTCCTGGATGACCTCCATCTATGACCGCGCCCTCAATACGGCGGCGCTGGATCGCAAGACGAGCGGCAAATCAATGCACAGCCTGATCGAGGCTGGCCCCTATTCGGCCAAGGAGGCCTTGGATAAGGGCCTGATCGACAAGCTGGGCCAGGTGCATGAGGCCGAGCAATTTGCGCTAAAACAGGCTGGTGAAGGCGCTGAACTGGTCGATTTTGAAGACTATCAATCCGGTGTGCTGCACGGCGGCCGCAACCTTAATGCCCTGGACAAGACCAGGCCGGCCATTGCCGTTATCAGTGGTGAGGGGCCGATCATTACCGGCTCTGGCGGCGCGCAAAGCGCGTTTTCCAATGAGCAGACCATCTATTCCGACGAGATGAGCGACGCGATCTATCAGGCGATCGAGGACAAGGACATCAAGGCCATTGTTCTTAGGGTCTCCTCACCTGGCGGTTCGGACACCGCGTCCGAGCAAATCCTCGCGGCCGTGCGCGCTGCCAAGGCCGCGGGCAAGCCGGTTGTGGTCTCGATGGGGACCTATGCCGCTTCGGGCGGTTATTGGATCTCGTCCCAGGCCAGCGCGATTGTCGCCCAGCCCACCACACTGACCGGCTCAATCGGTGTGTTTGGTGGCAAGTTTGCCTTGGGCGAAGGGCTTGGCCGCTATGGCGTTGATGTGCGCCACACCACGGTCGGCGGCGATTTTGCCGGGGCCTATGGCATGGGCGAGGCCTTTAGTCCGGCGCAAAGGGCCGGTTTCGCCAAATCGATCGACGCGGTCTATGACGGCTTTATCGCCCGCGTCGCCGATGGGCGTAAACTCAAGCCAGAGCGGGTGCGCGAAATCGCCAAGGGCCGGGTCTGGACCGGCGAACAGGCCCTGCAATTGGGGCTGGTCGACCAGCTGGGTGGGTTTTATGACGCGGTGAACAAGGCCAAGAGCCTGAGCGGCCTCGGCAATAAGAGCGTGCGCCTGACCTTCCTGCCAACCCAGCGCTCACCGTTTGAAGCTTTTGAACGCGCCCTGGGCGTCAGCAGCACCGCCATGCGCACCACGGCGGCCGCGGCCTGGCTCTTGGGCGATCCAAGGGCCCAAGGCGTGATGGACACCCTGATGCAGGCCCGCCTGCGCGATCAAGCCCATGCCACAGTGCTCGCCCCAACACCGGTGCACTAGCGGCGCTGGTCAGCGCCTTGGACGGTCTGGCACAAGGTCAAAGGCAATGCTGAGCCGGCGATCCTTGGATGTGAAGGGCACAGTGCCGTGCCACATATAGCTGGGGAAGAGAACCAGCCTGCCGGGCCTTGGCTTGACCCAGTGCTGCGCCTCTAGGGCGGGCCAGGTTGCTATGCCCGGCTGGCCAAATTTGAGCCAGCCTTCGCGGCCCCCGGCCTCAGCCGCCTTGGGTGTATCAACATAAAAGGCCGAGGACAGCCAGCCCTTGGGGTGAACATGGTCGGTATGAAAACCGCCTGGACGCAGATGCACCGACCAGGCCCCGCTGACCTGATAACCACCCAGATTAGCCTGCCGCAAAACATCCCTGCCTCGGCCAAGCTGAGCAATATATTGGCGAATGGGGGCATCAATCGCATCAAAAAAGGCGGCAATGGCCGGGTCCTTTGACTGAAGCAGGTTTTGCAAGGTCTGGCTGCCGCCGCGCACGGACTGGCCCAAGGGATGGGCGACCGCGCCATGGACAGCTTCAAGGCTTGTCGCCAGATCGGCCAGATAGCTGGCTAGGTCTGTCCAATGGTCCGGGGCCTCAAGATCAAAGCTTTTTACAAACTGGCCATAGTCATAAAGCGGGTCATAGCGATCATCGCCCGTCATCCGCCAGGCTGTCGCCAGCCTTGCCAAGACCGACCGGTCCATCGGCAAGCGCTGATAGAGCCGCTCGGCGGCCGAAACTGCCTCAGCACCCTGGCCAAGGGCGAGATGGAGATCGCAGGCCGCGCGCAGAAGATTGGAATCTTCCGGCGCGACCTGCCGCACGCGCTCAATATGAAAACGGGCCGCGTCAAGGTCGCCGAGCGCGAGAGCCGCATCGGCGGCCTGAAGCTCCAAGGTCACGGTCGATTCTGGACTGCTGCGGATTGTCGAAACCAAGACCTGATAGGCACCGGCCTTATCACCCGTATGGTCGAGCAGTTTGGATTTGAAATGCGCCAATAGGGGCTGGTCAGGCCTTGCGGCGATCGCGGCATCCAGCCTTTGCGAGGCGGCCTTGGCATCGCCCGTGCGCATCCAGATCGACTGGGCCAGGTCAAGATGGGCGTCAAGACAGGGGCGTGGCCCAACCAAGGCGCGGCTATAGGCCGCCTCGGCCTGTTCATAAAGGTCCTGACCTTGAAGGGCACGGCCATAAACCAGCCAGGTCTCTGGCGCGTCTGATCCCTTGGCAAAGGCGCGTTCAGCCGCCGCCTGGGCATCGGCATAGCGCCTTAGATCACCCAGCCTTGCGGCGACATTATGCTCGGCCACAGCACTGTCGGGGGCAAGCTTGACGATCCGCAGACTGGTTTCGAGGCTGGCCTCGAGCAGACCCAGGCTGCGCTGGGCTTCTGCGTGTTCGTACAAGACCTCTGGGCCACAGGCAGGGTTAACCGCAAACGGCGTTGTGACCTTCAAGGTCTCTGCCCCTCGGCCAAACGTATTCAGAATACTGGCAAGGCCCACGGCCGCCACGGCATTATGGCGCTCGGTCGCTAGGACTGCTCGATAGGCTTGCTCAGCCGCCGCCCAAAGACGGGCCTCGGTATAGATGCGGCCAAACAAGAGATGGGTATTGGTATCGCGCTTATCGGGCTTGAGGCCGGAGATTATGGCCACAGCCTCGGCAAGGCGGCCGGCTTGATAAAGGGTCAAGACCTTTTGAACATCCGCCGAAATGCCAGGCCGCGCCGATATCCGTGCCAAACCGCCAGTCCTCTTTCAGGGCCCCAATAAAAAAGGGCGGCGAACCCCAAGGTCCGCCGCCCAATTCTATAGCCATTCTAGAAAAACTAGAACCGCAGGGTCGCACCGGCATAGAAATAACGGCCGATCACGTCATAGCTATTGGGGTCAGTATTGCCGTCCTGTGGGTTGTTGAACACAGGGGGCTGCTTGTCGCCAAGGTTCTTAATGCCGCCAAACACCTCGACCGCATCATTCACAGGCCAGCTGGCATTGACGTCATGGTACCAATAGGCGTCGACATTATTGTAGCCGCTGCCTTCGAACACGGCCAGGTTGCCCTGGTTGATCATCTTGCCGATATAGTTGCCCTGATAGGTCAACTTAACCGGTCCAACATCATACCCGACCCGCAGATTGCCCTTATATTCCGGCAGGGTTGAGGCAATATTATAGGAGCCGATCGTGCCCTTATACTCGATCCCGTCCAGCATATAGCTGTCCAGATAGGTGGTTTGCAGGTCAAGCTTGACGCTCTTACCCCAGACGCCCGACGCGAATGGCAGGTCCAGACGATAAGAAACGGCCAGATCGACGCCCTTGGTCTGGAGTTCAGACACATTGGCCAAAGGCGAACGTGCCTTCAGATTGCCGACCGAGTCGCGATAGATCAGGGGCAGGCCAATGCCCGTATCATTACAGGCCGCCGAGGTCAGATCCAAGGACGCAAAGCAGGCATTAACAATGCCCTGAACGCCACCATTTAGCGAGCCGATATAGTCCTGAACCTTGATGTCATAATAGTCCAGGGTCACAGACAGGCTTGGGATGGAGGCTGGGGTCCAGACGCCGCCAAAGGTGACGGTATCGGAGGTTTCCTGCTTCAGGTTTGGATTGCCATAGGAGAAGGCTTCGATCTGGCTGTTTTGGGCGACGAAATTGCCA
>CANGCO010000116.1 GCA_947452365.1 Caulobacteraceae bacterium
AAGCCCTGTGCCCCAATAGGGTCCCCAATACGGGCCGCCATGCCAGCCGTGATAGCCGCCATAGACCCGCCAGGCTGGACGCCAATAGCCCATGGACCAATAGGGATCGGGGCGCAGGGTCTGGGTGACCAGCTTTTCCTTGGTGCTGGCGACGCCGCGATCGGCCATCATGAACACGTCATAGCCCTGGGCAATAGTCAGTTCGGCGGCGCGATAGAGCAGATAGGTCTCGACCGTCTCGCGATCGGTCAGGCTATTGCCGCTAAAGGTCACACGCCAGCGATCGGTCTCGACCCGCGTCTCACCAAAGCCGCCAGATTGCTCGCTGGTCTTGGACAGGGGCTGATAGGGTGTGGCTGTGGCGCAGGCGCTGAGGCCAAGGGCCAGGGCCAGAATTAGCGCTAGATGTTTCATCAATCCCTCCTTGGCGTCCATGGCGCCCCTTAGTGCCGAAACAGGATGAGCCCTGAGGCGCAGATGAGCAAGGCCCCGACGACCAAAGAAAAAGCCCTTTGAAATCTGGGCTCTGACATCCTATGAGCCAGGGCGCTGCCGCCTAGGCCATAGGCATTCATGGTCACCAAATCCATGCCGATATTGGCCGCTGCAAATACGGCCAATTGTGGGCCAAAGGGCTGATGCGGATCAATAAACGGCGGCAGAACCGCGGAGAAAAACACCAGGGCCTTGGGATTGGTGATCTGGACCATGAATCCATCCAGATAGGCCTTGCGCTTGCTGGCCGTGCCAGGCTTCAGACCTGAGCTTAGGTCCTGGTGATCGGGATGGCGTCTTAAACCCGACCATAAGGCCTTACTGCCCAGCCAAATCAGATAAGCAGCGCCAAAATAGGTCAAGAGATGGAAGGTCTTTGGAAAGGCCAGGACCAGGGCGCCAAGGCCCAGGGCTGCGGCTAAGAACCAGACCAGGGTGCCGGACAACATGCCAGCCACCCCGGCCAGAACCGCTCTTGGACCTCCGGCCATACCTGTAGCGATCGAAAACAGATTGGCAGGTCCCGGCGTGGCGGCCATGACCGCCATAATGCCCAAAAAGGTCACGAGACGCGAAGGGTCATTGAGAAGGGTCAAGGGCAGGGCTCTGATTCAATAAAAATGGGCGCGAGGTCATCCCCGCGCCCGTCTTAAGGTCTATAAGCGGTCGATCTCGGATCGACCAGTCCCCCAGCCTAGACGCCTGATGTGATCAGGGCCTTGGCGACAAAAAACAGTGCGCCCAGCAGCAGGGCCAGCATGGCTAGGGCTGAAATGCCAAAGCCAGCGCTGCGCTTGGAAGGGTCGGCGACATAGGTCACAGCATAGAGTACCCGGCCAATAATCCAGACCACGCCAAGGCCAGCCGCAATCTGCTCATTGCCAAAGACGGCAAACAGCCAAAGCGCGGGCAGGAAGATCACCAGACCCTCAAGCGTGTTCATTTGAACCCGGAAGTGGCGATCAAATTCTTCGTGGCCGGTCGTGGCCGGGGCCTTAATACCATAGGTGCCGCGCGCGCGGCCGACCCGTAGGCCTGTCCAGAAAAACACCATCAATGAGACAAGGGTAACAAGCGATACAAGCGCGTGGTTCGACATAGATCATCCTTCCTGATTGGGGATCTGCGCTGGCGGCAGTTTTATCCCGAGAGATTCAATCGATAAGCTGTTTGGCTACTTTTTGAAACCCGCCTTGCCTAGAGGATTAGGCCGCCATCAACCGGTATGGTCTGGCCCAGCACATAGGCGCTTAAGGGTGAGGCCAAGAACAGGGCAACCCCGGCCATATCGGTGGGCGTGCCTAATCGGCGCATGGGAATGCCCTGAATGCTGGCGGCGAGCCGGTCTGGATGGTCGGTCGTGACCTTGGTCAGCTTGGTATCGACCAGCCCGGGTGCAATGCCATTGACGCGGATGCCGTCCTTGGCCCAGGCCTCGGCCAGGGTGCGCGTTAAGCCCACAGCCCCGGTCTTGGAGGCATTATAGGCCGGATTGCCCTTGGTGGAGTGGAAAGCGGCAGTTGAGCTAACCGTGATCAGGGCGCCTTTGGTGGCGGCCAACATGGGGTGGAATTTGAGGGCGCAGGCCATCAGACTATTGAGATTCACATCCATGACCTTTTGAAACCCGGTCATATTGAACTCGCCCTTTTGATAAATCACCGTGCCTTGCGACAGGATCAGGACGTCTAGCCGAGAAAACGGCGGTTGAAAGGCCTCGATCGCATCAAAATCAGACACGTCCATCTGGGCATAGGTCAGGCCAGTCAGGTCTGATCCCTCTTCGCCCTGATAGTCGGCAGCAGAGGCGCGCGTGCCCCAGACATGCACATCCGCCCCCTTGGCGCGAAAGGCCTGGGCCATGCCGCAGCCAATACCGCTGGAGCCGCCGACGACCAGGACGGTCTGGCCGCTGAAATCCAGTTCATTCATTGATGTTTGCTCCGATGCTTATTGATCAAACACAATGACTGAGCGGGCCAGCTCGCCGCGGCGCAACTCGTCAAACGCCTCATTAATCTGGTCTAGCTTGAGCCGCCGCGAGATCATCTGGTCGAGCTTGAGCTTGCCCTGCAGATAGAAATCAACCAGGCGCGGCATATCGACGGGGAAGCGGTTCGAGCCCATTAGTGAGCCCTGAATGCGCTTTTCACCCAGGAAGTCGGCGCCGTGCAGTTCAATATTCACCCCAACCGGGATCATGCCGATGATGTTGGCTGTGCCGCCGCGGCGCAGCATCTTGAAGGACTGTTCGGCTGTGGCCTTGAGGCCAATGGCTTCGAAGCTGTGATGCACACCGCCGCTGGTCAATTCCATGACCTGGGCTACGGCATCGCCGTCGGAGGCATTGATCAGGTCGGTTGCGCCAAAAGCCTTGGCCAGGGCCAGTTTTGACTCAACCCGGTCCACCGCAATAATCCGTCCGGCCCCGGCAATGGCCGCGCCATTAATGGCGGCTAGGCCCACGCCGCCGCAGCCGATCACAGCCACGGTCTCACCGGCTCGGACATTGGAGGTATGGATCACCGCCCCAACGCCAGTGGTCACCGAACAGCCGATCAGGGCGGCGAGATCCAGCGGCATGTCCTTGCGAATAGCCACGCAGGCATGTTCATGGATCAGCATCTGCTCGGCAAACGAGGACAGGTTCAAGAACTGGTTCATCGTACCGGTACGCGGCGGCACGACGTCTTCGCACAGGCGCGGGGTCTGGTCGGCGCTGCGCTTGGTCTCTGGGCTGACGCACAGCGACATGCGCCCGGTCAGACAGGACTCGCAATGGCCGCAATAGGCCGACAGACAGGTAATGACATGGTCGCCGACCTTGACCGTGCGCACTTCCGAGCCAATCTGCTCGACCACGCCCGCGCTTTCATGGCCAAGGACTGCCGGAAGCGGAAACGGATAGGAGCCCTCGATAAAGTGCAGGTCCGAGTGACAGACCCCGGCGGCCGCGGTGCGGATCAGGACCTCGTGCGGGCCTGGCTTGCCGATCTGGACATTTTCGATCAGCAGGGGGCTGCCCACCTGCCGCAATACGGCTGCCTTCATAATCTGGTACTCCCAATCTTGTGCCCTCTGACGGGGCTTATAGATTTGAGAGCATGAGCGGTTGGGCGGTCATGTCAATGGAAACTCGGCAGCAATCGTCGCCCCCCTGCCGCCTACAGACAAGGGGGCGCAGAAATTGCCTAGAGGTCTTTAAAGCTCTTGCCTTCGGCAACCAGCTTTTCAAGCAGGGCGGCGGGCTTGAAGTCATCGCCCATCTGGGCCTGGAAGGTCTTCATCTTTTCCAGAACCTTGGGCAGGCCCATCAGATCGCCATAGAACATGGGGCCGCCGCGATAGAGCGGCCAGCCATAGCCATTGAGCCATACAATATCGATATCCGAGGCGCGGATGGCCATGCCTTCTTCGAGGATCTTGGCGCCCTCATTGATCATTGGATAGACGCAGCGTTCTAGGATTTCCTCGTCGCTAATGGCGCGCCGATTAATGCCCTTCTTGGCGGCGAAATCGAGAATGATCTGTTCGACCACGGGCGAGGGGACGGCATTGCGATTCTCGTCATAATCATAAAAGCCCGCGCCATTCTTTTGGCCGCGGCGATCCATTTCGCAGAGCAGTTCGCGGATGGTCGAGGAGGAACTGGTCTCTTTCGACCAGCCAATATCCAGGCCCGCCAGATCGCTCATGGCAAACGGGCCCATGGGGAAGCCAAAATCATACAAGACCCGATCAACATCCCAGGGCATGGCGCCTTCCAGGATCAGCTTTTGCGCCTCACGCTGGCGCTGGGACAAGATGCGATTGCCGACAAAGCCGGGGCAGACCCCGACCAGGGTGGCAACCTTGCCAATCTTTTTGGCGATCTGCATCGAGGTGGCAATGACCGGCTTGGAGGTCTTGGCCCCGCGCACGATTTCCAATAGCCGCATGACATTGGCCGGCGAGAAGAAGTGCAGGCCAATCACCGATTCTGGGCGGCTGGTCGCGGCGGCAATCTCATTGACGTCCAGATAAGAGGTATTGGAGGCGAGGATGGCTCCGGCCTTGGCAATCTTGTCCAGGCGGCCAAACACGTCCT
>CANGCO010000117.1 GCA_947452365.1 Caulobacteraceae bacterium
ATGAAGATTGGCGTCATGTATGGTAGCCCTGAAACCACCACGGGCGGTAATGCGCTGAAATTCTACGCCTCGGTACGTCTGGATATTCGCCGCACTGGCTCGATCAAGGTTCGCGACGAGGTCATTGGCAATAATGTCCGCGTCAAGGTGGTCAAGAACAAGGTGGCCCCGCCCTTCCGCGAGGTTGAGTTTGACATCATGTATGGTCAGGGCATTTCCAAGATCGGTGAGATTATTGATCTGGGCGTCAAGGCTGGTGTGGTCGAAAAGGCCGGGTCATGGTTCTCCTATAATAGTACCCGGATTGGTCAGGGCCGCGACAATGCGCGCGAATTCCTCAAAGCCCACCCCGCCATGGCCGACGAGATCGAGGCTGCCGTGCGCAAAAACGCGGTCAAGATTGTCGAAGAGTTGCTGGTTGGCCCAACCGCAGAAGAAGCCGCCGACGCGATTGAGTCGCCCGATCTGGAATAGGCTTTGAGCCAAACCGTCTAAGACAGTGGTTGTTCGCACGGGGGCATTATCTGCCTGGTGTGCGTCTGTGCGGCCCCGCATGGCCATTGTTAGCGGAAAGGGCGTTAAACCTTTGCGGGTTTAGCGCCCTTTTTGGCGTATTTGATGCATTTTGTACCCATGGTCCGAATTCCTTGCTTGGCGACAAGGGCCGCGGGTTTCTATATGAGGCCTTGAACCTTGCGGGCGCGCCTTGCCCAAACCTTATGTCTGGCGGCCGCCACCTGCCGCAGAACCGATGACGACCGGAGCGATCATGCAAAGCCTGAATGATATTCGCAGCGCCTTTTTGGGCTATTTTGCGAGCCAAGATCACCGGATCATCAATTCCGCGCCCCTAGTACCGCAAAGCGATCCGACACTCTTGTTCGTCAATGCCGGCATGGTGCCGTTCAAGAATGTGTTTACCGGTGCTGAGACCGCAGCCTATCCGCGCGCCGCGACCTCGCAAAAGAGCGTCCGCGCCGGTGGCAAGCATAATGATCTGGACAATGTTGGCTATACGGCCCGCCACCACACTTTTTTTGAAATGCTCGGCAATTTCTCGTTTGGTGACTATTTCAAGGAACAGGCGATTGGTCATGCCTGGACCCTGATCACCAAGGAATTTGGCCTCAATCCCGACAAGCTGCTGGTCACAGTCTATCATACTGATGACGAGGCCGCTGCCCTTTGGCGCAAGATTGCCGGTCTGGATGATAGCCGGATTATCCGCATCCCGACCTCGGACAATTTCTGGTCCATGGGCGATACCGGCCCCTGCGGCCCTTGCTCCGAAATCTTTTATGACCATGGCGCCGGCATTCCGGGCGGCCCTCCAGGCTCGCCCGACGAGGATGGCGACCGGTTTATCGAGATCTGGAACCTGGTCTTTATGCAATTTGACCAGTCGGCCGATGGCACGCGCGTGCCCCTGCCCAAGCCCTCTATCGATACGGGCATGGGTCTGGAGCGTCTGGCCGCTGTGTTGCAGGGCGTGCACGACAATTATGATACCGACCTATTCCGCACCTTGATCGCGGCGAGCGAGTCTGCGACCGGCGTCCGGGCCATTGGTGATCGTCAGCCCTCGCACCGGGTGATTGCCGACCATCTGCGCTCATCCTGCTTCCTGATTGCTGATGGCGTCAGCCCCTCAAACGAGGGACGCGGCTATGTGCTGCGCCGGATCATGCGCCGGGCCATGCGCCATGCCCACCTTTTGGGCGCGGCTGAGCCCCTGATGCACCGTCTGGCCCCGGTCCTGATCTCCGAAATGGGCGGAGCCTATCCCGAATTGCACCGCGCCAGCGCCCTGATTATCGAGACCCTGCGCCAAGAAGAAGAGCGCTTCCGCCGTACGCTTGGGCGCGGCATGAGCCTGTTGGAAGACGCAACGTCTGGCCTGTCAGCGGGCGCGGTCTTGTCGGGTGATACGGCCTTCAAGCTCTATGACACCTATGGTTTCCCGCTGGACCTCACCCAGGACGCGGTCCGCGCGCTCGGCATTCGGGTAGATACGGATGGCTTTGATGCGGCCATGGAGCGCCAACGCACCATGGCGCGTGAAAACTGGTCGGGCTCTGGCCAATCCGCCCAGGGCGAGGTCTGGTTGGCTGTACGCGAGCGGCTGGGCTCAACCAGCTTTGTTGGCCATGACCATACCACGGCGTCTGGCGCGGTCTTGACCCTTGTCAGCGAAGGTGAGGAGGTTGCATCCGCCACAGCGGGCCAGACCGTTGAGGTCCTAACCGATTCCACGCCGTTCTATGCCGAGGGGGGCGGCCAGGTGGGCGATACCGGCACCATGACCTGGCCTGGTGGCTCAGCCCAGGTGTTGGATACTGCCAAAAAGGCCGGTGACCTGCATGTGCACCAGGTCAAGATCACGCAGGGCAGTCTTGCCGCCGGTACCGCCGTTAGCCTGACCGTGGATGCCGGGCGCCGCGAACGGATCCGTGCCAATCACTCGGCCGCGCATCTGGCCCATGCCGCCCTGCATAATGTGCTTGGCCCGCACGTGGCGCAAAAGGGCCAATTGGTTGATGGCGAGCGCATGCGCTTTGATTTCAGCCATGGCGGCCCCTTGAGCGCCGATGAGCTCGACCGGATTGAGGCCGAGGTCAATGCTGTGATCCGTCAAAACCGCGCCGCCCATACCGAAGAAATGGCGCCAGAAGCGGCCATTGCTGCCGGGGCCGTGGCCCTGTTTGGCGAGAAATATGGCGACCGCGTGCGCGTGCTAACGCTTGGTGACGCGCTCGATCCGGCCCATGCCCATGGCACAGACTCTGCCTATTCTGTCGAATTATGCGGCGGCACGCATGTCGGCCGCACCGGCGATATTGCCCTGTTCAAGATCATATCCGAGGGCGGTGTCGCAGCGGGGGTGCGGCGCATTGAGGCCCTGACCGGCGAGGCGGCAAGGCGGTTCTTGCTCGACCAGTCGGGGATTGCCCGGGGTCTGGCCGACCAGTTCAAGGTGCCGGTTGCCGATGTGCCCCTGCGCGTCGAGGCCCTAATCGCCGAACGCAAGAAGCTGGAAAAAGACCTGGCCGATGCCAAGCGCCAATTGGCCATGGGCGGCGGTGGCGGCGAGGCGGCCGCGATCGAAGAGGTTGGCGGCGTCAAGCTGATGGCTCGTATCATGGACGGCATAGGCGGTAAGGACCTTAGGCCCATTGCCGAGGATTATAAGAAACAAATCGCCAGCGGTATTGTCGCCCTGATTGGCGTTTTGGACGGCAAGGCAGCGGTCACGGTGGCGGTCAGTGCCGACCTGACCGGCCGGTTTAATGCCGCTGAACTGGCCAAGGCGGCGGTCCTAGCCATGGGCGGGCAGGGCGCCGGCGGCAAGCCAGACTTTGCTCAGGGTGGTGCACCGGACGGCGGTGCGGCCCAGGCCGGTCTGGAGGCAGTTAGATTGGCCATGGCCTAGGGCCAATAGCGCAAGCTCAGGCCTTGCCCTTATGGGTCGGTACTGATACACCGCTCGGCTCTGACAAGGGTCTAGGCCCGTGTCTATAGGAGTGTAGCTCAGCTGGTAGAGCGTCGGTCTCCAAAACCGAAAGTCGTGGGTTCGAGTCCCCCCACTCCTGCCACCCTTCCGGCGTGGTCATTACCGTTCGCAAGCGCTTGCGTTTGGTCTGATCCGTCAATCGTTTGAAAGAGTTGTGAGCCGATCCATGGCCAAGCCAACTGCCACCGTTTCGCCAGCGTCCAAGGGGCGCGTGGTCAAGGCCGTTCCAAAGGCGGACGGCGGCGCGACGGTTGCGGGTCCCGCACCCAAAAAGCCGTTTAATCCGGCCCAGTTCTTCCGCGAAGTTCGCGCCGAGGCGCGCAAGATTACCTGGACCTCGCGCAATGAGACCTGGATCACCTCGGTCATGGTTATGATCATGGTGGTCATGACGGCCGTCTTTTTCTTTGTTGTCGATCTGGCCTTGAGCTTTGGTATCAACCAGATCCTCAAGCTCAGCACGCTTGGATCTTAAATCCCATGACCGCGCATCCTGTTGAGGCCCAGGCCTCCAATCCCAAGCACAAATGGTATATTGTCCACGCCTACTCGAATTTCGAGAAAAAGGTCGCCGACTCCATCCGTGATCAGGCCAAGAACCAGGGCCTTGAGGATTGCTTTTCCGAAATTCTGGTCCCGACCGAGGACGTGATCGAGATCCGCCGCGGTCGCAAGATCAATGCTGAGCGCAAATTCTTTCCCGGCTATGTGTTGGTCAAGATGGACCTGTCCGATGAGGCCTTCCATCTGGTCAAGAACACGCCAAAGGTCACCGGCTTTCTCGGCGCCGGCTCCAAGCCCATGCCGGTCAGCGAGCGTGAAGTGGCCCGGATTATCGGCGCGATTGAAGAGGGCGTCGAGCGGCCAAAGCCCGCCATTACCTTCGAGATCGGCGAAACGGTCCGGGTTACGGATGGTCCGTTTGCCAGCTTTAGCGGCTCGGTTGAACAGGTTGATGAAGAACGCGCCCGTCTGCGCGTGACGGTGTCCATCTTTGGACGCGCCACGCCGGTCGAGCTTGAATTTGCCCAGGTCGAAAAGGCCGGGTAGATACCGCTGCG
>CANGCO010000118.1 GCA_947452365.1 Caulobacteraceae bacterium
AACATCATTGTGGGCATACCATGTCATTAGTAAAAGTAAGAGGGTATACTGGTGATACTGGTGCGACCGGGCCCACCGGATTTCAAGGCATGGATGGTTTTACGGGTCCTACCGGACGTACTGGGTCAACTGGAGCGACGGGCCCTACGGGTCGGACGGGCCCTACGGGTCGGACGGGACCGACGGGTCGAACGGGACCGACAGGGCCGACGGGGGTAACGGGATTAACAGGACCGACGGGTATTACCGGACCTACGGGAGCGATTGGTGTCACCGGTTGTACCGGAGTCACTGGATTTACTGGTTTTACAGGTCCAACGGGGACGACCGGACCGACCGGGCAAACGGGTCCGACAGGGCCGACGGGACCGACGGGGGTGACCGGTCTAACCGGCCCCACAGGACCTACTGGTCTAACAGGCCCCACAGGACCGACCGGAAGGACGGGGACTACGGGCCCCACGGGCACCACAGGAGGAACCGGTCCAACGGGAACCATTGGTCAGACAGGGTGTACGGGTGAAACCGGAAACACGGGTGAAACCGGAAACACGGGTCCCACGGGGACGACAGGACCGAGTGGACCCACTGGTTATACGGGCAATACGGGTACCACGGGTCGAACGGGTCCTACCGGAAGAACAGGGCCCAGTGGTCCGACGGGTTATACGGGTGTAACCGGGGTGACGGGACCTTCCGGTGCGACGGGAACCACGGGGCCCAGTGGACCCACCGGTTATACGGGTGTGACCGGAGTGACGGGAGCTACCGGGGCGACGGGGACGAGTGGCCCCACCGGTTATACGGGGGTGACGGGCAACACGGGGGTGACCGGACCTACGGGAATGACGGGTCCCACGGGTTCGACGGGTGAGACAGGTCCCACTGGACCTACGGGAATGACGGGAACGACGGGGCACACGGGTACCACGGGTCGCACGGGGGCTACGGGTCGCACGGGGGCTACAGGGGTAACGGGTCCCACGGGGCCGAGTGGCCCCACGGGTTGTACCGGAGAAACGGGAAATACCGGACCGACTGGTACTACGGGAACCACCGGACCGAGTGGACCGACGGGGTATACCGGGGTGACGGGAAACACGGGAGCCACCGGATGTACAGGTACCAGTGGACCGACGGGTTATACCGGGGTGACGGGCAATACGGGCAATACGGGTTCTACGGGTCGCACGGGTCCTACGGGTACAACTGGACCGACTGGACCGACGGGACCGACGGGACCGACGGGTACGACGGGTATGACTGGACCAAGTGGGCCCACGGGTTATACGGGTGTGACCGGGGTGACGGGCGGAACGGGACCCACGGGATGTACAGGTGAGACTGGACCCACTGGAGAAACTGGCAACACAGGTGAGACTGGACCCACGGGGTGTACTGGCACTACGGGACCTACCGGAGAAACCGGTAATACGGGTGAGACCGGACCCACTGGATGTACTGGTGAAACTGGACCTACCGGAGAAACCGGCAACACAGGTGAGACCGGACCCACTGGATGTACGGGTGAAACTGGACCTACTGGACCCACTGGTTATACGGGCAATACGGGTGAGACCGGACCCACTGGATGTACGGGTGAAACTGGACCGAGTGGACCCACTGGATATACGGGAAATACGGGTGAAACTGGACCCACTGGATGTACTGGTATTACGGGACCTACAGGAGAAACAGGCAATACGGGTGAAACTGGACCCACGGGATGTACGGGTGAAACTGGACCGAGTGGACCTACGGGGTATACCGGTGTGACGGGTGTAACGGGGCCGACGGGTAAAACGGGACCGAGTGGACCCACTGGTTATACGGGTGTAACCGGCAATACCGGTTCTACGGGGCCGACGGGAACCACTGGACCGAGTGGACCCACTGGTTATACGGGTGTGACGGGTAATACTGGTTCTACAGGGTCAACGGGAATGACGGGTGGTACAGGTTCCACAGGTTCGACAGGACCCACCGGACCCACAGGTGGGACAGGTTCGACAGGACCCACCGGACCCACAGGTGGGACAGGTTCGACAGGACCGACGGGACCCACGGGTATTACAGGTCCTACGGGTATTTCAGGAGTCATTGGTGGTACAGGACCCACTGGACCCACCGGAATCACGGGAACGACAGGTCCCACTGGACCGACTGGAATGACGGGACCCAGTGGACCCACGGGGTATACCGGAGTAACGGGCAATACGGGTTCGACGGGTCCCACTGGTATGACGGGTTCGACGGGTCCCAGTGGACCCACAGGCAATACGGGTCCAAGTGGGCCCACGGGAATGACAGGTCCAAGTGGACCCACGGGGTATACCGGAGTAACGGGCAATACGGGTTCTACGGGTCCCACCGGAATGACAGGACCGAGTGGTCCCACGGGGTATACCGGGGTAACGGGCAATACTGGTTCTACAGGAAATACGGGGGCCAGTGGACCCACGGGGTATACCGGGGTCACTGGCAATACTGGTTCTACGGGTCCCACCGGAATGACAGGACCCAGTGGACCCACTGGTTATACGGGTGTAACCGGCAATACTGGTTCTACAGGAAATACGGGGGCCAGTGGACCCACGGGGTATACCGGGGTCACGGGCAATACTGGTTCTACGGGTTCCACTGGACCGACGGGAACCACGGGAACCACTGGAATAACGGGTTCGACGGGGGCCAGTGGACCGACGGGCAATACGGGTTTGACAGGTCCCACGGGGTATACCGGAGTAACGGGCAATACGGGTTCGACTGGCTCAACGGGTCCCACAGGTTCGACGGGCCCCACCGGTCCCACAGGTTCGACAGGTTCAACGGGTCCTACCGGTCCGACTGGCTCGACAGGCTCGACAGGGCCGACTGGGTTGACGGGAATGACGGGACCGACGGGTTCGACGGGGCCCACGGGAACGATTGGGTTGACGGGTCCCACCGGCATCACCGGTCCCACCGGATTTTCGTATTGGATGCCTTATGGAAATAACTCCATTTATTATGCCAATTCCATTGGTGTCGGAACCACAGCGCCTGTATCCAATATCCTCTTGGACGTGTCGGGAGGTGCGTCCCTCTTTGGTTCCGTGCAAGAACGTGTACAGACGGCCACTGCTACTTCGGTGGGAACCGGTACACTGCCCATGAATTACACCAATGGAGCCATCATGCTGATGAACAATGGTACCGGTATTACAGGAAATTATACACTCAATGTGACGAACCTTCCCGCGTCCATTGTGGGCGATTCCACGAAAACGTACGTAGTTACCACCATCAATAGTTCCACCAACGTGGGGTCCATTGCCAACAATACCTTGATTGCGAATGCCCTTCAAATCAACGGAAGCACTGCGGTACCGATTGTGTTTGCGGGAGGAGCATCTTCGTTGCCTTCCAATACATCGACCTACCTTGTACAACAGATTGCCGTCATTACGGTGAATGGGAATACGACCATCGCCATGTGCAGTGTTTCTCAGTATAGTTAGAGTGGGTGGGTGGATGGATGAATATAATATAGAAACCAAATCCTATAGTTGTATAATATGGGGGTTTCGATGCGGTTCTCAACACTGCTTTTCATGATGATGGTATGGTGGTCGAAGGGGGTTCACGGATTCTTGCGTTTACCGAGAATGATGGTTAGCGTTCGTGGAATGACCACGCAGTTTGCCTCCAATACTAGTCGTATGGGGGACGTGGACGGGTTGGGGGTCGTCGTTGGTGATGGGCTGGAGGACGAGGTGGAGGCGTCCTTGCGTCGATTTCCCTTTTCGCAAAAGTACTATGAAGACTATTTGCGTCGTCTGAATTCCAGGAACCACACCTTGAGTGACCCCCTCATTTTGGGGCATGACTCTTCTTCCTCCATGACATCGGGTCCTTCGGACCAGGTTCCCGAACCCTCTGGTAGCAGACGCCGACCCGGCATTCGCATCTTCATTCAACCCGGTGGTCTGGGGATTTCCGGGGGACTCGGTAGCGACGACGACGATGATGACGATGACGGGGAAGACGATTCCTACGAGAGTTACAAGAAACGCACCAAAGCGCGTTCCGAGAATTTCCAACTCGTCACCTCCAATCCTCTGCGATTCACTGACGTGGGTGGGTACCAAAACGTCAAACACGAACTGTTGCAATGCGTCGATTTGCTACAAAACTATACCAAATATGCCCAATACAATGTGCGGGTTCCCAAAGGGCTCATCTTGGAGGGTCCCCCAGGCAACGGGAAGACACTTTTGGCCAAATCGTTTGCCGGCGAGGCCGGTGTCGGATTCATTCCCGTGTCCGGCTCGCAGTTCCAAGAAAAATACGTGGGCGTCGGTTCCACACGTATTCGCGAACTGTTTGAACTGGCCAACCAAAACAAACCCTGTGTGATTTTCATTGACGAAATCGATGCCGTGGGACGCAAACGAAGCGGTGACGGCGAAACATCCAATACCGAACGTGACAG
>CANGCO010000119.1 GCA_947452365.1 Caulobacteraceae bacterium
CCGCGAAACCGGCCAAGACCGCCAATAATCGCCTGATCATCGGCAAAACACCGATCGCCGCGCAGCTCGACAAATTCTTCGATCAGGGCCGCCGCATAATCGATAAAATGCGGCCTTTGCGGGTGACGGGCGACCTGGGTTTTTTGCCAAGGATCGAGCCGGGCATAGGATTCGCGCCGCAAGACATCAACCCGGGCGCGCAGGGCGGCCATTTCACCATCAAAGGCACCGGCCCCTGCCGTATCGGAGAGCTTGCTCAACTCTTCGATCTTGGTCTCAAGCTCAGCGATCGGACGTTCGAATTCGAGATAATGCGTAGCCATGCTGCTCTATAAATTGCCTCGTTCCAGACGCCGCAAACTAGGCCGGTTCCCGCCCTATCACAAGAGCGGGGGCTAAAGGCCTGGTCCTAGCTTAACTCAGAAGCCGTAAATTTCGGCCAGATGCGGGTCCTTGGTGGCGATTTGGCGGGCGCAATCGACCAGGACCTTGGCCTGTTTCCAGGTGGCATCGTCCTGCATCTTGCCATCAATCATGGCCACGCCGCTGCCATCGGGCATGGCGGCAAGGATTTTTTGCGCAAAGGCGACCTCGCCCGGATCGGGGCTGAACACTTTTTTCGCCACCGCGATCTGGTCAGGGTGCAGGGTCCAGGCCCCGGCGCAGCCCATCAAGAAGGCGTTGCGAAACTGCTGCTCGCAGGCCTCTAGATCGGCAATATCGCCAAACGGGCCGTAAAACGCCTTGAGGCCATAGGCCGCCGTGGCATCGACCATCTTGGCCATGGTATAGTGCCAAAGATCCTGTTGCACGGCGGCGCGGGCACTGCCATCGGCCTTTGGGTCTTCAATGACGCGATAATAGGGATGGCCGCCGCCAACGCGGGTGGTCTTCATGCCGCGCGAGGCGGCGAGATCGGCTGGACCCAGGCTAATGCCCTGCATGCGGGGGCTGGCCGCGCAAATGGCTTCGATATTATTGACCCCTTCAGCGGTCTCCAAAATCGCGTGCAACTGGATCGGCTTTGTCAGACCATGGCGCGCCTCGAGCACGGCCAAGAGTTGGTCCATAAAGTGGATATCCCACGGCCCCTCGACCTTGGGCACCATCATGACATCCAGCCGATCGCCGACCCCGGCCACGATCTCGGTGACATCATCCATCAGCCAGGGTGAGTTAAGGCAATTGATCCGGGTCCACAGCCCCACCCCCATGGCGGCGAAATCAGTGGCATTGGCCATTTCGATAAAGCCATGCCGCGCTGCGGTCTTGGCGTCGGCGGGAATGGCGTCTTCCAGATTGCCCAAGATCACATCGACCGTGGCGGCAATTTGGCCGACCTTGGCCCGGACCTTTTCCAGGTGCGGCGGCACAAAATGGATCATGCGCTCAACCCGCGGCGGAATCTCGCGCAGGGGCGCAGGGGCGCCGATCGATAGGGGCTTGAAATAATTGCGCGGGGTTTTCATGGGCAGGGCCTCTTAAGCGATTGGTCCTGTTTTGGCTGAGGCGGGGTCGGGGGTCAAGATGTCCGGACAATCTGGACCTTAAAGCCCCTTGGTTCGGGTCCGAGACAGGGGGTGGCTAGTCTCTACGACCTGACGCAAACGGCCCTCGGTGACATGGGTATAGATCTGGGTGGTGGTAATATCGACATGGCCCAGAAGCTTTTGCACCGTGCGCAGGTCCGCGCCGCCTTCGAGCAGATGGGTGGCAAAGGCGTGGCGCAGGACGTGGGGGCTGACCTGGGCTGGATCGATTCCGGCAGCGAGGGCGCAGGCATCGAGCATCTGGCCAAACCGCCGCCGGGTCAGGCATCCGCCCGCACTGCGCGATGGAAACAGCCAGGGACTATCCTTGACCCCCTTGGCAAAAAACGCGCGGCGATGTGGCAAATAGGCCTTGATCGCCTCACGCGCCGGGGCATTGAGCGGAGCCAGCCTTTCCTTGCCGCCCTTACCCTTGACGATCAAAAATGCGGGGTCACGCGCCACGGCGGCCAAGGTCAGGGCCAAGAGCTCAGACACGCGCAGGCCAGAGGCATATAGGAGCTCGATCATACAGCCGAGCCTCAAGCCGGCCTCGCCCCTGCCGACCTCGACCAGGGGGGCGGCGGCGATCAGACGTTCGACATCGGTTCTGGATAGCACCTTGGGCAGGGGCCGACCGCGCTTGGGTGCATCAACCCGGCGGGCAGGATCATCCTCGCGCCAGCCCTCGCCCAGTACAAACCGGTAAAACTGGCGCAAGGCCGAGCGGCGGCGCGCAGCCGTCGCGGGCGAGGCCCCGTGCGCGCCGATATGGGCGAAATAGGCTTCGATGTCTTCAGGTTCGGCCTTGGCGAGGTCAGTTTTGCGGGCCGCTAAAAAGCCCTGAGCATCGCCAAGATCGCGGCTATAGGCGGCGAGGGTGTTCTTGGCCGCAGACCGCTCGACCGCCATCATTTCCAAAAACGCCTCGCACCAGCCTGCACCGCTCATAAATTGGACGCAGCGGGCTTGGACTTGGCGGATGGTCTAGGTTTTGGTTTTGCGAGGGGCTTGATCGCCGGTTTGGTTGTCGCGCTCGGTGGTGAGGCAAAGCCTTGGGAAAGCACTATGCCCTCCATAGCCAATGCCGTGGCATCGGGTCCAAGGCCCGCTAGACCAAGCCCGCGAACCAGCCTTACCCGGTCATTGAGCTTGGGGCCCTGGGCGCCACTGGCATTGAGAATGGCTAGGGCCGACAAGATGCTTTCGGCCTGGAGCTGATCGCCCGCGGCCAGATCAAGCGCAAAGAGCCGCGCCGCCGGGGCCTCAAGCCTGCCTGTATCGAGCTGGGCCAGCTGATTGCGCACTGGGGCGGCAATATGGGCAGTTAAGGCGGCGGTAAGGAGGGCTGCGGTTTGACGGCGTGCCAATAGGCCCTGACCCGGCAAGCTTTGTGTCGCCGCCGCTAGCCGCGCCAATACGGCCTGCCGGTCCGGATCGGTCGGTCCCTTGGCCAAGGTTAGCATGGCATCGAGCAGCAAGATCTCATCAGACGCCATATCGGTCGGCAGGCTTTGGCGAATTTGGCTGCCCGTCTCGACATCACCTGTCATCAGGGCCGCCGTGGCCAAGAGCACGGGCGCGGCGGTCGGGGCATTGGCCTTGGCAAGGCTCGCAATCTGCGGCGCAGTCAGGCGCGCCATGGCCAAGAAATCGTCCAGATTTTGCGACCGCTTGAGCAGGTTGGTGACGATTTGTTCGCGTAAGGCCAGGTCATTGGTGTCGCGGCTAATCGCCAAGAGCCTAGCCTCGGCGGCTGTGCCCTGAAGCTTGATCATGGCGGGAATATCGAGGGGCGGCGGCGGTGGCTGGGTTCCGTCGGCGGCGATGGGCGGAAGATTGGGCTGCGCGGCGACCTTCGCAAACACATCGCTAAGATTGGCCCCAAACCGCATGGCGCGGCCAGCGGCCGAGAGCTTAAGGTCCGGCTCCGTCGCCGGATCACGCGCTAGGGCAATAACGATCGGGGCGGGGGCGGCGCCAATTGCGGTGCCAAGATCAAGGCCAAGCGTGCGCGATAGGGCCAGGTCCAGCCCTGACCTCAAGCTTGCGCCGGTCTTGGCCTTGCCCCCAGCCAGCAATTGCCCCATCAGATGGGCAAAGATCGGATCGGGCTTTTGCGCCTCGGCTAGGCCAAGGGTCAGGCTAGACGCCGCCATTTGCCCATTTAAGGCCTGGCAATAGCTACGAAGCCGCAACCAAAACGGATCGTCGCGCCGACTGCTGATGGCATCGGCGGCATGGCAGGCCTTTTCTGTGTGTCCGAGAATCATGGCGGCCTCGGCCTGGATCTGGGCAAGGGCTGGGCTGATATTAGCGCCGGGCGTGCGCTCGATCATGGCCTCAACCGCATCGGCATCACCAAGCGCCAATAGGGCGCCTAGCCGGGCAGCTGCAAGATCAAAATCGTCAGACGCGCCCTCAGGCGCACTGGCACCGGTCGCTAACAGACGCCGCGCCATGGCACTGGCAGCGGGCGATAAGGGGCGTTTGCCAATTAGGGGCAGGATTTCACGCCCCATATCCGCGCTGCTGCCGCGCCAAACATCGGAACCAAGCCCGGTATCGCGCGCGCCAGGCGAAAACACGTCTGGCGCCGACAAGGCCTGGACCTGCACCGCCGCCTGGGCGGGTTGCGGTATGATCGTGGTCTCTGGCAAGGGCTCTTGTTGCACAGGCTCGGACGGGGGCGGCGGTGGGGTTTGGCCCAGGGCCGGGGTCAGTCCAATCAGACAAAGGGCCATGGCCAGGCCTGAGGGTCTAAACATCGGCAAGTTTCCTTTAGCGCCGCATCACCTACCCAACGCTTATGGCATAAAAATGCTCAAGGCGGTTAAGGCGCGCAAGGTGTTTTGATCAAGTCGGGCGATC
>CANGCO010000120.1 GCA_947452365.1 Caulobacteraceae bacterium
CAGGCTTGTTGCAAGCGGCAACGGACAGAGCAGCGACGGCAGCGCCGGCGACGAGCAGTTTGCGAAGCATATCGGAGGTCATAATCAAGGTCCCCTTCAGAGGTTAGAGCGCGACAAAGGTTATCACACCAATTTGATTAATAACCCAACTAGGGGCTATTCGGCAAGAGAGTGATTAATGCGCCGCCTACAAATATGCCTTCAAATCGCGAACACGCAAGTGTGAACTCGCAAATTGGCCAGGTTTTTGCGCCCAGTCTGCCGCAGTTTTACACCATCAGATAGCGCTTGGTAGGGCGGTTAAGGCCGTTTCTAGCTCAAGAAAGCTTGGCTGTGCGCTGCTCGGCACATTGCCGCGGCCAATCTCGACCGAAATCTGGGCGGGATTGCCATGCAGATGGGCGACCAAGACCGCCTGAATGATTCGGTAAAAGGCCGCATCATCTTCAACAATACCTTTTAGGCGCGCACCGATCGGACCCACCAGACCATAGGCCAAAAACACGCCAAGAAAGGTTCCGACCAGGGCGCCGCCAATCATGGCGCCAAGCACGGCTGGCGGTTCGGTAATCGAGCCCATGGTCTTGATCACGCCAAGCACGGCCGCGACAATTCCAAGCGCGGGCAGGGCGTCGGCTAGGGCCTGATAGGCATGGGCCGGGCCCATTGCCTCATGGTGATGCTTTTCGAGTTGCTTTTCCATGGCATCCTCGACCTGGTGCGGATCTTCGAGGTTCATGGTCATCATGCGCAGGGTGTCGCAGATAAAGTCCACCGCCATATGGTCTTTAACGATCTTGGGATACTGATTGAAAACCGTGCTGCTTTCGGGGTTTTCAATATGGCTTTCAAGGGCCACGACCCCGCGGGTCTTCATGGTCTTGGCCAAGACAAAGAGTAGGGCCAATAGGTCGCGATAATCGGCCGTCTTCCATTTGGCCCCGGCAAATACCTTGCCCAGGGCCGCGCCTGAAGCCTTGATCGTGTCGAGATTATTGCTGATCAGGAATGAGGCGATACCCGCGCCGCCAATGGTCATCATTTCATGTGGCAGGGCTTCTAGCACCACAGCCATATTGCCGCCGGATATAATATATCCGCCAAACACCATGCCAAACAGTACAATAATGCCAATGATTTGAAACATTGCGGTAAATCCTTGTGACTCCCGCACAACCCTAGGGGTTAAAGCTTAATTGTCAGTGAGTGCGCTAAAGATTTTTAACGATGTGGATTGCAGCCTCGCCCAGCAGCTTTATGCTTAAAGTATGAGCGATTTGTTTCAGGCCCTTGGCCGCTTTTCCGGGCGACTGCCCTCAAGTCCTGATCAGGCGCGGCGCAGGTCGTTTGTCATACTGTTTTGCGTGCTGATGAGCGTCGCGGCCGGCAATACGGCCATGCAATCGGTTTTGCCGGCGATTGGCCGGGAAATCGGCATTCGCGATACCCTGATTGCGGCGATCTTTACCCTGTCGGCCCTGCTCTGGACCCTGTCGGCCCCGTTCTGGGCCAAGCAGTCTGATCATCGCGGTCGCAAGCCCATGATCATGACCGGCCTGATCGGGTTTGGCGTCTCAATGCTAGGCTTTGCCCTGGTGGTCTTGGCGGGCCTAAATAAGCTCTTTGTGCCCATGATCATTTTTGCCGGCGCGGCCCTGACACGGGCCGTGTTTGGCCTGATCGGTTCGGCCTCTAATCCAGCCGCCCAGGCCTATGTGGCCGACCGGTCCCAACGCTCTGAGCGCACCGGGGCCTTGGCGACCCTGGCCTCGGCCTTTGGGCTTGGCACCATATTGGGCCCGGCGGTTGCGCCCCTTTTTATCCTGCCCGGCGTTGGCCTGGCCGGGCCGATGTTTGCCTTTGCTGTTCTGGCCTTTGTCATGACCGCGATTGTGCAGATTGGTCTGCCCAATGATGCCCAAGATACCCGCAAGGCCGCCGCCAAGGCCCTGGCCAAGCGCAAGGCCAAGCCGGAACTGGCCAAGGCCGGATCAAGGTCACGGTTTGGCCTTTGGCGCGATCCGCGCATGATGCCCTTTATCATTTATGGCTTCCTGGTCGGCTCGGCCCAGGCGGTCAATGGCCAGACCCTTGGCTTCTTGATCATAGACAAGCTCAAGGTCTCACCCGCCATAGCCTCAGGCTATACCGGCGTGGCCATGATGGCGGGGGCTGTGGCGGGCCTATTGGCCCAGTGGGGCCTGATCCGGATGCTGCGCATTGGCCCGCGCCAATTAATGCGCTGGGGCGCAGCGCTTGCGGCGCTTGGCAATGTCATGATGGCGCTTGCGCCTAATTATGCCACCGTGGTCTCAGCCTTTGCCCTGACCAGCCTTGGCTATGGCTTTTGTCGTCCAGGCTTTACCGCCGGGGCCTCCTTGGCCGTTGATCAGGACGAGCAGGGTGAAGTGGCTGGCGCGATCACAGCGGTGAACGGGGCGTGTTATATTGTCGCCCCCGTATTTGGCGTCTGGCTTTATGAGACCATGGGCCCACTGCCCTATGGCTTTAACGTCGTAATCCTGCTGGCCATGCTGGTCATGGCGCTGCAAAACGGCGTGCTCAAAAATGTCGGTGAAGACCTGTCCGAGCCCGATAGCCGCCTGATGGACTAGGGCCAGGCTTGAAGGCTTGGGCTAGGCTGTGAGGGCATGCCCCAGCCGGCCGCTTCTAGCGCAAAAATCAGGTCTGGCGTCAGATAGCCATCGGCGGGCCGTCCCATACTGACCTGCCATTGTCGCAGCGCCTTGCGGGTGCGGGTACCAATTACCCCGTCGAGGTCTCCGGCATAAAACCCTAATCGCCCCAATAGGGATTGGGCCTTTTGCCGATCACTTAAGGACAGGGCAAGTTCCATTGGCCAGGGCGTGACAAGGCCGGGCCTTCCGGCAACCGCATCGGCGAGTAAGCCCACACCCAAGGCATAGGCGGTGGAATTATTATAAGTGCGTATGGCCATATGATTGGCAAACACCAAAAAGGCTGGTCCCGTCCATCCAGCGGGCAGGATCAGGCTGGCGGGCGTTCGCGCCTCTTGCAAGCTCCAGTCCAATGCGCCTGCAGGGCTGGCTCCCGCCCGGCTCCAGGCTGCAGGCAACTGCATGGGTCCTTCGGATAGCCCATAATCAAAGCTAGGCGCCAAGATCACCTCCCGCGCCCAGGGCTCACCGCGTCGCCAGCCGCCCTTGACCAAAAGATTGGCCGCCGAGGCCAGGGCATCGGCCTCAGAGCGCCAGATATCCTTGCGACCATCGCCGTCAAAATCAATCGCGGTGGTGACATAGGTTTCGGGCAAGAACTGGGTCTGACCCATGGCCCCGGCCCAAGAGCCCCGCAATTGATCGCGGCTAATCTGGCCCGAGGCGATTATCCGCAAGGCGCTAAAGATCTGCGCCTCTGCCCAGGCCTGACGCCGGCCCTCTGCGGCTAGGGTGGCCATGGCGCGGACGACGTCATAATTGCCCATGACCGCGCCAAAGCCGGTTTCCATGCCCCATATGCCGATCAAGATTTCGCGCGGCACACCAAAGCGCGCCTCGACCGCAGGCCAGAAGGTCAGGCTATACATCCGCGCCTGACCCGCAGCGATCTTATCTTGCGACACGGTCTTGCGGATATAGTCGCCCACCGGCCTTGATAGTTCGGGCTGGCGGCCATCAAGGCTAATCACTTTTGGATCGGGCGTCAGACCGCCAAGCTCTCGCGTGAGCAGATCTTGTGGCCAGCCGGCCGCTAAGGCCCTTGCCATAAAGCCGCCTAGCCAGGCGTCAAAGGCGCCATTGGCCGAAGGTGCTTGCCATCGAAGCCCGGTCTGCGCCGTGCCTTGGTCCGGCTGACCGGCCAGGGCCCGCCGCCAAGGCAGGGTCAGGGGCAGGGCCGTGGCCAAGCCAATAAAATCGCGACGGTGCATAATAGTCCGTATATGGCTGAGCCTTGCGGCCTTGTAACCCCTGCAATCGGCTAATTGGCACACGACTTTGTCATTTTGCGGGCCTTGCGCGCATTGAGGCCCCCGCCGTGATTGACTCAAGGCGGATCGGCCCATATACAGCGCCCTCCTTATCCACCGGATAGGTCGCACCCGATAGGTGATGCGCTTCCGCGAACAAGACGAGACGAAGGTCATGAAGGTTAGAAGCTCGCTCAAGTCCCTTAAGAGCCGCCACCGCGATTGCAAGCTCGTGCGCCGC
>CANGCO010000121.1 GCA_947452365.1 Caulobacteraceae bacterium
CGACAGCTTCGTCATCGACGGGGCCTATTCGATTTTCTAGGCCAAATGACGCGGGGTCAGGCTTGCGCTCTTGGCCCCGCGCGGTCTTTGATTGAAAAAAAGCTGGAGACGACCCATGGCCCTGCACACACCTCTTTGCGATCTGTTGAAGGTCGAGCACCCGATCATGCTGGCCGGCATGGGCGGCGTCTCCTATGCCGAGCTGGCGGCGGCTGTGTCCAATGCCGGGGGCTATGGCGTCCTAGGTATGGCCGGGACCACGCCAGACTTTATTGCCGACCAGATGAAACAAGTGCGGGCCCTGACCGACAAGCCGTTTGGAGTCGATCTGTTGGCGGCATCGCCAGAATCCCTGACCGAGTCGGTTGAGGTGATTATTGCGGGCGGTGCTAGCGCCTTTATTGCGGGCCTAGGCGTGCCCATGCCGATCATGAAGCGGCTAAAGGAGGCGGGCCTAACCGTCATGGTGGTCTGCGGCGCGGTCAAACACGCGATTAAGGCTCAGCAGGCCGGTTGCGACGCTGTGATCTGTCAAGGCGGCGAGGGCGGCGGCCATACTGGCCTTGTCGGAACCCTGCCCCTGGTTGCCCAGGCCGTGGATGCGGTGACGATTCCGGTTGTCGCAGCGGGCGGACTTTATGACGGCCGGGGTCTGGCGGCGGCCTTGGCGCTTGGCGCGCAAGGGGTCTGGATGGGCACGCGCTTTATTGCCTCGGCCGAGGCCCATGCCGGTCAGGTCTATAAGGATGCCATTCTCGCGGCTGCCGATGACGATACGGTGCGCACCCGCTGTTATTCGGGCAAGCCGATGCGGGTGCAGAAAAATACCTATGTCGCCGGATGGGAAGCGCGGCCTGAAGAGATTCAAGCCTTTCCGATGCAGGCCATGGTCTCGATCCGCAATAATGTCATGGGCGGCATTGGTGGTCAGATTGATGGGCTGGACGCGGACAAGTCATGCCTGGCCATGGGCCAGTCGGCTGGCGGCATCCACGATGTTTTGCCGGCTGCCCAGATTGTGGCCAATATTCTGGCTGAGGCCAGCGGGGCCATTGGCCGGGTCGGCGCGATCGCCAAGGCCGATCCAGTTAAGGTGTAAAAACCACTTCAAATTGTTTCGTATTCTTTCAAGCCCGGGTTCCCTAGTATGAAGCTCGGCTAGGCGCTGTCTGGGCGCTTTGCCGATACTGGGACCTAGTCATGTTGGGCTTGTTTGATTTCTATATGGCGCACCCGTTTTGGGTTTGGCTGGCGGTCGGGGCCGTATTCGTGTCGGTCGAGGTCGCGACAGGCACGGGCTGGCTTTTGTGGCCGGTGGGCAGTGCGATTGCGACCGGCCTGCTTACCCTGATGTTTCGCTCCGGCATCGGGATTGAGATTGCAGCATTTGCCGCCCTGACCATGGCCTCAACCCTCGTGGCCTGGCGGTTTTTCCCGCCCGGGCGTGTGACGCAAACCGACGATATCAATGATCAGAATGCGCGCCTAATCGGTCGCAAGGGTTTGGTGGTTGAGGGCTTTGACAAGGGCCATGGCCGGGTGCTGGTTGGCGGGGCCGAATGGCCAGCCGAGGCCGATCGCAATCTTGTGCTGGTGATTGGCACCGAAATTCAGGTCGAGGCCGTCCTTGACGGCGCACGCTTGAGCGTTCGCTGTCTCTAGAGACCGGCTAGGCTGTCCAACAGACCCTTGCGCGCCAAGGCGTCAGCGCGTTCGTTCAAGGGGTGGCCATTATGGCCCTTGACCCAGCGCCAATCGACCGTGTGCCGTTCGCGCGCCGCATCCAGCCTGCGCCAAAGGTCCTCATTCTTGACCGCGCCCTTGCTCTGGGTGCGCCAGCCTCTCGCCTTCCAAAGGCCCAGCCATTCGCTAATGCCGGTGCGAACATATTGGCTGTCGGTATGCAGCTCGATATCGCAGGGCCGCGATAGGGCCTCTAAGGCCTGTATGGCGGCCATTAACTCCATGCGATTATTGGTCGTGGCCGGCTCGCCGCCACTGATTTCTTTTTCATGGTCGCCATAGATCAATATGGCGCCCCAGCCGCCGGGGCCCGGATTGCGCTGGCAGGCGCCGTCGGTATAGATCACCACCTTGGTGCTCAAGACGCGCCATCCGCAAACAAGATCAGGCCCTGACCGCCCTGATAGGCGGCCCGGTGCACGGCCAGTTTGCGCTCATATTCCAGCGGGTCCTTGGGCTTGACCAGGGCTCCAGCGGGGGTCGAGCCCCAGTCATTCAGCCGCGTTAAAAAGAACCGCATGGCCGCGCCCCAGGCGAGCACGGGCAGGGCCTGACGCTCGGCCGCGCTTAAGGGTCGGTGGCGCTCATAGCCTGCAATGAGCGCCCGCCCGGCCGTGACATTAAATCCGCCATCGGCCTCAAAGCACCAAGCATTCAGGCATACGGCCAAGTCATAGGCCAAGGCGTCATCGCAGGCGAAATAGAAATCGATTGCGGCAGAGAACTTGTCGTCTAGGAAAAATACATTGTCTGGAAAAAGGTCGGCATGGATGGTGCCCTGGGGTAGGTCCATAGGCCAGGCGGCGGCCATTGTGGCTAGGTCCTGGCTGATCACAGCGCTCAAGCCTGGTTTCAAGTCTTCGGCGGCGCTTTTTAGGCCATCAAACATGGGTGCCCAGGCGTCTTGGCCTAGGGCATTGGCGCGGCGACCAGGATAGCCATGGGCGGCCAGATGCAGCCTTGCCAGGCCCTCGCCCGCCTCGCGGCAATGCTGCACGCCTGGTTTTCGCACCGACATGCCTTGCAAAAAGGCGACAATGGCGGCGGGCTTGGCGCGAATATGGCCAAGGGTCTTGCCCGCACGGTTGGCAACCGGGGCGGCGCTGGGATAGCCGTGCTGGGCCAGCCAGGCCAGAAGGTCGAGGAAATAAGGAAGCTCGGCCTCCTTCATTCGCCGCTCATAGACGGTCAGGATATAGCGGCCGGTTGTGGTCTCGAGCAGGAAGTTGGAATTTTCCACCCCCTCGGCAATGCCCTTAAAGGCCAGCGGCGTGCCAAGATCATAGGCCGCCAAAAACGCGTCCAGTTCAGCATCGGTAATGTCAGTATAAACGGCCATATTGCTTGATCAGGGACGAAGGCGGCCGCGTCAAGCGCCGCTTATGTCCGCCCCTTCGCTAAGCAGGCGCGGCAGCTTAAAGGTGACGGTCTCGCGCACGGGGTTGATCTCCTCGACCGTAACCTCAAACCTTTGGCTTAAGGCCTCGATCAGGCCCTCGACCAAGCGTTCGGGGGCCGAGGCCCCGGCGGTAATGCCGATGCTGGAAACGCCGTTCAGCCATAGCCAGTCCAGACTACCGGCGTCATCGATCAATTGCGCCGCCTTGGCCCCGGCGCGTAGGCCAACCTCAACCAACCGCACCGAATTGGACGAATTTTGCGATCCGATCACCAGCAAAAGGTCTGCGCCTTGCGCCAAGCGCTTGACCGCATCCTGACGATTGGTGGTGGCGTAACAAATGTCTTCCTTATGCGGCGCAGCCATGGCCGGAAACCGCTCTTGCAGGACCGACACGATCGCGGCTGTGTCATCCACGGACAGGGTGGTCTGGGTGGCAAAGGCTAGTTTTTTCGGATCCTTGGGTTGAAAACGCATCGCGTCCTCGACCGTCTCGACCAGGGCCACGGCCCCGGCGGGCAATTGACCCATGGTGCCGATCACTTCGGGATGCCCAGCATGGCCGATCAGAATGATTTCGCGCCCTGCGTCAAAATGGCGTTCAGCCTCGACATGGACCTTGGAAACCAAGGGGCAGGTGGCGTCCAAAAACAGCATATTGCGGCTCTTGGCCTCGGCTGGGACGGCCTTGGGTACGCCATGGGCCGAGAAAATTACGGGCCGATCCGGCGGACATTCGTCCAGTTCCTCGACAAATATGGCGCCCATGGCTTTTAGCCGGTCAACCACATGGCGGTTATGGACGATTTCGTGGCGCACATAGACGGGCGCGCCGTATTTTTCCAAGCTCTTCTCAACAATCTGAATCGCGCGGTCAACGCCGGCGCAAAAGCCGCGTGGGCTAGCCAGCATGACCCTTAAGGGCGGCTTGGAGGAGGTGATTTCGAGGCTCATATGCTGTGTTTAGGCCGAGCTTTCTGCATTCGCCAGCCCTCTTAATGCCAGATGACGTTGCGAGGTCAAAGAGAAGCCTTTATCAAC
>CANGCO010000122.1 GCA_947452365.1 Caulobacteraceae bacterium
TCTCCTCTGTTAGAAACAAACCTGCCGTGTCCACGCCCACTACCCTTTTGAAGGTCATGACCGCTGCCGTGCGTAAGGCGGCTCGCGGGCTGGTGCGCGATTTTGGTGAGGTTGGCGAGCTGCAGGTCTCGAAAAAGGGTCCCGGAGATTATGTCTCGGCTGCCGATCACAAGGCCGAACAGGTCCTTTATGAAGAACTGAGCAAGGTTCGTCCCGGCTATGGTTTTATCGGCGAAGAGCGCGGCCTGATCGAGGGCAGTGACAAGACCCATACCTGGATTGTTGACCCGCTTGATGGCACCACCAATTTTCTCCACGCCATCCCCCATTTTGCCGTCACAGCGGCGCTGGAACGCGATGGGGTGATTGTCGCGGGCGTGACCTTTAACCCGGTTACAAACGAATTGTTCTGGGCCGAAAAGGGCAAGGGCGCCTATCTCAATGATAAGCGGCTACGCGTGGCGGCCCGGCGCAATATGGACGAGGCCGTTCTCGCTACCGGCATCCCCTTCTTGGGCAAGCCTGGCCATGGGGTGTTTTTGAAAGAGCTGCACCAGATCAGCCAACGCGTGTCTGGCGTGCGCCGGTTTGGCTCGGCAGCGCTGGATCTGGCCTATGTCGCGGCTGGCCGGTTTGACGGCTATTGGGAGCGCGGCCTGAAAAACTGGGACATGGCGGCCGGCACGCTTTTGGTCACAGAAGCGGGCGGCAAGGTGACCAATGCCGACGGCGCCGAAACCGCGCTCTTGGATGGCACAGTCCTGGCATCCAATCTTGAACTGCACCCCCAGATCTTGAGCCTTTTAAAGGCCGCGCAATAGTCTTTAGTCCGTCACAGGTTTTGCGCTAGGCTGAGGGTTCTTCATCACAAAGGCCATACCATGTCCCTGTCGCGCCGCTCTGTCCTTGCCCTTTCAGGCGCTGCCCTGATGTCGCCAACCGCATCCCTGGCCAAGCCCGCCCACAGGCCGATCATTATTGGCCATCGGGGCTGTAGCGGCGAGCGGCCCGAACATACCCTAGCCTCCTATGCCCGCGCCATTGAACAGGGCGCCGATTTTATTGAGCCTGATCTGGTCCTAACCAAGGACGGCCATTTTATCGCCCGGCACGAAAACGAGATCAGCGGCACGACGGATGTCGCCGCGCGGCCAGAATTTGCGACTCGCAAGGCGACCAAGACCATAGACGGGACCGCCATGACCGGCTGGTTTACCGAAGACTTTACCCTGGCCGAGATCAAGACCCTGCGCGCCAAGGAGCGCCTGCCCCAGCTTCGCCCTGCCAATGCCGCCTTTGACGGCCAGTTTGAGATTCCCACCTTTTTGGAGGTCCTGGCCCTGGCCAAGATGGGCAAGGTTGGCGTCTATCCAGAGCTCAAGCATCCAACCTATTTTGCCAGCCAGGGTCTGGCCATGGAGGCAAGGCTTGCTGAGGCGGTTAAGGCGGCGGGCCTCAATAGCAAGTCAGCACCCATTTTTATCCAGTGCTTTGAAACCGCCTCACTCAGGACCCTGCGCGGCCTGGTCAATTGCCGGCAAATCTTCCTGGTCGATTCCGAGGGCGCGCCGGCCGATCTGGTCAAGACTGGCGATGCCCGCACCTATGCCGATCTGATTACGCCGACGGGTTTGAAAACCGTGGCCAGTTTTGCCGATGGCATCGGCCCTTTTAAGGACCTGATCCTGCCCAGAGACGCGGGTGGCAACTGGACCAGCCCGACCAGCCTGGTCAAGGACGCCCATGCGGCGGGCCTGGCCCTGCATCCCTGGACCTTCCGGGCCGAGAACAATTTCCTGCCCACGGCGCTTCGCCGCGGTAATGCCGGTGCCAGTGACTATCTGGCCCAGCATGGCGACCTAGCCGCCGAGATCCGCAAATTCATTGATCTCGGCGTCGATGGCATTTTCAGCGACTTTCCAGGTCTTGCAGTCGCGGCCAGAGGCTAGGGATTGAGCCTAGGCGGCCTCGTCGCCAAATTGGAGCTTGGCCAGGTGCGCATAGAGGCCGCCCTTGGCCACCAGGGCGGCATGAGTGCCTTGCTCAACCACCCGGCCCGCATCCATGACCACAATCCGGTCGGCGCGCAGGACGGTGGCCAGGCGGTGAGCAATGACCAGGGTGGTGCGGCCGGTCATGGCATCATGCAGGGCCTGCTGCACCAGGCGCTCGTTTTCCGCGTCCAGGGCGCTGGTCGCCTCATCGAGCAGGAGGATGGGCGCATTGCGCACCAGGGCCCTCGCAATCGCTAGGCGCTGTTTTTGTCCGCCCGACAAGGTCTTGGCCCGCTCGCCGACGCCGGTGTCATAGCCTTCGGGTAGGGCGCGGATAAAGCCGTCAGCCTCCGCAGCGCGTGCCGCAGCCTGCACGGCCTCAAGATCGGCCTCCTCGCGGCCAAAGCGGATATTATCCAGCGCCGAGCCTGAAAACAGCGGCGCATCCTGGGCCACCAGCGCCATGCGCGCCCGAACCTCGGCCGGATCGGCATCGCGCAGATCAATCCCGTCCAGCCGAATGGAGCCCGCCTGGGGGTCGTAAAACCGCAGGAGCAGACGCAGGACCGTCGACTTGCCCGCGCCGGAGGGCCCGACCAAGGCCACCGTCTCGCCGGGCCTTATGCTCAAGCTCAAACCATTGAGGGCCTGCAGATCGGGACGGCCCGGATAGGCAAAGCTGACCTTGTCAAACTCAACCGAACCTTGGGCAGGCACGGGAAGCGCCTTGGGCAGGGCTGGGGCGGCAATGGCGGGTTTGGCGCTAAGCAGCTCAGAGATCCGCTCCATGGCCCCGGACGCCTTTTGCACATCACCCCAGACCTCGCCTAGGGCCCCGACTGATCCCGCGGCCATGACCGACAAGAAGAGGAACTGCACTAGGGCACCGCCGGTCATGGTGCCCATGATCACGGCATGGGCACCCAGCCACAAAACGACGGCCACGCCACCAAACACCAGACCAATCACCAGGGCCGTCATTATGGCCCTGGCCTGTATCCGCGCCAGCGAGGCCTTAAAAGCAATATCAACCGACTGGCCAAACCGCTGGCCAGCGCTTTTTTCGCGGCCAAAGGCCTGAACCGTATCGAGCGCATCAAGGCTTTCACCGGCAAAACCAACCGCATCGGCAAACCGGTCCTGGGCCGAGGCGGACAGTTTGCGCACGCGTCGGCCGAACAAGAACATGGGCGCAACCACCATGGGCACCAATAATATGATCAAGCCCGCCAGTTTGGGGCTGACCACAAACAAGAGCGCCAGGGCACCGATCAGGCTCAAGAAATTGCGCAGCGCAATTGAGGCCGATGACCCCACCAGGTTTTCAACAATGGTAATATCAGTGGTCAGGCGCGACAGCACCTCGCCGGTGCGGGTTTTTAGAAAATAGGCCGGGTCCAGGGTCAGGGTATGGGCATAGACCGCCTTGCGCAGGTCCGCCACCACCGCCTCGCCCAGTTTTGTGATAAAGAAAAACCGCAAGGCGCTGGCGGCCGCCAGACCCAAGGCCACCGCGACCATGATCAGGAAATAGCGGTTGAGGGCCTCGGGCGAGCCTTGTACAAATCCGTGATCGACAACAATGCGCACAGCCCCCGTGAGGCCAAGCGTCGCACTTGTGGAAACCAGCAGAAAAAAGAAGGCGCAAAGCGCGTCCAGACGGTGGGCGGCGATGAAGGGCAGGATGTGACCAAGCGGCCGGATGGTCTTGCCCTTGGGTCTGCGCGCGGCCGCTTCTGAAATCTGTGAGGCCAGGGCCGCACCCTGTCCAGGGCGCCCATCTATCTGGGATTCGGTGCTCGAAGTCTCAGAAATCGATATATCCGTCATAAACCTGTCCTTTGCGGGCGGTGTTTACAACACAGCCCTTGCCTATTGCCCCGGCCATCGTGTATAGCCGCGCATCCTTTTGATCGCCTGAGCCCATCTGGGTTTTAGGCGGTTTTTGTCCCGTGACCTTAAGTCGGTTGGATAGAGCCATGAAACAAGACACCCACCCCGACTATCACTTCATCAATGTGGTGATGACTGATGGGACGACCTACCAGACCCGCTCCACCTACGGCA
>CANGCO010000123.1 GCA_947452365.1 Caulobacteraceae bacterium
GGTCCGGCCTGGGATACGTTTGCGGTCCTGATCCAGCTGGGCGCGATACTGGCCGTGGTGGTCCTTTATTTTCAGAGGCTTTGGGACGTGGTCTTGCGCCTGCCGACCAGTCCAGAGGCGCGGCGATTTGCCTATAGCCTGATGATTGCCTTTGCCCCGGCCGTAGTGCTGGGCCTGGCCTTTCATGACATTATCAAACAGGTCTTGTTTGAGAGCCCGCGCCTGATCTGCTGGTCCCTGATTATTGGCGGTGTGGCCTTGGCCGCGATCGAGCGGTTTAGCCCGCCGCCGCGCCAATTTGACGCCATGGCGTTTAAACCGGCCACGTCTTTGGGCGTGGGCCTGTTTCAGGTTCTGGCCATGATCCCAGGCGTGTCGCGCTCGGGCGCAACCATTGTCGGGGCCATGCTGCTGGGCGCTGACCGGCGCGCAGCGGCTGAGTTTTCGTTCTTTCTGGCCATACCCACCATGACCGCGGCCTTTGCCCTAGACCTCTATAAGGCCAAGGATACGCTAAGCCTGGATCAAGGCGGGCTGATCGCGATTGGCTTTGTCACGGCCTTTGTTTCGGGCTGGTTTGTGGTCAAGACCTTACTGGCCTTTGTCACCCGCTATGGATTCATGCCGTTTGCCGCCTGGCGCATTGTCGTGGGCGCAGGCGGTCTGATCGCGCTTGGCATGATCGGGCACTAGGCCCCTATTTGCGCGGCGTATAGATGGCATCCAGCCTTGCTGGGGTCTTGGTATCGCGCTCGAGCCGCGGATAGCGAAGGCCGCCACTATAATCGAGCTTGAGGGTGCGATAGCGATCGCCAGACTTGACCAAGAGCTCGACCGGCTTAGCCGTGTCCGTGGCCGCCGTAATTGCCGCCTTTAAGCCCTCCGCATCATAGGCGACGCCGCCCACAGCAATGACCTGGCTGCCCGTGATCAGACCGGCCTTAAAGCCAGGACCGCCCCAGGCGACATCGGCAATCAGTCCGTCTTTTTCCAGCACAAGCCCAATCGAATAGCTCAAATCCACCGTCTTGCGCCGCGCCTCATTGGCCTTGAAAAACTCGGTCGGGACGGGGGTATAGACCAGCCTATAGCCGCCGCGCGCCAGGCCATCCAGGGGCGCGCCCGGCCCATGGCCTTCCAGCCGCGTCGTCAAGAAGCTGGCCCAGTCATAAGGCTCAACAGCATTCAATGCCGCGACAATTTCTGCAAAATCATAGGTCTTGGGCTCGAACGTGCCACTCTTGCCGCCGAAAAACGCCTTGGCGAAATCATCTAGGCTGCGCTTGTCACTTGAGCGCTCGCGGATCAGGGTGTCGGCATCGAGCCAGATCAGCTGGCCTTCGGAATAATAGTCTTCCGACCTTTGCCAACTGCGCCAGGACAGGGGCTTGCGCGCCGCAATCACCGGGTCATTGGTCGTGTCGGCCAGACTGCGCCAGATGCGGCCAGCGCGATTATCAAACGCAGCCGCCGTCATGGCGAGAGACTCAAGCCCCTGCTGCTTGCTCAAAAGGCCAGAGCGGGCCGCCAGCACATTGCCCCAATACTGGGTCTGGCCCTCATAGACCCACAAAAGGCTATTGCGCATCGGCACATTAAAGGTCGGGGTCCAGAGGTCAGAGCCGCGCCGATACTTGCCATTCCACGAATGGGTAAATTCATGGGCCAGAAGATCGCGCCCGGCTGGGCTCTTATCCCATTCGGTAAAATAGGTCGGGCTGGTGCCATTTTCGCTTGAGCGATGATGCTCCAGCCCAATGCCGCTCATCTTGTCGCTTAGGGCCAAAAGGAAGTCATAATGATCGTAATGATGGGCGCCATACAGCTTATAGGCCTGCTGGACCAGATTGCGGTGCACGCCGATCTGGTCGGGGCTGGCCTCCAATAAGGCGGCGCGATCGGCAATCATGTTTAAACGCACGGGCACCGGGCCGCTAGGATCAAGGTCAAGGCGTTTGAAATAGCGCCCGGCAAACACGGGCGAGTCGACAAGCGTGTCAAAATCGGTGGCCTTAAACTGGACAATGCCGTCCTTGATCTGATCGGTCTCCAAGGCCGTGCCAAATTGCCAAGCCTCGGGCAGGCGCAGACTGGCCTCAATCTTGATCTGGCGGGCAAAATAGCCAGCCGGATAGAGGGCAACCGCATTCCATTGCAGGTTTAAAAGATCGGGCGACATCACCACCCGGCCAATCTTGGTCTCGGTCGGGGACAGGAATTGAAAGCCGATGTCCAATTGCTTGACATCCCTAGGCACGGTCAGGTGAAAGGCATACATATCCACCGGATCGCGTGTCCATTCGACCGGCTTGCCCGCCGCCGTAATGGTTAGGCCCGCCATCTGCTCGATCGGCCCGCGCGGAGCGTGATTGCCAGGCAGCCAGGCGGGATAGTGCAAGGTCAAGGGACCGGGCCCGTCGACGGGCAGGGTCTCGCGCACCTCAAAAATGCGCCGGTCGGTATCGGTGGCATCGACAAAGATCTGCAAAGGCCCGGCCGAATAGGGCACGTCGCGCGGCGCTTCGATCGGCGCACTGGCAAGGGCCGGCAGAATCTGGGCTAGGGCCGGAACGCTGACCAAAAGTGAAACGGCCGCGACCGACCCGAACAATAAATTGCGCACGCCAAAACCTCTTTGAACAGATAATCGCCCAGACTAGACGAGCCGGGTCGATCTATCCAGAGGCGAAACCGGTCCGATCAATGCCCGCCAAACACGACCGGATAGAGGGTGGCCACCAAGAGCAAGGCCGCAACAATATTAAACGTGCGTTGGATTTGGGGATTGCTCAAAAACCGGCGCATCTGCACGCCCATCAAGGTCCAGAGGCTAACCATGGGCAGATTGATCGCGCCAAACACCAGGGCGATTATCACCAGGCCCATCATGGGATTGGTCTTGGGCGCATAAACGGTCACCGCCGTCAGGGCCATGGTCCAGGCCTTGGGGTTGACCCATTGAAACAGGGTCGCCTGGAAAAAAGTCATGGGCTTGCGGTCAAGTTCGGGCGCGTCCGCCGGTTCGGATAAGGGCGGTGCGGTGGCGATGTGCCAGGCCAGATACAAGAGATAAGCCACGCTGGCCCATTTCAGCACCTCAAAACTCACCGGAAAAGCCTTGAACAGGCCCGCCACGCCAAGCCCGATCATCAGGGTCATGAATACAAAGCCGCCGGACACGCCAAGCAGGTGCGGCACCGTGCGGCGAAACCCAAAATGGGTCCCCGATGTCATCAGCATCAGATTATTCGGTCCTGGCGTGATCGAGGACACAAGGGCGAAGGCGGCCAGCGCCGCAAGAAGGTCAAGGCTCATCATGGCGCAAGCATGCACCCTATTGGGCAAAATAGCCTTGCAAACTTGTCGAAATTTCCGCTATTATTGCAATGAATGAAAGATTTAGACGCCATAAATCGCAATATATTGCGTGAACTTTCTCGCGATGGCCGGATCAGCAATCTGGATCTGGCGCACAAGGTCGGCCTGTCGCCCTCGGCCTGCCTGCGCCGGGTGCAAGAGCTGGAACGTAGCGGCATCATCAGTGGCTACCGCGCCGTGCTCAATCCTTCGGCCCTTGGGATTGGCGTGATCGCCTATGTCACGGTTGGCCTGTCGCACCATACCAAGGCCGACCAATCGGCTTTTGAACTGGCCATAGCCCCCGTCAAGGAGGTGAGCGAATGCCACAATATTACCGGCACGGTGGAATATTTGCTACGGGTCGAGGTTGCGGACCTAAAAGCCTATAAGATCTTTCATACCGAGGTGCTGGGCGCCCTGCCCCAGGTCTCCAGCATCACCACCTATATTGTCATGGGATCACCCAAGGATGAGCGGGCTTGAGACAGAGCTTTTTGAATCTGATCAAGCCCTTGCGCCCTGCGTGCCTTTGCCCTAAAAGCGCCGGTTCTTAGAGGTCGCCTGGCCATTAGGCATGCCATGGCGATCCATTACGCACCATCAGAGGACAGGGTTTACGGATCCTGCAGCGAAATGCCGAAGTTGAAGACCAA
>CANGCO010000124.1 GCA_947452365.1 Caulobacteraceae bacterium
GCCGCGTCTTGCGGATTATAGAGCCGCAAGGTCAGGCTGAAATTTCCAGCATTTTTAGAGGAAATCCAGTCCGTCGCGCCCGCTTGATCCGCCGCCACCCGCGCCGTCCAGCGGCCCATTGGCGAGGCATGGACAGCGGTGCGGGTCATATCGACCGACTGGGCGTCATCGCCATTGACCGGCAAGAAGTCGTGGGCGTCATAAATCGTTACCGACCACCAGCGTGCGGGCATGGCACCGCCCTCTAGGGCATAGACGCACGAGGCCTTGAGCGGCTGGCCGTGCTCGTCTGCGGTGCGGGTAAAATACATGGCCTCAGCCTGGGTCAGGGCCAAGAGGCCGCTCTTGGCAACAATGCCGCGCGTATAGGGATCGGCCGCCTTGGCACCGGTCAGGTGATTACCCGTCCAGCCGCCCACAGTCTGACTGCCCATACCCACCCCAAGCCCGCCGCTTTTAAGCACCCAGAGCGCGGAACCCAACCCTAAACCCATGCCTAGGCTAAGCAAAAGCGCGGTTTTTAGGACCGGCCTCACGCCATCACCGGGCAAATCGTCTGGATGCTCAAGGATTTCATGGCGGCCGCTCCCAACAGGCTTATAAGTTAGCGCAAGGATAAACGCCAAAACGCTCCGCAAGCAATGGGGCAATCACGATTACACACGAGGGGGAACACAGCCATGAATCTGGACCTTACCGATCGGGTCATCTTTGTTGCCGGGGCCAGCCGCGGCATTGGTCTGGGCATTGTCGAGGCCTGCCTAGCCGATGGGGCCAAGGTGGCTATGACGGCACGGGGAAGCGAGTCCTTGGACGCGGCTCATGCCCGGCTTGCCGCCCAGTATGGTGCCGACAAGCTCTGGTCCATGGCCGGGGATATGCGCGATGCCGACACAATCGATGAGGCGGTCAACCGGGTCGAGGCCGAATTGGGCCCCATCTATGGCGCGGTGGCCAATGTTGGCCTGCACCCCTGCCCCAATGGCTTTGATATTGATGATGCCACCTGGGATGCCGGGTTTTCGCAAAACCTCGACAGCGCCTATCGCCTGGCCCGCAGCGCGCTAAAGCCCATGACGACGCGGGGCGAGGGCTCGGTATTGTTTATCAGCTCGATCGCAGGCCTGGGCGCCCTAGGCACACCCCTCACCTATGGCACAGCAAAAGCAGCCATGAACCATATGGCCAAGGAATTGGCGCGGATCACGGGGGCTAGCGGCGTGCGGGTCAATGTGATTGCGCCGGGCAATATTGTCTTTCCCGACGGCGATTGGGAAGCGCGCGCCAATGGCCCCAATGGCGACAAGGTCATGCGCTGGATCAAGCGCGAAGTGCCGATGCGCCGTTTTGGTCACCCTGAGGAAATCGGCTCGGCCGCCGCGTTTTTACTGAGCAATAAGGCCAGCTTTATCACCGGCGCAGTCTTACCCGTCGATGGCGGCCAAACCCGCTAGGCCAAGCGCGGATAAGGTGCCTTGCGCATGGCCAAGCCTGTAAATTCGGTTTAAAACAACGCTATGAACCAGCGCAGGGCTAAAACCTTGCGTCCATCACCACCGCCTTGGTGCGGCCAGATAAGGGTCTGAACGGCTATGATCATTGCTCATACAAACGCGATTTCTTCCCGCTTGAGGGCCTTGGCCCTAGTGTTGATCCTGCCACTGGCGCTTGGGGCCTGCGGTATTAATGCCATCCCAACCAAGGAAGAACAGGCCAAGGCCGCTTGGGGCGATGTGCAAAGCCAGTATCAGCGCCGCGCCGACCTGATCCCCAATCTGGTTGCCACCGTCCAGGGCTATGCTCAGCAAGAGCGCGCAGTTCTGGTCGAGGTCACACAAGCCCGCGCCTCAGCCACCCAGGTCAAGGTCGATGCCTCGACCATTAGCGACCCGGCTAGCTTTGCCAAATACCAGGCCGCTCAGTCGCAGCTATCGGGCGTTCTGGGGCGCCTGATGATGATTAGCGAGAAGTATCCAGACCTGAAGTCGAACGAAAATTTCCTGGCCCTACAATCGCAATTAGAGGGCACGGAAAACCGCATCACGGTCGCAAGGCGCGATTATAATGAGGCGGTCCGGGTCTATAATACCGAGATCCGCACGGTTCCTGGCGTGATCTGGGCCTCGACCATCTATCGCTCGGCCAAGCCCTTACAGGCCTTTGCCGCCACAGAATCGGCCCAGTCCGCGCCCAAGGTCAGCTTTGCCCCGCCCGCTAGCCCTGCCGCTGCTATGCCGGGCAGCAAATGACCCTGACCCGGTCTCGCCCCTTAAGTCTAGCGGCCCTTCTCCTGGGCCTAGCCTTGGTGTGGCTTGCGCCTCAGGCCAAGGCTGCCCCCAGCTTTCCGCCCCTAACCGGGCGGGTGGTTGATCAGGCCCATGTCTTGTCACCGGCCACCACAGCCGAGCTGACAGCCCAGCTGAAAGACCTCGAGGACAAGACCGGCCACCAGATGGTGGTGGTCACCTTAACCTCGCTGCAGGGCTACGAGATCGAGGACTATGGCTATCAGCTGGGCCGGACCTGGCAGATTGGCCAAAAGGGCAAGGATGATGGCGTCCTTTTGATCATTGCCCCCAATGAGCGCAAGGTGCGGGTCGAGGTCGGCTATGGCCTTGAAGGCGTCCTGACCGATGCGCTTAGCAATATCATCCTGCAGCGCCAGGTCCTGCCAAGGTTTAAGTCCGGCGATATGGAGGGCGGCATTATTGCCGGGACCAAGGCCCTGATCGGCCAGCTATCGGCCGACCCCGAATCCGCAGCCCAGGCGATCAAGGCCGCTAAAAAAGACACATCGCGTACCCAGCGCAATATTGACCCAGCGGCCATATTCTTCATCGTCCTGTTCGTGCTCTGGGTCCTTGGCGGCGTGTTTGGTCGCAGGCGCGGTGGCCTAGGCGCACTTTTGCCCTGGATCATATTGAGCGGCGGCGGCGGGTTCAGGGGCGGCGGCTTTGGCGGTGGCTCGGATAGTTTCGGTGGCGGCGGCGGATCGTTCGGCGGCGGCGGATCGTCAGGGAGCTGGTAGCGATGCGCATGACCCCACAAGACCACCACGATATTGCCGAGGCCGTAACCGAGGCCGAGACCCGCACCTCGGCCGAGCTTGTCTGTGTCATCACCCAAGAAAGCGCCGATTATCGTGAAGTGCCATTGGCCTGGGCCGCGGTTGCCGCCCTAATGGCCCCGGCAGCGGCGTTTTCGCTTGGCCTTAGCCCGCATCTCTTGACCCATCTGGTCAATGGCTGGGTCGCCGCCCATTCGAGCGGCTTTGACGCCGCCATTCGCGTCAGCCTTGGCGCCTATGCCATGGCCCAGAGCGCAGTCTTTCTAGCGGTCTGGATGCTGGTCAGTTGGCCCGAAGTGCGCCGCTTTATGACGCCCGCAGGCCTTAGAAACCGCCGCGTGCACGAGGCCGCATTGCGCCAATTTGTGGCCCGGGGCATTTCCAACACCCAGGAAAAGAACGGCGTCCTGATCTTTGTCTCGCTGCTCGATCGGCGGGTCGAGGTCCTGGCCGATGCTGGTATCCATGCGGCGGTACCGACCGGCACCTGGGACAAGGCCGTGGCCGCTATACGCCATGCCATGCGTGCCAATAAGCCCGCCACGGGCCTGGTCGAGGCTGTGCATATCTGCGCCGATGCCCTAGCCCCCGCCTTCCCAGCCGGCGATCACAACCCCAACCAATTGCCCAACCGGCCCGTTGAAATCTAGCCCCACCACCCGGCCAAGAATGTTTTATCACCAATCGTCACAATTCGACGCCCCCAGCCTTGCTGCAAGCCGTAGTTTTTTGTAACAAGGCCCCAACGGAGACGTGGCCGAGAGGCTGAAGGCACCGCTTTGCTAAAGCGGCGTACCCCTCAAGGGTACCCAGGGTTCGAATCCCTGCGTCTCCGCCA
>CANGCO010000125.1 GCA_947452365.1 Caulobacteraceae bacterium
CCGCGCCGATCTCGGCCTGAAAGAAGCCAAGGACCTGGTGGAAGGCGCTCCGCAGCCCATCAAGGAAAACATCTCCAAGCAAGAAGCTGAAGAGATCAAGAAGAAGCTTGAAGAAGCCGGCGCTTCCATCACCATTAAGTAAGATGGTGGGCATCCTTACGGATGCAGCTTTGCCGATAAAGAACGGCCCCGGGGGGAAACCTCCGGGGCCGTTTTGCTTTCGGATCTAAGCCTAGCGGCGCTTCTTGCCGCCAGCCTTGATATTGCGCGGCCGACCTTGCGGGCCCTGTTTGGGCCGCGGGCGAACGCCAAGGCGCGGGCGCGCGGCGCCGGGCAGGGCGGGATCGGGCTCGCTGAGCATCTGGAATAATAGCCCGCCTGTAATGGGGGTGGCCTCCATCAGCTTGACCCGCACCTTGGCCCCTAAGCGCCAGCGCCGACCGCTGCGCTCACCGACCAGGCAATGGGCCTTGTCATCATGCACGAAGTAGTCATCGCCCAGAGACGAGACCGGCACTAGTCCATCGGCCCCCACCTCGCCAAGCCTTACAAACAGGCCAAACCGGGTCACCCCGGTAATGCGGCCGTCAAATTCCGCACCCACCCGCTCGGACAAGAAGGCGGCGACATAGCGGTCGGTGGCGTCACGCTCGGCGGCCATGGCCCGGCGCTCTGAGGCGGTAATGCTTTCGGCGGTCTCACGCAGGCGGGCAATCTCCTGATCGGTCAGGCCGTCTGTGCCCAGATTCAAGGCCCGGATCAGGGCGCGATGGACGATAAGGTCAGCATAGCGGCGAATAGGCGAGGTAAAATGCGCATAGCGGGCCAGGTTAAGCCCGAAATGGCCAATATTATCGGGCGAATAATGCGCCTGCATCTGGGTGCGGAGCACCACCTCATTGACGATCTCGCCATGTGGGCCGCCGCGGGTCTGTTCGAGTAGGCGGTTGAGCCGATCGGTGCGCGGGGCCTCGCCCTTGGACCAGTTGATCTGGATGGTGGATAGAAAATCGGCCAGGGCCTGAACCTTTTCCTGGCTCGGCGTATCGTGCACCCGATAGATCAAGGCCGGGCGCTTTTGACCCTTGGTTGGGGCCTCGAGGGTTTGCGCCGCGCAAACATTGGCCTGGATCATAAATTCTTCGATTAGACGGTGGGCGGTGAGGCGTTCGCGCGGCTGGATCGAGACCACCTCTCCGGCCTCATTGATCTGGATCTTGCGCTCAGCGCTTTCGATATCGAGCGGCGAGCGCCGGTCGCGGGCCTGGCCGACACAGGCATATGCGGCCCAGAGCGGCTTAAGCACGGGTTCCAGCAAGGGGCCGGTCACATCGCTTGGCTCGCCATCAATCGCGGCCTGGGCGTGTTCATAGGCCAGTTTGGCGGCCGAGCGCATCAGGCCGCGCACGAACTGGTGGCCGGTCTTGTCGCCACTGGCGCTAAACACCATGCGGACGGCCATACAGGCGCGGGTCTCGCCCTCGCGTAGGCTGCCTAGGCCATTGCTGAGATGCTCAGGCAGCATGGGCTCAACCCGGTCGGGGAAATAGACACTATTGCCCTTATCCAGCGCTTCGCGGTCGAGCGCTGAGCCCGGCCGCACATAGGCGGCGACATCGGCAATGGCGACCCAGACAATCCAGCCGCCGGGATTGGCCGGATCCGTATCGGGCTCGGCATAGACTGCATCATCATGATCACGCGCATCAATCGGATCGATCGTGACCAAGGGCAGGTGGCGCAGGTCTGTGCGGGCCTGCAGGGTCGGCGGCACGGCCGCCATGGCCTCGTCCTCGGCGTCGCTGGTAAAGCCCATGGGCAGGCTATGGGTATGGATGGCGATCAAGGAGGCGGCGCGGGGATGATCCTCACGGCCCACGACCTCCAAAACCCGCCCGCGCTTGGGCCCAAACCGGCCAGCCGCCTCGCCAACCTCGGCCAGGACCAGATCGCCGTCTTTGAGCTTTTCGCCCTCAGGCCCATAGAGGACCAGGCTTTCCTTGGAGCGGCGATCGACCGGTTCCACCCGAACCTCTTGCCGCGGGCCGCGCAGGGATTTGCGCACCACGCCGAGAATCTTGTGTGCGCTCTGGCCAAGCTTCTTGATCAGCTTGGCTTCATATTCGCCGCTTTCCAGCTGCTCAAAGCGTACCAGTACCCGCTCGCCCAGTCGCGGGGCACCGGCGGCGGCCTCACCACTGCCAGGGGCTAGACGCACTAGGGCTACATCTTCCCCCGCCTTGACCAGGCGCACAAACAGATCGCCGTCCGAATCGACATCACAGACATCGGCCACCCCGACCGGCGGCAGGGCACCGGCCTCAGCAAAGCCGCTGCGTCCGCGCTTACCCAAGACGCCCTCGGCCTCTAGGTCCTTGAGCATCATGCGCAGGGCCCGGCGGTCCGAGCCCTTGAGGCCAAACGCCTTGGCCATATCGGCCTTGGCCGCTTCGCCCGCATCGCGCAGGAATTTCAGCAAGGTTTCGCGATCAGGCAGGCCCTGGGGCGGCTTGGTCTTGGACTTTTCAGAGGCGGAACGGGACAGGCGCGGTTTTTTCATGCCTTAAGGATACAGGGCGCGGCGTGATTTGCATAATCCAGACGTAAAGCTTTGGAAAATCGTCGCGCCGCCCTCGCGGATTTGATTTGGCCTTGCTATGGGTGGCTCTGAGGTCGGTTCACGCCGATGTCTGGAGCGATCATGTCTGACCCCAAGGCCCTGCAGCGTTTGCAAAGCATCATTATTGATGATGCCTCGCTGGCGTCTGCGTCGCGCGATCAGGAACATGAGCGGCAGGTGGCGATTTTTGACCTGCTTGAAGAGAATTATTTTCAGCCCGAGGGCGAGGGCGAGGGCAGCGGCCCCTATGACCTGACCATTGGCCTAGCCGATAATCGGCTCTTGCTGGATATTATTGGGCCCAGTTATGAGCGGCGTCACCTCTTGTCCATGTCGCCGTTTAAGAGTCTGATCCGCGACTATTTTATGGTTTGCGACAGCTATTATGATGCTATTCGCAATGCCTCGCCCGCCCAGATCGAGGCGCTGGATATGGGGCGGCGCGGCCTGCATAATGAGGGCTCATCCCTGCTTCGCGAGCGTCTGGGCGGCAAGGTCACGACGGATCTGGATACGGCGCGGCGACTGTTCACCCTGATCTGTGCTCTTTATCGGCGCGGTTAGGCGTGCAGGTTCCGGGCACATTGCAACCCACGGGCAGCTTGCCGGGGGCAGTCTTGTTTGCGTGTAATTTCAATCGGGTACGCTCGCCCATGGCCCAGGCGCTGTTGCAAATGACCCATGGCAAGCGGGTGTTTGTCGATAGTTGTGGCCTTCGTCCAGAGCGCGGCAGCGAGATTGATCCGTTCGCCGCCATTGTGCTCGATGAGGTCGGGGCCGATCTGACCGGCCATAAGGCCAAGAGTTTTGATGATCTGGAAGACGGCTCGTTCGATCTTGTTATATCCTTGACGCCAGAGGCTCAGCATAGGGCGGTCGAGCTGGCGCGGGGGCGGGCAGTGGATATTGAATACTGGCCCATTCCCGACCCGACCTTGGCAACAGGTTCGCGCGAGTCGATCCTGGACGCCTATCGCATGAGCCGCGACGCGATCTTGAACCGAATCTATGCGCGTTTTGGCAAACCATCGACCTTTGGTGGCTGAATCGGCTATGGTAAGAGCCTAGGGGCAGATTAGGCCGTCCGCAGCTTTGCGGCACGGATAGCTTGCCTTATCCAGATTGTCGTTTAGAGAGACCGCATGGCTAAAGAAGAACTTTTGGAATTTCCGGGCACAGTCATTGAACTCTTGCCCAATGCGACGTTCCGCGTGAC
>CANGCO010000126.1 GCA_947452365.1 Caulobacteraceae bacterium
CCTTGGCCGCTTCCTTAAAGCCCAGACCCATGATCTGGTCGGCAAAAATGACCGTCGCCTTCTGACCGCAGTGGCGATAGACCGTGTCGATCAGATTGCCGATCTCCTTTTTGGTCAGGGCCTTCTCGACCAGTCGGTGACCGACATTGACGTTTTGTGGCAAGAGCGCGGCCAGCTTCATACGGCCCGGCGTGGTGTCGATCACCTTGCGGGTGATCTTGCCATCCGGGGTCATTTCGCTGAACCGGGCCTTGATCTTGGAGTGCAGGGTGACAACGCCGGCATCTAGGGCCGCCTCGATCTCACCAAGATCGGCAAACAGCTTGCCTTGGCCAGGCTCGTTTTCCTTAGACAGGGACAGGTAATACAGACCCAGAACAATATCCTGCGACGGCACAATGATCGGGCGACCATTGGCGGGCGAGAGGATATTATTGGTCGACATCATCAAGACGCGGGCTTCGAGCTGGGCTTCCAGCGACAGCGGCACGTGCACCGCCATCTGGTCACCATCGAAGTCGGCATTAAAGGCGGCGCAGACCAGCGGGTGCAGCTGGATCGCCTTGCCCTCAATCAGCTTGGGCTCAAACGCCTGGATGCCCAGACGGTGCAGGGTCGGGGCGCGGTTGAGCATGACCGGGTGTTCGCGGATGACTTCTTCGAGCACGTCCCAGACGGCGGGTTGCTCGCGCTCGACCATGCGCTTGGACTGCTTGACCGTGCCAGACAGGCCCTTGGCGTCAAGACGCGCATAGATGAAGGGCTTGAACAGCTCCAGCGCCATCTTTTTCGGCAGACCGCACTCATGCAGCTTCAGCTCAGGGCCCACCACGATGACCGAGCGGCCCGAATAGTCGACGCGCTTGCCGAGCAGGTTCTGACGGAACCGGCCCTGCTTGCCCTTGAGCATATCGGCGAGCGACTTGAGCGGGCGCTTATTGGCGCCGGTAATGACCCGGCCGCGGCGGCCATTGTCAAACAGGGCGTCAACGGCTTCCTGCAACATCCGCTTTTCGTTGCGGATGATGATGTCCGGGGCCCGCAGCTCCATCAGGCGCTTAAGGCGGTTATTCCGGTTGATCACCCGGCGATAAAGATCGTTCAGGTCGGAGGTGGCAAAGCGGCCACCATCCAGAGGCACAAGCGGGCGCAGCTCTGGCGGGATGACCGGCACCACGGTCAGGATCATCCATTCGGGCTTATTGCCGCTCTCGATAAAGGCCTCAAGAATCTTAAGACGCTTGGAAGCCTTTTTCTGCTTCATTTCCGAGGGCGTACCGGCCAGCTCTTCGCGTAGGCGCTCAGCTTCCTTGTGCAGATCAATGGCCATAAGGAGGCCACGGATCGCTTCAGCACCGATTTCAGCCGTAAAGCTGTCATCGCCATATTCGTCCTGGCTGCGGGCAAAATCGTCTTCGGACAGCAGCTGGTGCTGCTTCAAAGGCGTCAAGCCAGGCTCAGTAACGATATAATATTCGAAATACAAAACCCGCTCGATATCCTTGAGCGGCATGTCCAGCATCATGGCAATACGGCTAGGCAGGGACTTCAAGAACCAGATATGGGCAACCGGGCTGGCCAGCTCAATATGGCCCATGCGCTCGCGCCGCACCCGGGCCAGCGTGACTTCAACGCCGCACTTTTCGCAGATAATGCCCTTATATTTCATGCGCTTATACTTGCCGCACAGGCATTCATAATCCTTGGTGGGGCCAAAGATACGCGCGCAGAACAGGCCGTCACGCTCAGGCTTGAACGTACGATAATTTATGGTTTCCGGCTTCTTGATCTCGCCGAACGACCAAGAGCGGATCTTTTCGGGCGAGGCCAGCGAGATGCGGATCTGGTCAAAGGTCGGGGCTGTGGCCACCGGATTGAAGATGTTCAGGATTTCCTGGTTCATCGGACGTCCATTTCATAATCGGGTCTGGGACCCGTCAGGCCCAAAGGCCCTTGGAATTTGGAAAGGCCTCCCCCTGCCCCGCAATGGGAACAGGAGGAGGTCTGTTTTTGGCGTTCAGGCCTAGCTGTTTTCCAGCTCAACATTGAGGCCCAAGGAACGCATTTCCTTGACCAGAACGTTAAAGCTTTCCGGAATACCGGCCTCGAACGTATCGTCACCGCGGACGATCGATTCATAGACCTTGGTCCGGCCGGCCACGTCATCAGACTTAACCGTCAGCATTTCCTGCAGGGTATAGGCGGCGCCATAGGCTTCCAGCGCCCAGACCTCCATTTCCCCGAACCTTTGACCACCAAACTGGGCCTTGCCGCCCAAGGGCTGCTGGGTGACCAGGCTGTACGGGCCGATCGAGCGGGCATGGATCTTGTCATCGACCAGGTGGTGCAGCTTGAGCATATAGATATAGCCCACAGTCACCGGACGCTTGAACTGATCTCCAGTCTGTCCATCATAAAGGATGGACTGGCCCGAGCGGTTAAGACCGGCCCATTCCAGATGATCCTCAATGTCCTCAATGCGCGCACCGTCAAAGACGGGGGTTGCAAAGGGAACGCCCTTGGACAGGTTGCGGGCCAGTTCGACCAGCTCTGCATCCGTATTGGGCAATTCCTCATCGGGGCCATAGATTTCGCGCAGGCGATTGACCAGCATTTCGCGCTGACCGCCATTGCGCCAAGCTTCCAACAGGTTGGCAATCTGCTTGCCAAGACCGGCCGAGGCCCAACCCAGGTGGGTTTCAAAGATCTGACCGACATTCATCCGCGATGGCACGCCCAGAGGATTGAGCACCACGTCAACAGCGGTACCGTCTTCCAGATAGGGCATGTCCTCGATCGGCAGGATCTTAGAAATAACCCCCTTATTGCCGTGACGACCGGCCATCTTGTCCCCGGGCTGAAGCTTGCGCTTCACGGCCACGAACACCTTGACCATCTTCATCACGCCGGGCGGCAATTCGTCACCACGTTGCAGCTTATCGACCTTGTCTTCAAAGCGGCTATCGAGACGCTTGCGGGCCGAGTCGAACTGGGCGCGCATGGCCTCCAGCTCAGCCATAGCCTTTTCGTCTTCCAGCGCGATCTGCCACCACATGCCCGGCGAGATTTCCGCCAGCTTTTCAGCCGTGATCTCACCGCGCCCCAGACCCTTGGGGCCCGAAACCGCGACCTTGCCGACAAACAATTCGTGCAGACGGCCGCTGATATTGCGGTTCAGGATCGCGAACTCATCGTCGCGGTCCTTACCCAGACGGTCGATTTCCTGGCGCTCAATGGCCATGGCGCGTTCGTCTTTTTCAACGCCATGACGATTAAAGACCCGGACCTCAACAATGGTACCGGCAACTCCTGGCGGCAAGCGCATGGAGGTGTCGCGCACGTCCGAGGCCTTTTCACCAAAGATGGCGCGCAAAAGCTTTTCTTCTGGCGTCATCGGGCTTTCGCCCTTGGGCGTGACCTTACCGACCAGAATATCGCCCGGCATCACCTCGGCGCCAATGGCGACAATGCCGGCCTCGTCGAGATTGCGCAGGGCTTCTTCACCGACATTGGGGATGTCACGGGTGATTTCTTCTGGGCCCAACTTTGTATCGCGGGCCATGACTTCAAATTCCTCGATATGGATCGAGGTAAAGACGTCATCGCGCACAATGCGCTCGGAGATCAGGATAGAGTCTTCAAAATTATAGCCATTCCAAGGCATGAAGGCGACCAGGGCATTACGGCCCAGAGCCAGCTCACCCAGATCGGTCGAGGGACCATCAGCAATAATATCGCCAGCCACGATCCGGTCACCCACCCGCACCAAGGGACGCTGGTTGATACAGGTGTTCTGGTTGGAACGCTGGAACTTGGA
>CANGCO010000127.1 GCA_947452365.1 Caulobacteraceae bacterium
ACAATGGCGAGGCTTGAGATCAAATTGAAGCGGGAAAAATGGTCGGAGTGAGAGGATTCGAACCTCCGACCCCCGCCTCCCGAAGACGGTGCTCTACCAGGCTGAGCTACACTCCGACGCAAGGTGATTTTTATAATCCAGGGTTTTGCAGCTCGCAAGCAAGGGGCTGGCAAAATTTGGCGGCGCGGTAAGTCGCGCGGCCAGCCCCGCCCCTTAAGGATTTTTCACCCGATTGGAATTCAGCGCCTCCAGCATGGTTGCAATGGCGCGGGCCATGGGCTAAATCGCTTTCCTCGCAGCCGACGGCCAAGACCAAGGTCTTGAATACGCCTCGCGCGCGGCCCCTGCTGGGGAATGGTGTAATGGTAACACAGCGGTTTTTGGTACCGTCGTTCTAGGTTCGAGTCCTAGTTCCCCAGCCACGGATTTTTCAACGCGTTTACCCGATCAGAAACGGGTTTCGGATGATCAATCGGCCTCAATCGCTGTGGCGACAATCAAGGCATCATAGAAGTCCAGACCATGCTGGCTTGTTGACGCCTAAGAATGGGTAGACCAGCAATTATTGTCAAAAACCGCTTCAACGCGCACTGGCCTCCTCGCGGTCGAATCGGAAATCCCGCGGTGCGTCCCAATCAAAGGCATCCATGGCAGTTAGGAAGGCGGTCTTGCGATCATGCTTTTCAGCGATCTGCTCGCCGGTCGTGGCAATATTGATGACCAGTGCATCGCCAGCCTTGCGCAGGCGCACGGCCAGACGATGGCCCCATTTTGAAACCTGCATAGCGTACCCCACAATATACTTTGAAATATGAATATCATGATCAAGGTGGGGGTACAAATTCCCCCATCACCACCCCCTCCATCGAATTTTGGCATGGCCTATAATTGCGCATTGTCAGTTTGGGCGTGACGTTGGACACAGTTGCCCTAGTGTTGGGGCGCGACAGGGCTGTTTTGCGCTGGGTTTAGCTAAGGGTTTGGCATTGGACTTTGATGCGGCTGTGGCCGAAGAGATTATTGCCGGGCATTTGGGTCTTGAGGGTCCGGCCCTGCCGATCCTGCATGCCTTGCAGGCGGCGTTTGGCTGTGTGCCCAAGGATGCCATTCCCCTGGTCGCCAAGGCCCTGAACCGCAGCCGCGCCGAGATCCATGGCGTGGTCAGTTTTTATCATGATTTTCGCGAGGTCCCGGCGGGCAAGACCGTGGTCAAGGTCTGCCGGGCCGAAGCCTGTCAGGCCATGGGCGGGCGCGAGGCGGCCAGTTTCTTGCTGGCCTCGCTGGGGACCAGTTGGGGCGAGACCACCAAGGATGGCCAGGTCACGGTCGAGGCCGTCTATTGCCTTGGCCTATGTGCCACGGCCCCGGCGGCGCTCGTTAATGACAAGCCCTTTGGCCGCCTAGACGGCATGGCCCTGATCGAGGCCGTGGCCCAGGAGACGGGCGCATGATCCGCCTCTTTGTACCCAAAGACGTCTCGGCCCTGGCGGTTGGGGCCGATGCGGTGGCCGCCGCCTTGGCGGCTCAGGCTGGAGCCGATGTCCAGATCATCCGCACCGGCTCGCGCGGCATGGCCTGGCTAGAGCCCATGATCGAGGTTGAGACGCCCGGCGGCCGCATTGCCTATGGCCCGGTTTCGGCGCGCGATGTGGCGGGCCTGTTGACGGCGGGTCTTTTGAGCGGCGGCGATCATGCCCTGCGCATTGGCCGGCCTGAAGACCATCCCTTTATGGCGCGCCAGACCCGCCTGACCTTTGCGCGCTGCGGTATTGTCGATCCCTTATCGCTTGAGGACTACCGCGCCCATGGCGGGCTGGACGGGCTGAACCGGGCCCTGGCCATGAGTGCGCCAGAGGTGGTGGCCGAGGTCACGGCCTCTGGCCTGCGCGGCCGGGGCGGGGCGGGCTTTCCCACCGGCATTAAGTGGAAGACCGTGGCTGAGGCCACGGGGAACCGCAAATACATTGTCTGTAATGCCGATGAGGGCGATAGCGGCACGTTTGCTGACCGCATGATCCTAGAGGGCGACCCGTTTTGCCTGATCGAGGGCATGATTATTGCCGGACTGGCCGTGGGCGCGGACAAGGGCTTTGTCTATTCGCGCTCTGAATACCCCCATGCCAATATCACCTTTGCCGCCGCGATCGAGACGGCGCGGGCGGCGGGTCTGATTGGGGCTAGTGTGCTTGGCTCAGGCCGCACCTTTGATCTGGAATTACGCGTCGGGGCCGGGGCCTATGTCTGCGGCGAGGAAACCGCCCTTCTGGAAAGCCTGGAAGGCAAGCGTGGCATGGTCCGGGCCAAGCCGCCCCTGCCCGCGCACAAGGGCCTGTTTGGCCAGCCGACCGTGATCAATAATCTGGTCTCGCTCGCAAGCGTGCCGGTCATTCTGGCCAAGGGCGCCAAGGCCTATGCTGATTTTGGTCTTGGCCGGTCGCGCGGCACCATGCCCATCCAGATTGCCGGTAATGCCAAGCATACGGGCCTGTTTGAGGCCGCGTTTGGCATAACGCTTGGCGAGATTATTGAGACGGTGGCGGGCGGCACGGCCTCGGGTCGTCCGGTCAAGGCGGTGCAGTGCGGCGGGCCCCTGGGGGCCTATTTCCCGCCAAGCCTGTTTGATACGCCCTATGACTATGAGGCCTTTACCGCCCGCGACGGCCTGATTGGTCATGGCGGCATTGTTGTGTTTGACGACACGGTCCAGATGGGCGCCCAGGCCCGCTTTGCCATGGAGTTTTGCGCCATTGAAAGCTGCGGCAAGTGCACGCCGTGCCGGATCGGCTCAACCCGCGGGGTCGAGGTGCTGGATAAGATCATGGCGGGCGATAAGCCACAGGCCAATATGGTTCTGCTCGAAGACCTGTGTCAGACCTTGAAATACGGCTCGCTCTGTGCGCTGGGCGGGTTTACGCCCTATCCTGTGTTGAGCGCTGTTAAACATTTTCCGCTAGACTTTATCCCTGCGCCCGATCCAGCAAACGCGGCTGCGGAATAGGACATGACCAGCATGCACCTGATCAAGGAAACCGATTACGGCACCCCGGCCTCGAAATCCGAACTTGAGGTCAGCCTGACCATTGATGGGTTCGAAGTGACCGTGCCCGAGGGCACATCGGTCATGCGCGCGGCCATGGATCTGGGCGTTAGGGTGCCCAAGCTCTGCGCCACTGACAGCTTGGAGGCCTTTGGCTCTTGCCGCATGTGTCTGGTTGAGATTGAGGGCCGCAATGGCACCCCCGCCTCCTGCACCACGCCGGTGACGCCGGGCATGGTGGTCAAGACCCAGACCCCGCTCTTGCACACCCTGCGCAAGGGGGTGATGGAGCTTTATATTTCCGACCATCCGCTCGATTGTTTGACCTGCGCGGCCAATGGCGACTGCGAATTGCAGGACACGGCGGGTGAGGTTGGCCTGCGCGATGTGCGCTATGGCTATGAGGGCGAGAACCATTTGTGCGCCGAGGCCGATGCCTCCAATCCCTATTTCACCTTTGATCCGTCCAAATGCATTGCCTGTTCGCGCTGCGTAAGAGCTTGTGACGAGGTCCAGGGCACATTTGCCCTGACCATTCAGGGCCGTGGCTTTGAGTCCAAGGTAGCCGCGGGCATGGATGAGGCCTTTATGGACTCTGAATGCGTATCGTGCGGCGCCTGTGTCCAGGCCTGTCCGACCGCGACCTTGAGCGAAAAATCGGTGATCGAGATCGGCCAGCCCGAGCATTCCTTGATCACCACCTGCGCCTATTGCGGCGTCGGTTGCAGCTTTAAGGCCGAGATGCACGGCGAAGATG
>CANGCO010000128.1 GCA_947452365.1 Caulobacteraceae bacterium
AATGCGCTGGGTCTTCAGGGTCTCGCCCGAAAACGCCGAAACGGCAACCGGCACGTCCTGCAGGGTTTCTTCCTTGCGTTGAGCCGTAACCACCACTTCTTCAATGGCAGTAACCTTGACCGGGGCCGCAGGTGCGGTTTGGGCAAGGCTTGGGGCGGCGACGGCGGTCATGGCAATCGCCGAGACGCCCATGGCCAGATAGCTGCGCATGCGCTGGGAATTCATCATAGGTAACCCTCCCAGAACGGCGCGGCCCTTATTTGAGCCTTGCATCCGTTGTTTCCTCAACACCGCGATCAAAACCAAACCTAGCCTCGCGGATTATCCTAGGTCGTAAAAATCATAGTGCGTATAAGGATGGGTAAATTGTCAATAAGCTCGCGCAAAAAAACAACCGTTTAAACGGTAAATTTTTGAATACAGCCTCAAATGCCACAGGTGAAGAGCAAGGTTTTGTTAATCAAGTGGTTTTGAGCCGGGGCCAGCTGGTGTAAGACTAGGCACTTGCGGCGCACACCGTGCCATTGATGGTCCCCATGACGCCTATGTCTGATCCCCGGCCCTTAAAGGCCACCGATTCTGCCCTGGTCCTGTTTTCAGGCGGTCAGGATTCCAGCGTCTGTCTGGCCTGGGCTTTGGAGCGCTACGCGCGGGTCGAGACGGTGGGTTTTGATTATGGCCAGCGCCACGCCATTGAGATGCAGGCGCGCCAGGTCGTTTTGGGCGCCATGGTCGATGGCTTTCCCGCCTGGGCAGGCCGGCTTGGGCCCGATCATGTGCTGGACCTGAAAGGCTTTGGCGCGATTGGCGGCTCGGCCCTAACCACAGACCGTGCGATCGAGATGACCGAGCGGGGCCTGCCCTCAACCTTTGTGCCCGGCCGCAATCTGGTCTTCCTGACCTATGCCGCCGCCCTTGCCGACCGGCGGGGCCTGAATGCGCTGATTGGCGGCATGTGTGAGACTGATTTTTCCGGCTATCCCGATTGTCGGCGGGGTACCCTCGATGCGCTGCAAACCGCGCTTAATCTGGGCATGGACCGCGATTTTCGCATTGAAACGCCGCTGATGTATCTGACCAAGGCCCAGACCTGGGCCCTGTCCAAGCGCCTGGGCGGTCAGGATCTGGTCGATCTGATCATGAGCGAGAGCCATACCTGTTATCTGGGCGAGCGCGGCAAGCTGCATGCCTGGGGCCATGGCTGCGGCACGTGTCCGGCTTGTGACTTGCGGGCCAAGGGCTGGGCCGAATGGCATGCGGCGGGCGAACCGGGCGCGCCCTCATGAGCTATGCGGTCAAGGAAATCTTCCTCACCCTGCAGGGCGAGGGCGGCCAGGCGGGCCGAGCGGCGGTGTTTTGCCGCTTTAGCGGTTGCAATCTGTGGAGCGGGCGAGAGCAGGACCGGGCCAGCGCCGTCTGCAGCTTTTGCGACACAGACTTTGTCGGCATGGATGGCCCAGGCGGCGGCCGATTTGAGACGGCTGAGCATCTGGCCCAGGCGGTGCTGGCGGCCTGGCAGGGCGGCGAGACCGGACGCCTTGTCGTCTGCACCGGCGGCGAGCCGCTATTGCAACTGGATCCGGCGGCGATTGTGGCCCTGCATGCGCTCGGCTTTGAGATTGCGGTCGAAACCAATGGCACACTGGCGGCACCTGCCGGCATTGACTGGATCTGCGTCAGTCCAAAAGCCCAAGCCCCCGTGGTCCAGACCTCTGGCCAGGAGCTAAAGCTGGTCTATCCCCAGCTCGGCGTCGATCCGGCCCGGTTTGCGAGCCTTGATTTTGAGCGGTTTTACCTGCAGCCCATGGATGGGCCAGACCGCGAAATGGCCACACAGGCCACCATGGCCTATTGCCTTTCGCATCCCCAATGGCGATTAAGCGTCCAGACCCACAAATATCTGGGTATTCCTTGAAAAAAGCGCCGTCAGTGGCGGCGGCGATAAGAGACCATGAACCTAGCTGAATTTGAAATCACCAAGGCCGCGCAATTTGACGCGGCCCATTTCCTGCCCGCGGGACCCGAGGACAGCCTCTATCGGCGCATGCATGGCCATTCGTTTAAGGTTGAGGCCACTGTGCGCGGCAAGGCCGAGGGGCCGGTCGGTTGGGTCTCGGATCTGGCTGGTCTGGATGCGGCCCTGCGCACCGTGGCCGCTGAACTTGACCATGGCCTACTCAATGACAAGCCGGGCTTGGAGAGCCCAACGCTTGAGCGGCTTTGCGTCTATTTTGCTGAAAAATTGCGGCCTGAATTTCCGGGTCTTTGCCAGATTATCGTCTCACGCCCAACCATCGGCGAGGCGTGCAGCCTCAAGCTCTAGCCCCCTTAGCCGCGCTGCGACCAAGGGGGCCTTGATCGGCTTTAGAAGGTCACCACGGTGCGGATCGATTCACCGTGATGCATAAGGTCAAAGGCCTTATTAATGTCTTCGATCGGCATGACATGGGTGATCAGGTCATCAATGGCAATCTTGCCATCCATGTACCAGTCAACGATTTTTGGCACATCGGTGCGGCCCTTGGCCCCGCCAAAGGCAGAACCCTTCCAGACCCGGCCGGTGACCAGTTGGAACGGGCGGGTGGCGATTTCTTGGCCAGCCCCGGCCACGCCGATAATCACGCTCTCGCCCCAGCCCTTATGGCAGCATTCCAGCGCCTGACGCATGACATTGACATTGCCAATACACTCGAACGAGTAGTCGACGCCGCCATCGGTCAATTCAGCAATGGCTGCGACCACGTCCGGTGTGACCTTGGGATTGATGAAATGGGTCATACCGAACTTGCGGGCCATGGCCTCACGCTCGGGATTCAGATCAACACCGATAATCTTGTCGGCCCCGACCATGCGCGCGCCTTGCAGCACATTCAGGCCAATGCCGCCTAGACCAAACACGGCCACATTCGAGCCGGGCCGTACCTTGGCCGTATTGATCACCGCGCCCACGCCCGTGGTGACGCCGCAGCCAATATAGCAAACCTTCTCAAACGGCGCGTCCTTGCGGATCTTGGCCAGGGCGATTTCTGGCAGCACGGTGTGATTGGCAAAGGTCGAGGTGCCCATATAGTGCAGGACCTGCTGACCCTTATAGGAAAAGCGGCTGGTGCCATCGGGCATCAGGCCCTTGCCTTGGGTCGAACGGATGGCCTGGCAAAGATTGGTCCGGCCCGATAGGCAGAACTTACAATTGCGGCATTCGGGTGTGTAGAGCGGAATGACATGATCACCGGGCACCAGCGAGGTCACGCCGGGGCCAACTTCAAGAACCACGCCTGCGCCCTCATGGCCTAGAACCGCCGGGAATAGGCCCTCAGGGTCATTGCCCGACAAGGTATAGGCGTCGGTGTGACAAACCCCGGTCGCCTTGATCTCGACCAGAACCTCGCCCGCCTTGGGGCCTTCCAGATCAAGTTGAACAATTTCAAGGGGTTTTCCGGCCTGAAAGGCAACAGCGGCAGTGGTCTTCATGGACAAGGCTCCAAATCAGTTAGGGATTTTGCCTAGACTAGCATCATCAAGGGGTCCTGGACCAATGCCTTGAAGGCATTGAGCCAGTTTGCGCCGATTGTGCCGTTCAGGACCCGGTGGTCGCAGGTCAAGGTCACGGTCATGACCGTGGCAATGGCTAGGGCCTCACCGCGCACCACGGCCCGCTTTTCCCCCGCCCCGACCGACAAAATAGCGCCCTGGGGCTCATTCAAGATCGAGGCAAAGCTCTTAATGCCGAACATGCCAAGGTTAGAGATCGAG
>CANGCO010000129.1 GCA_947452365.1 Caulobacteraceae bacterium
ACAGGCCCGCCCTCAATTTTGTCAGTTCCGGGTCGCTGACCTAGGTCAGGTGCCCATGGACCTGTGCTTAGACAGCTTGCAGCTGGCCAGCGGACATCTTGCCGCTACGTTGATCCTTTTCGAGGACGTAGCTGACCGTTTGACCTTCGTTCAGCGAGCCGAGCCCCGCACGTTCGACGGCCGAAATGTGCACAAAAACGTCGTTGCCGCCGTCATTGGGCTGGATGAAGCCGAAGCCTTTTTGGCTGTTAAACCACTTCACGGTTCCAGTAGACATAGTAGACACCTTCAAGGCATAGAGTGACGCCACGTCAAAAGTTTGACGTCGCGATCAGAATTCGGCGGGGGTCAGGAGTTCAAGTCCGGCGCTCGATCCAGATCGAGCAGAGGAGAGCAACCGAACCTTTTCGATATTCGACGCGCCCAGAGATACTACCAAGCCTTTAGAAAAGCAATATAAATCGGACCTTGGGTAAACCTAGGTTCAAGACGCGGGGTTTATGGGCTGGGTTTTGGCGGGATCGGAGAAGCGGTTGATGATCCAGGTTCTAAACAAGGCGACCACCGGATCGGCCAGATCTTCGGGATGGAATTTGAGATAATAGCCATAGCCATCCGCCAAGGTGGAGGCAAACGGCGCGACCAGCCGACCATCGGCCAGCTCGGCAGCAAACAGCTCAACATCGGCAAGGGCCACGCCTTCGCCCGAGATCGCATAGCTGACCGCAGACAGGGCCGTGTCAAAGGCAAGGCCGCGATCTGTATCGGACACAACCCCGCTTTGGCGCATATAGCTTGCCCAGAGCATGCCCCTTGGCTCGCTCTCCAGCTTGACATGCAAGAGCTCATTATCGGTTAAAAACTGCTCGAGCGATTTTCCCTCATGGCGCTTGGCCAGTTCGGGCGAACAGACGGGCGTTACCCGCACAGACCATAACAGGTCCGATACCTTGTCGTCGACGTTTTGGCGGTCATAGACCACGGCCATGTCCAGATCCTGTGCGGGCAGGCCGGTGACGTGCGACGAGGAGACATCAATCAGAATATCGGGAAACTCGCGCCGAAACGCGCGCAGCAGCGGCAGACCCATCTGGTGCAAAAGCGAGGGCGGCATATGGATGCGCAGGGTGCGGACATTACGATTGCTGTCGCGAATAGTGTTGAGCGCCTGTTCCAGCCGATCAAATGATTTGCGCACCACGGGCAAGAGCGCCGCGCCCGCCTCGGTCAGGACCAGCTTTTGCGGCCGCCGCTCAAACAAGGGCTTGCCCAGCAGGTCTTCCAGACCAATCACATGACGGCTGAGCGCGCTTTGCGACACATGCAGGGCCTGGGCCCCGGCGGTAAAGCTTAAGTGCTGGCCCACAGCATCAAAAGCGCGAAGGGCATTAAGCGGAAGCCAACGGCGGTTAATCATGGTCTTGCAAACTCTGAGCGGGGCAATGGGCGTTTTGGGCGCATCCAACAAACACGGCCAATCGCTGCCTTGGTCAAGAGGTTTGGTGGATTTGGCCTATCAGGAGATTGATGATATCATCAAAATGATATACAAACTTTTCCTGTTTTGAGGGCCCGATCATGCAGGTTTCTAAATGGGGCAATAGCTTGGCCATTCGTCTGCCCAAGGCCTTGGTTGAGGCCTTGAATCTTAAGGCCGGTGATGAATTGACCGTGATCGAGGCGGTGGACAAGACCATATCCGTCGCCAAGGCGCAGCGGCGTGATCAAGCGCTGGCTAATATCAGTGCGCGCGGCTGGACCGCACCTGCCGATTACCGGTTTGACCGCGACGAGGCCAATGCCCGTTGAGCGCGTTTTTTGACACCAATATCATCATCTATGCCCAGCAAACGGGACGAAAAGCGCAAATTGCCCAGGCCTTGATGGCCGGGGGCGGTGTGATCAGCGTCCAGGTGCTGAACGAGACCGCCAATGTCTTGTTGCGCAAGTTTGGCCGCAACTGGGCGGAGGTGGAGCAGGTTTTGGCGGATATTGACGATGTCTTGGGCCCGGCCCTGCCCCTGACCGGTCAGACCCATAGGGCCGCTATGGGCCTTGCCCGTGATCATGGCTTGTCGGTCTATGATGCCCTGATTGTTGCCGCCGCGCTCGAGGCGGGCTGCGACCAGCTCTTAAGCGAAGACCTTCAGCATGGCCGCCGATTTGGCACGCTTGTGGTGCAAAACCCGTTTGCTGTTCAAAACGACATAGGCGCATGAGGAAATAGAATTGCCCAGCCAAGCCCGCTCCATGGCAATCTGAAGCCCTGTTATGGGAGTTGATATGTCGGATCTGAGCAAGATTGCCGCCCTTTTTGCGGAACGGAAAATTGGCCATGCCCTGCCGCAGGGCCTTTATAATGATCCAGACGTGTTCGATTTCGATATGAAGGCGATTTATGGGCAGTCCTGGATCCTAATTGGGTTTGAATGCGAATTGCCCAAGGCCGGTGCCACCCTGGCCATGCATATCGGGGCTTGGCCGATTGTGATTGTACGGGCCCGCGACGGCGGCTTGCGCGCCTATCACAATTCCTGCCGTCACCGCGGTGCTCAGATCTGTAAGACGGGTCATGGATCTTCGGCGCGGCTGGTCTGTCCTTATCACAAATGGACCTATGAGCTGACCGGTGAACTGGTTAGCGCGCCGCGTATGGCTGAGGATTTTGTGCAGGCCGACCATGGCCTAACCCCGATTGCGATCGAGGTCTTGGAAGGCACAGTCTATGTTTGCCTGTCCGACAATCCGCCTTGCTTTGATGAATTCCGCAAACAGGCTGGGCCTCTGCTTGCGCCGCATGACTTTGCCAATGCCAAGCTGGCGCATGAATCGGTGCTGGTGGAACAGGCCAATTGGAAGCTGGTCATGGAGAATGGCCGCGAATGCTATCACTGCCTGACCGGTCACCCAGAGCTATCGGCCAGTTTCCCGACCGGCACCACGGCCTATTTTGACTATGAAGATAAGGCCGAGCTCGACGCCTATCACGCCCGCATGGCCGCCTTGAACCTGCCGGTGGGCCCGGTTGAGGGCGACTGGTGGCAGGCCATGCGCTTTCCGCTCAATGCCGGGTTTGTCACCATGTCGAGTGATGGCAAGCCGCTGGTCGCCAAGACCCAAGGCCGGGTTGGCGATGGCGTTATTGGCTCCATGCGCTGGGCCCTAGAGCCGCACACCTTCTGTCATGCCTTGGGTGATTTTACCTTCATGTTCAGCGCCCTGCCCGTTGGTCCCAACGAGACCCATGTCACGGCCAAATGGTATGTGAACAAGGATGCGGTTGAGGGCGTGGATTATACGGTCGACAACCTGATCGAGATCTGGACCAAGACCAATATCCAAGACCGTGACCTGGCCGAAAACAACCAAAAGGGCGTCAATTCGCTTGGCTATAAGCCCGGCCCCTATTCGCCAGAGGCTGAAATTCTGGTTTTGCGGTTTATCGACTGGTATTGCGCCAAGGCTCAGGTCTATCTCGACGCGCACGCCTGACCGCCTAGGACCTCGCCATGACACATGACGTCAAAGACCTGCATCTGGAAACCCTGGCGATTGGCTATGGCTTTGACCCGGCCCAGCATCAGGGGGCGGCCAAGCCGCCTATCTATCTGACCTCAACCTTTGTCTATCCCACGGCCCAGATCGCCAAGGATGCCCACCGGGTGTTTTTTGACGGGCCAAAGGATGGCGAGGGGGCAGGGGCCTA
>CANGCO010000130.1 GCA_947452365.1 Caulobacteraceae bacterium
AGCTGACGCCGTCTTCGCGCCATTTTCGCGGAAGCGCACCGTTATAGGGACGATTGCGTTTCCGTCAACAGTCCAAAGCAGAAAACCTACTTTAGACCCGGTTAAATATGCCTTCCACAATCCCAAGATGGGCTGTGGTTAGCGGCGAAATTCTCCTTCAGGAGGCAGCCAGGGCTGCATCCACGGCGACAGCGACGTTTTCCAACGCCTCCATACCGTTGACCTCGACCAGCTTTCCTTGCGCCTGATAATAGGGCAGCAAGGGCGCGGTTTGTTCATTATAGGCCGCCAAACGCGTGACAAACACGTCCGGCTTGTCATCGGCCCGGCCCTCAAGCGCAAACCGAATACCCATGCGCTCAATCAGGGCCGCATCATCCACCTTGAGCTGGATCACCAGATCAATCTTGGCACCACGGCTAGCGAGCATATCATCCAAAGCCTTGGCCTGGGCCAGGGTCCTGGGGAAACCGTCAAATATGGCACCGCCAGCAGCCTCAGCCTCTGGCAGGCGCTCTTCGATCAAGGCGATCACAATATCATCCGAAACCAGTTGGCCGCCATCCATGATCGCCGCAACGCGAAGGCCAAGCTCAGAGCCAGAACTCCGTGCCGCCCGTAACATGTCGCCGGTCGATAATTGAACCATGCCATGATCGGTCACAAGGCGCTTTGCCTGGGTGCCCTTACCTGCGGCCGGTGGGCCAAACAGAATCAGATTCATTTGCCGCGCGCCCCCCGAAGCTTGGACTTCTTGATCAGCCCTTCATATTGGTGCGCCAAAAGATGCGACTGGATCTGGGCCACTGTATCCATGGTCACGGTCACGACGATCAGGATCGAGGTGCCGCCCAGATAAAAGGGCGCATTATAGAAACCAATCAGGGCTTCGGGCAGCAAACACACCAGGGTGATATAGGCCGCGCCAATCACCGTCAGTCGGCTCAGCACATAATCGAGATATTCCGCCGTCCGCTTGCCAGGACGAATGCCCGGCAAGAAGCCGCCATATTTGCGCAGATTCTCGGCCGTATCGTCAGGATTGAAGACAACCGACGTATAGAAGAACGAGAAGAAGATGATCAGGGCCGCGTAAAAGACCATAAACAGTGGCCGGCCATGTTGTAGCTGGCCCACCAGACCCGGCACCCATTCAGCCCAGCTCGGCAGATTGGCCGTGGCCAGAAAGCCCATAGCCGTCGCTGGCAGAAGCAGTAGGCTTGAGGCAAAGATCGGCGGGATCACCCCGGCGGTATTGATCTTAAGCGGCATGAACGAGGTCTCACCGCCGCTGATACGATTGCCGGTCTGCCGCTTGGGATACTGGACCAAGAGGCGGCGCTGCGAGCGCTCAATGAATACAATGGCCAAGACCACGATCACGGCCAGGGCGCTAATCATGAACATGGCAAAGCCGGACAAGGCGCCTTGCTGGGTCAGGGTCAGCATCTGCCAGATCCCTCTGGGCAGGCTGGCGACAATACCGGCAAAAATGATCAAGGACACGCCATTGCCCACGCCGCGGCTAGTGATCTGCTCGCCGAGCCACATCAAGAACATGGTGCCACCGGTCAGGGTGACAATGGTCGAGATCAGGAAGAATATCCCCGGCTGATCGACCAGGCCTGGACTATTTTGCAGGCCGATACCAATACTGGCCGACTGGAACAGGGCCAATAGGACCGTCAGATAACGGGTATATTGGTTAAGCTGTTTGCGGCCCGCCTCCCCGCCTTCCTTGCGCAGCTTTTCCCAGGGCGGATAAATCGTCCCCATCAGCTGCACAATGATTGAGGCCGAGATATAGGGCATCACATTAAGCGAGAAAATCGCCATGCGTTGAACCGCGCCGCCCGAGAACATGTTGAACATGCCAAGTATGCCCTTGGACTGTCCTTCAAAGGCCCGCGAAAACGCCAGAGGGTCGATACCGGGGATGGGGATATAGGTTCCCAACCGATAGACCACGAGGGCAATCAGGGTAAACCAGATGCGATTTTGGAGTTCCGTGGCCTTTTGGAAAGACCCGAAATTCATATTCGCTGCGAGTTGTTCTGCGGCCGAGGCCATAGGCACCCCCTGGGGCGATTTCACACGACGGGTCGCGGGAGGCTTGGACCAACTGGTCCGGGCACAAACCCCGCGATCGCCTAAGATAATGAGGTCAGTCTAAAACGCTAGACCGGCCCCATTCTTACGCAGTTGCGATCAGGCTTCCGCCTTGACCACGACCTTTTTGGTTGTGGTAACGCTACCACCCGCGGCTTCCACAGCGGCAATAGCCGATGGGGTTGCGCCATAGACGGTGATATTGATCTTGCTCTTCAACTCACCATGGGCCAGCAGACGGATACCATCCAGCTTGCGGCGAATAACGCCAGCAGCGATCAGGACCGTGGCATCGATTGGCTGAGAGGCATCGAGGCGACCGGCCTCAATCGCCTGCTCCAAACGCCACAGATTGACCTCGGCAAAGTCCTTGCGGAAAATATTGTTAAAGCCGCGCTTTGGCATACGCATGTGAAGGGGCATTTGACCACCTTCAAAGCCGTGGATCGAAACACCCGAACGGGACTTCTGACCCTTTACACCCCGGCCAGCGGTCTTGCCCTTACCCGAACCCGGGCCACGGCCAACGCGCATACGGTCCTTGGTGGCGCCTTCATTATCGCGAATTTCATTCAGCTTCGTCATGAGCCTGTCCTTTTGAGAATAGCGCCGGACCAGGGGCCCGACTCGGCGATGGTACTAAGAGTAGAAAAGAGCCCCGCCAAGATGGCGGGGCCCCTTTTGAGCCTGTTGATTAGGCTTGTTCTTCGACAACAGCAACCAGGTGCTGGACCTTGGCGACCATGCCGCGAACGGACGGCGTGTCTTCGAGGGTCGAAATGCGGCCCATCCGGTTAAGGCCCAGACCCGCCAAGGTGGCGCGCTGGTCCTTTTTGCGGCGAATCGGGCTGCCGGTTTGTTGAACAGTGATCTTGGCCATGTGTGTGATCCCTAGCCTTCGCCGATGTCAGACGAGGCGCCATCAGCCCGGCGACCAATAATGTCACCGACCTTCTTGCCACGCTTATTGGCGACCTGACGAGGCGAAGACTGCCCCTTCAGCGCGTCAAACGTGGCGCGAACCATGTTGTATGGATTGGACGAACCAACCGACTTGGACACCACGTCCTGGACACCCAGGGTTTCCAGAACCGCACGCATCGGACCGCCGGCAATGATGCCGGTTCCGGGAGGTGCGGCACGAAGCATGACCTTGCCAGCACCGTGACGGCCTGCACCATCATGGTGAAGCGTCCGGCTTTCGCGTAGGGGCACGCGGATCATGGTCTTCTTGGCTTCTTCGGTGGCCTTGCGAATGGCTTCGGGCACTTCACGCGCCTTACCATGCCCAAACCCAACCCGACCCTTTTGGTCACCAACGACCATCAGAGCAGCAAAGGAGAACCTGCGTCCGCCCTTAACCGTAGCAGCAACGCGATTAATATGGACCAGCTTTTCGACAATATCGCTGTCGCGCTCATCCCGGTCACGGCGGTCGCCGCGCTCTTCGTTTTTACGAGCCATGCGGTTTCCTTAAAAGTTCAAGCCGGCTTCGCGCGCGGCGTCAGCCAGGGCCTTGATCCGGCCATGAAA
>CANGCO010000131.1 GCA_947452365.1 Caulobacteraceae bacterium
CCAATAATGCGCGGATCGAGAATGCGCGAGGTGGAGTCCAGCGGATCCACGGCAGGATAGATGCCCTGTTCGGAGATGGCGCGGTTCAGCACGGTGGTGGCGTCGAGGTGAGCAAAGGATGCGGCAGGCGCGGGGTCGGTCAAGTCATCGGCGGGCACATAAATGGCCTGAACCGAGGTGATCGAGCCCTTATTGGTCGAGGTAATGCGCTCTTGCAGATTGCCCATCTCGGTGGCCAGGGTGGGCTGATAACCCACGGCCGAGGGGATGCGGCCCAGAAGTGCGGACACTTCGGAACCGGCCTGGGTAAAGCGGAAGATATTGTCCACGAAGAACAGAACGTCCTTGCCTTCTTCGTCGCGGAAATATTCGGCTTGGCTGAGGCCCGTCAGGGCAACGCGGGCGCGGGCGCCCGGAGGCTCATTCATCTGGCCATAGACCAGGGTACAGCGTGAGCCTTCGGTGGAGCCATTATTTTCCTTCGGGTCGATATTCACTTTCGACTCGATCATTTCGTAATAGAGGTCATTGCCTTCGCGGGTACGTTCACCCACGCCGGCCAGAACCGAATAACCGCCATAGGCCTTGGCGATGTTGTTGATCAGTTCTTGAATCAGAACCGTCTTGCCAACGCCAGCGCCGCCGAACAGGCCGATCTTGCCGCCCTTGGTATAGGGGCAAAGCAGGTCGATAACCTTGATCCCGGTCACCAGGATCTCGGCCGAGGTGGCCTGGTCGGCAAAGGAAGGGGCTTCCTTATGGATCGAGCGACGCTCAGTCGTATTGATCGGACCGGCTTCATCAATGGGCTCGCCGATCACATTCATGATCCGGCCAAGGGTGGCTGGGCCAACCGGCACGCTGATGGCGGTGCCCATATCGGTCACGGCCTGACCGCGCACCAAACCTTCGGTGGCGTCCATGGCAATGGTGCGGACGGTGTTTTCACCCAGGTGCTGGGCGACCTCTAGAACCAATCGCGCGCCCGAGGCGGTATTGATGGTTTCCAGAGCATTCAGGATCGAGGGCAGGTGGCCGTCAAACTCGACGTCCACAACAGCGCCGATGACCTGGGCGATGCGGCCTGTGGGCATAATGGTCATGGTTTTCGTCTTCCGCTAGATGGCCTCGGCCCCGGAAATGATCTCGATAAGTTCTTTCGTGATCATTGCCTGGCGCGAGCGGTTATATTCAAGGGTGTATTTGTTGATCATTTCGCCGGCATTGCGCGTGGCATTATCCATGGCGCTCATTTGAGCAGCATAGAAGCCTGCATTGTTTTCGAACAGGGCCGAGAGAATCTGGATGGTGATATTGCGCGGTAGCAGGGTCTCGAGAATGGCCTCTTCCGAGGGCTCATACTCATAGGTTGCGCCGCCCAAATCGACCTTGGCCGCACCAGCTTCCACCGTGGCGGGGATCAGCTGGCTCAAGGTCGGGATCTGGGCAATCACCGACTTATAGCGGCTATAGATCAAGGTCACGACATCGACCTTGCCGGTCTCGTATTCAGCCAAGACCAGATCGGCAATCGGCTGGGCCGCCGCCAAGGTCATGACCCGGTTGGCCGAGAGGTCGAACACCTCGATAAACCGGTCGCCATATTGACGCTTAAGCTGATCGCGACCCTTTTTGCCGACGCAGATGATGCGAACATCCTTGCCTGCAGCAATCAGGCTGGCGATTTTTTCGCGCGCGGCGCGAACAATCTGGGTGTTGAACCCGCCCGCAAGACCCCGGTCGGCCGTGGCGACAATGACCAGATGGTTCTGGTCGCGCCCGGTTCCGGCCAAGAGGCGCGGTGCCGCATCGCCGGTCACCCCGGCGGCGAGATTGGCAATGACCGCGGCCATACGCTGGGCATAGGGGCGCGCCTGTTCGGCGGCCTCTTGTGCCCGGCGCAGCTTGGCCGCTGCCACCATTTGCATCGCTTTCGTGATCTTCTGCGTGGCTTTCACGCTGGCGATCCGATTGCGCATTTCCTTCAGGCTAGCCATCCGGTGTTGCTTTCCCCGTCAATCTGTCGGTTAGGCGAAGGTGGCGCAGAAGGCTTCCAGCGCGCTCTTCAACTCAGATTCCAGGTCGGCATCTAGGGCCTTCTTGGTGCGAATGCCTTCCAAAAGCTTGGCGTGTTGGCCATGCAGGCGGGCCAGGAACTCGGCTTCAAAACGGCCCACCGTCCGGGTTGGGAAGGCGTCGAGATAGCCGCGCGTACCAGCATAGATCACGCAGACCTGCTCTTCGACCTTGAGCGGCGAATACTGGGGCTGCTTGAGCAGCTCGGTCAGGCGCTCACCGCGGGCCAGAAGGCGCTGGGTCGAGGCATCCAGATCGGAGCCGAACTTGGCAAAGGCGGCCATTTCACGATACTGGGCTAATTCACCCTTAATCGCACCGGCAACCTGCTTCATGGCCTTGATCTGGGCCGAGGAGCCCACGCGGCTCACCGACAGACCGACGTTCACGGCGGGGCGGATGCCCTGATAGAACAGGTCGGTTTCGAGGAAGATCTGACCATCCGTGATCGAGATCACATTGGTTGGAATATAGGCCGACACGTCATTGGCCTGGGTCTCAATCAAGGGCAGGGCGGTCAGGGAGCCTGAACCATTGGCCTCATTGAGCTTGGCCGCACGTTCCAGCAAGCGGGAATGCAGATAGAAGACGTCGCCGGGATAGGCTTCGCGGCCGGGCGGGCGACGCAGCAGCAAGGACATTTGGCGATAGGCCACAGCCTGCTTGGACAAGTCATCATAGATGATCAGGGCATGCATGCCATTGTCGCGGAACCATTCGCCCATGGCGCAGCCCGAGAACGGGGCTAGGAACTGTAGGGGCGCAGGCTCCGAAGCCGTTGCCGATACTACGATCGTGTATTCGAGCGCGCCGTTTTCTTCCAAGGTCTTAACGATCTGGGCAACGGTCGAGCGCTTTTGACCAATGGCGACATAGACGCAATAGAGCTTGGCGCTCTCATCGGTCCCGGCATTGGCGGCTTTTTGATTAAGGATGGTATCGATCGCCACGGCGGTCTTGCCGGTCTGGCGGTCACCAATGATCAATTCGCGCTGGCCACGGCCAACGGGGATCAGGGTATCGATGGCCTTGAGGCCGGTCTGCACAGGCTCATGCACCGATTTGCGCGGGATGATGCCCGGAGCCTTAACATCAACGCGGCGACGCTCGGCCACATCGGTTAAGGGCCCCTTGCCATCGATCGGCTCACCCAGTGGGTTGACGACCCGGCCAAGCAGGCCGCGGCCAACCGGCACGTCCACGATTTCGCCGAGACGACGGACTTCATCGCCTTCGCCAATGGTGCGGTCTTCGCCAAAGATCACGACGCCGACATTGTCGCGTTCCAGATTCAGGGCCATGCCCTTAACACCGGCCTTGGGGAACTCGACCATTTCACCGGCCTGAACCTTGTCCAGACCATAGACGCGGGCAATACCATCGCCCACGGACAGAACCTGACCAACGTCGGAGACGTCGGCCTCTTCGCCAAACTTGGCGATCTGTGACTTCAGAATCGCCGAAATCTCAGCTGC
>CANGCO010000132.1 GCA_947452365.1 Caulobacteraceae bacterium
CGCTCGCCTATGGCCTGCAACGCAAATACCCCGTCTATTTGTCGACCAAGAACACCATCCTCAAGGCCTATGACGGCCGCTTTAAGGACCTGTTCCAGGAAGTGTTCGATGCCGAATTTGCGACCGCTTTCAAGGCCGCGGGCATCACCTATGAGCACCGCCTGATCGATGACATGGTGGCCGCAGCGATGAAATGGTCAGGCGGCTTTGTCTGGGCCTGTAAGAATTATGACGGCGATGTCCAGTCCGACACGGTCGCTCAAGGCTTTGGCTCGCTGGGCCTAATGACCTCGGTCCTGATGACCCCGGACGGCAAGGTGGTTGAAGCCGAAGCCGCCCACGGCACGGTGACCCGTCACTATCGCCAGCATCAAAAAGGCGAGGCGACCTCGACCAATTCCATCGCCTCGATCTTTGCCTGGACCCAAGGCCTAAAGCACCGCGCCAAGCTCGACAGCAATGGCGAACTGGCCCGCTTTGCCGAGACCCTCGAAAAGGTCTGTGTCGAGACCGTCGAACAGGGCCATATGACCAAGGACCTGGCGCTCTTGGTTGGTGACAAGCAAGGCTGGCTGACCACCGAAGGCTTTATCGACAAGATCGCTGAAAACCTCACCACGGCCATGGCCTAGGCCATGACGTCGGGCTGCACAATTCGTGACCTTCGGGCTGCGGATCGTGCAGCCTGGGACCGGCTTTGGCAGGGTTATCTGGACTTCTATAAAGAGGATCTGGACCCTGCCATTTCCGACCTGACCTTTGCCCGCCTTATCGACGAGGCCCATTCGTTTTTCGGCCTCGTCGCCGAGCGGGACGGCCAACTGGTTGGCCTAGTGAATAGCCTGGTCCATGCCTCGACCTGGTCACGCCACGGCTATTGCTATCTCGAAGATCTTTATGTGAGTGCCGATGCGCGCGGCGGCGGTGTCGGCCGCGCCCTGATTGAGGCCGTCTATGCCCGCGCCGATAAACTTAGCCTAGGCCGCGTCTATTGGGTGACGGACAAGGACAACACTACCGCCCAAACCCTGTATGACAGTTTGGCCAAGCGCACGGAGATTATCACCTATAGGCGGTAGCCCTCCCCTCCCCGCAATCAGGGAAGGGAGAGCGGGCTTGTTTTACCCCGCCATTTCGGGCTCGGCCTCGTCAGTTTCGGTGGTTGATGCGCCGCCCTTGCCGCTTTCGATATCAAAGCCGATCTTGCCGTCGATCAGCTTGACCTTGACATGGCCGCCCTTGACCAACTTGCCGAACAGAAGCTCGTCGGCCAGAGGCATCTTGATATGCTCCTGGATCACGCGGGCCAGGGGCCTTGCGCCATAAAGCTCATCAAAGCCGTTCTTGGCCAGCCAGTCGGCGGCGTCATCGGCCAGCTCGATCGTCACGCCGCGATCGGCCAACTGGACCTCAAGCTGCATGACGAACTTGTGGACGACCTGACGGATAATGTCGGCGGTGAGCGGCTTGAAAGCCACGACCGAGTCCAGACGATTGCGGAATTCCGGTGAGAAGATCCGCTTGATCGCCGCCTCGTCCTCGCCTTCCGCCTTGCCGCGGCCAAAGCCGATGACATTGCGCTGGCTGTCGGCAGCCCCGGCATTGGTGGTCATGATCAGGACCACATTGCGGAAATCGACCTTCTTGCCATTAGCATCCGTCAGGACGCCGTGATCCATGACCTGGAGTAGGATATTATAGACGTCCTGGTGGGCCTTTTCGATCTCGTCGAGCAGGACCACGGCATGCGGGTGCTGATCAACCGCATCGGTGAGAAGACCGCCTTGGTCATGGCCGACATAGCCGGGAGGCGCGCCGATCAGGCGGCTGACTGTGTGCCGCTCCATATATTCGCTCATATCAAAGCGCAAAAGCTCAATGCCAAGCGTCATGGCCAATTGTTTGGCCGCCTCGGTCTTGCCAACCCCAGTGGGGCCAGAAAACAGATAGCAGCCAATCGGCTTTTGCGGATCGCGCAAACCGGCCCTGGCCATCTTCATGGCGCTAGAGAGTTGCTTGATCGCAGGACCCTGGCCAAACACGGCGCGTTCCAGATCGGCCTCAAGGCTTTTCAGCGATTCAGCATCGGTCTTGGAGACGGACTTTGGCGGGATGCGAGCGATCTTGGCGACGATCGCCTCGATCTCCTTCACGCCCAGCGTCTTTTTGCGCTTGGCCTCGGGCAGCAGCATTTGCGAGGCCCCGGCCTCATCAATGATATCAATCGCCTTATCGGGCAGTTTGCGATCGGTAATGTAACGCGCCGATAACTCGACCGCCGCCTTGATGGCGTCATGGGTATATTTGAGCTTATGGAAGTCCTCATAATAGGATTTCAGGCCCTTGAGGATCTTGATGGAGTCCTCAATGTTCGGCTCATTGACATCAATCTTCTGGAACCGGCGCACCAGGGCGCGGTCCTTTTCGAAGTGCTGGCGAAACTCCTTATAGGTGGTCGAGCCCATGCAACGCAGCGTGCCCGAGGCCAGGGCCGGTTTCAGCAGGTTGGACGCATCCATGGCCCCGCCAGACGTGGCACCCGCCCCAATCACGGTGTGAATCTCGTCGATGAACAGGATGGCGTTGGGGTGGGCCTCCAACTCCTTCATCACCTGCTTGATCCGCTCTTCGAAATCGCCGCGATAGCGGGTCCCAGCCAGAAGCGAGCCCATATCCAGGCTGAATATGGTCGCGCCCGCCAAGACTTCTGGCACTTCGTGATTGACGATCTTGCGGGCCAGGCCCTCGGCAATGGCCGTCTTGCCCACGCCAGGGTCGCCGACCAGCAAGGGATTATTTTTGGTCCGGCGACACAGGATCTGGATGGCGCGGTCCACCTCGGCGGTGCGGCCGATCAAGGGGTCGACCTTGCCCTGGCGCGACTTCTCATTGAGATTGACGCAATAGGCCTCGAGCGCATCGCCCGAAGGCTTGGCGGCCGGGCGTTCGCCATCCTCAGTATCGGCAGAGCCCTTAACAGGGCGCGGCTCGGAGGCACCGGGCTTTTTGGCTATGCCATGGGCGATATAATTGACCGCGTCATAGCGGGTCATGTCCTGTTCTTGCAGGAAATAGGCCGCATGGCTTTCGCGTTCAGAGAAGATGGCGACCAGGACATTAGCGCCTGTCACCTCATCGCGGCCCGAGGACTGGACGTGAATCACGGCCCGCTGAATAACCCGCTGGAAACCCGCCGTCGGCTTGGCGTCGTCGCTGTCCTCGACAATCAAGGATTTCAGCTCGACATCCAGATACTCGGTCAGGCTCTTGCGCAGGCCGGTAATATCCACATCACAGGCGCGCATCACATTGGATGCGTCCTGATCCTCGGACAGGGACAGAAGCAAATGTTCTAGCGTGCAATATTCATGCTTACGCTGGTTGGCGAAGGCGACGGCCTTATGCAGGGTCTCTTCGAGGTTGCGCGAAA
>CANGCO010000133.1 GCA_947452365.1 Caulobacteraceae bacterium
AAACAGGCTCTTAAAGGATCGTTCCTATTGGCCAGTCCCGAATTGGGCTCCAAACAAGTTTGCCCGAACTGCCAGGCTAAGTTTTATGACCTCCTGCGTCGTCCTGCGGTGTGCCCCAAGTGCGCCACAGCCTTCGATCCAGAAGAGGCTGTGAAGTCACGCCGCAACCGTGCCCGCACCACGACGCCCGATTATGAGGACGCCGAGGAAACCCCAGCCAAGGTCGTCGAGGATCAGGATGGCTTCGAGGACGAGGTGGATGACACCCCCGAAATCGATGCTGCGGTCGATGCCGAACCGATGGAGGTCGATGACCTTGATTCGGACGGCGTCTCGCCACCGAATTCACCCGATGATCTGGGCGTTGATTTTGCCGAGGATTCCGACCTCGAAGAAGAAGGCGATGATGTGCCCTTCCTCGAAGACGAGGACGAGGATTTCCCGGAAGATGAGATCGAAGGACTGCCTGGCGAGGGCGATCTGGATAACTAGACCTGTCTTGCGCCCCGGAAACGCCTTTATGCACAAGGCTTTTCCGGGCATTGCAAAAAACTTCACAAACAGGGTTGATCCATTTAAACCCTCGGCATAGTGTCCGCGACCTCACCGGCCCCCCACCAAGGGAAACACCCGGAACCACCCGATCTTCTCGGGGCTATAGCTCAGCTGGTAGAGCGCTTGAATGGCATTCAAGAGGTCAGCGGTTCGACTCCGCTTAGCTCCACCATAAGACCCTCGCCGCAAAACGGCGGGGGTCTTTTCATTTGGGGGATGTGGGTCAGAGGCGTCCTTGCCCATTCGATATCCTCCATCTTGACTGTATCTCAAAAGCGATACATATATGGCCTTATCGGAGAATACGCCTATGGCCCAGACATCGATGTTGCATGTTCGGATTGATGACGAACTCAAGGCCCAGGCCGGCTTGGCCTTGGAATCTATGGGCATGTCCGTTTCGGATGCTGTGCGGATCTTGTTGACGCGGGTTGTCAGCGATCAAGCTTTTCCACTTGAGCTTAAGGTTCCCAATGCGCAAACGCGTTTGGCGATGGAGGAGGCTCGGGCTATTATGAAGGCAAGGGCCGCGCGTTTTGACTCAGTCGACGCCCTGATCGATGACCTCGAAAAAGCCCGCCAGTAGCAAGCGGGCTGCGCCGCCGCGGACCTGCGACTATTCAAAAGCCTTTCGCAAGGACTGGGAGCGCCTGTCGCGGTCCGGCCGCTATGACATGCATAAGCTGCGGGCGGCCATGATGCTTCTGATCGCCGACGACGCGCCCTTAGGGCCAGAATGGCTAGACCACCCGCTCAAGGGCGAATGGGTCGATCACCGCGAATGCCATCTCGGAGGTGACTTTTTGCTGATCTATCGCTCGGACGCGAATTCAGTTCTGTTTGTCCGCGCGGGGACACATTCGGAACTCTTTGGCGAGTAGCCCCCTACAACCACGCCGCTAACGGCTCAGCCGCCAGCATATCCTCCATACTCGGCCTAGGCCGGATGACCGCGAACGCGTCGCCCTTGACCAAGACCTCTGGGATCAGGGGGCGGGAATTGTATTGGCTGGACATGGCGGCGCCATAGGCTCCGGCGGATAAGAACGCGACCAGGTCGCCCGCAGCCATGGGCGGCAAGAGGCGGTCGCGGGTAAAGGTGTCGCCGGTTTCGCAGACGGGGCCAACCACATCATAGGCGCTTAAGGGCGCGTCCGCCGCGGGCGCTTTAAGCGGGCGGATATCGTGATAGGCGTCATACATGGCCGGGCGGATCAGGTCATTCATGCCCGCATCCAGCACGAGGAATTTGCGCCCCTCTGGCCTTTGATGGACATGGATCACCTCTGACACCAGGACGCCAGCATTGGCCGCGATCAGGCGGCCAGGCTCAAAGGCCAGTTGCACATCTAGCCCGCGCACCACCTCGGCCACCATCTGGGCAAAGGCTTTTGGTTCTGGCGGGCTTGGCTGGTTGAAATAGGGCACGCCCAGACCGCCGCCGAGATCGAGCCGCTCGACGACAAGACCCTGACCGCGCAAATGCTCGACCAGGCCGCGCATCTTGGTAAAGGCCTCGCGCATGGGGGTAAGGTCGGTGATCTGGCTGCCAATATGACAGGCAATGCCAAGAGGCCTTAGGGCTGGGTTTTGGCTTGCCTTAGCATACAGCCGCTCGGCCTCGGCGAATGAAACGCCAAACTTGTTTTCGGACTTGCCCGTCGAGATCTTGGCATGGCCACCGGCGCTGACATCGGGATTGACCCGGATGGCTATGGCTGGCCGCGCGCCCTTGGCCGCAGCGATCTGGGACAATAGGTCCAGTTCTGGCTCGGACTCGATATTGATTTCGCTAACGCCGGCCTCGATCGCAAAGGCCAGCTCCTTGGCGGTCTTGCCAACGCCGGAGAACACAATGCGGCTGGCGGGGATGCCAGCGGCCAGGGCGCGGCGTATCTCGCCCTCTGACACCGTATCGGCGCCAGCCCCGGCTAGACCAAGCGTGCGCAGGACCGAGACATTGGAATTGGCCTTGACCGCATAGGCAATCAGGGGCTCGCCTAGGCCCAACCCCTCAAAGGCACCCCGAAACACGGCAAAATGCCGCTCGAGCGTGGCCGAGGAATAGACATAGACCGGGGTGCCAACCGCTTTTGCAATGGCCGACAGGGCCACGCCCTCGCACCACAGCTCGCCGTCTCGATAATCGAAATGGTTCATGCTCAGTTTTGCGGCACGGGCGCAGGCGAGGGTGCAGCCTCGATTTCCTGCGGCGTCACCGGATTGGGCGTGACCATCTTGGCGGCCTTGGCCTTTTCGGCGGCATCGATCTGGGCCTGTTTGCGGGCGGCATATTCGGCCTGTTCCTTGGCCCCAAACAGGGGCGCAGGCTGGTCGAGATTGCCTTGTTTGCCACAGGCGCTGAGGCCCAGAATTGCGCCCAAAAGGCCGATCAGGATCAGGGGGGGCTTGGTCATGCCAAAAGGTCCTTCCAACGCTGAATCTGGGCCCG